>JAEYZI010000036.1 GCA_023428065.1 Actinomycetes bacterium | reverse complement strand
GCCGGCCACGCGAGCCACTGGCGCGCCTCGTGGAGGAGCGCCTCGGCGCGCGCGAGCTCCGTCGCGAGCGCGCTGCGCGGCGCCTCCTCGAGCACCCGCCCCTCGGCGGCGTCACCGGCGGCGGCGGACCACGCGATCGCCGCCTCGAGCGCGCGGGATCGGCTGTCCAGGCGGGCGTGGTCGACGAGCGCGGCCGGAACGGCCGATGCGCTCAACCGCGCGGTGCCCGCCGAGCCGCGTGCCTCTGCGGCCGCGGGCGCCACGAGGAGCACGCAGACCGCGATCCCGAGCCCGAGGACGAGACCACGCGCTCCGCGTGCGGACCGGGACGGGTGGGCCGTGACGTCCGGCTCTGCGAGGCTCCGAGACGCAGCGTCGTGACGCCACCCCGGGTGACCGATGCTCGTCATACCACTCCTCGCCAGCCGTCATTGGATGGAGAGACGTCGGGTACGTCTATCTCGGCACAGTGTGGCGGGAAATGTCCCCCGAGCGCAACTTTCGGGGTACAGACTCAGACGCGGACGAGCACGGTGCCGGCCGCCTTGTCGTGCAGACCCCGCTGATCGCGGTCCCAGATGAGGGCCGGGATCGCGAGGCACAGCAGGAGCGTCCGCACGGCGGGCCGCCACAGGCCGATGTAGCCGCCCGCGAGCGGCACGACGCGCAGGCGCATGACGACGTGGCCGAGACTGCCGCTCACGACGATGAGGAAGAGGTACTGCAGGGCGGCGAAGATCGCGAGCGTCACGAAGGGGTCGGTGCCGAGCACCGTCGGGAAGAACGCCCAGGACAGGAGGTAGGCGACACCCCAGTCGATGAGGATCGCGACGACCCGCCGCCCGAGACGCGCGATGGACCGCGGACCGTGCTCGGGGAGCCCCAGCCGCTCTCCGGGCCAGCCGGATCCGGGGTCGTCGGAGGGAGCGGCGTTCACCCGTCCACTCTACGGAGGGCGGCGTAACACGCCCGAAACAATGCGGTCACCGTCGGGAAATGCCGCCCCCATAGCCTCAAGGCGGTTGCACCCGTAGCCGACCCGTTCCACGCCCTTGGAGTAATTCCCTATGTCCAAGCCTCTGTTCAGCGACTCCTCGGAGGTGCTGAAGTTCATCAAGGACACGGATGTCAAGTTCGTCGACATCCGCTTCACCGACCTCCCCGGAGTGCAGCAGCACTTCAACATCCCGGCATCGACCGTGGATGAGGACTTCTTCACCGTGGGCCAGCTCTTCGACGGCTCGTCGATCCGCGGCTTCCAGTCGATCCACGAGTCGGACCTGCAGCTCATCCCGGACATCTCGACGGCCTACGTCGACCCGTTCCGCACCGAGCGCACGCTCGTGATCATCTTCGACATCTACAACCCGCGCAACGGCGAGATCTACGGCCGCGACCCGCGCCAGGTGGCGAAGAAGGCCGAGAAGTACCTCGCGTCCACGGGCATCGCCGACACCGCCTACTTCGCCCCCGAGGCCGAGTTCTACATCTTCGACGACGTGCGCTACGAGGTGAAGCAGAACAAGTCGTACTACGAGGTCGACTCGTCGGAGGCCGCCTGGAACTCGGGCAAGGCCGAGGAGGGCGGGAACCTCGCCAACAAGACCCCGTTCAAGGGCGGCTACTTCCCCGTCACGCCCGTCGACCAGCACGCGGACCTCCGCGACGACATCGTGCTCAAGCTCATCGAGGTCGGACTCGAGGTCGAGCGCAGCCACCACGAGGTCGGCACCGCCGGCCAGGGCGAGATCAACTACAAGTTCGACACGATGGTGCACGCCGGGGACGACATCCTGAAGTTCAAGTACATCGTCAAGAACACGGCGCTCGAGTGGGGCAAGACAGCGACCTTCATGCCGAAGCCGCTCATGGGCGACAACGGCTCGGGCATGCACACCCACCAGTCGCTCTGGAACGAGGGCAAGCCGCTCTTCTACGACGAGCAGGGCTACGGCGGCCTGTCGGACATCGCGCGCTGGTACATCGGCGGCATCCTCAAGCACGCCGCGTCGCTCGCCGCGTTCACGAACCCGACGGTCAACTCGTACCACCGCCTGATCCCGGGCTTCGAGGCCCCCGTGAACCTCGTGTACTCGGCCGGAAACCGCTCCGCCTCGATCCGCATCCCGATCACGGGCACCAACCCGAAGGCCAAGCGCATCGAGTACCGTGCGCCCGACGCCTCCGGCAACCCGTACCTCGCGTTTGCGGCGCAGCTCATGGCGGGCATCGACGGCATCAAGAACAAGATCGAGCCGCACGAGCCCGTCGACAAGGACCTCTACGAGCTCCCGCCGGAGGAGGCGAAGAACATCCCGCAGCTGCCGGGTTCGCTCGGCGAGGCGCTCGACGCGCTCGAGGCCGACCACGACTACCTCCTCGAGGGCGGCGTGTTCACCGAGGACCTCATCAACGCGTGGCTGGACTACAAGCGCGAGAAGGAGCTCCTGCCCTTCGCGCAGCGTCCGCACCCCTTCGAGTACGAGCTGTACTACGGGGTCTGACGCACCTGCATCACCACAGCACGGGCGGGCCGTCTCCTTCGGGGGCGGCCCGTCCGGCGTCTGCGAGAGCCCCCCGCCGACGTAGGGGCGCGGGCCGGAGTACACGCCCGCGACTGCATCGATCCTTCACCCCCGGAAGGAAGGCCCGCGGCGACGCTCGAGGCGGCGTTGGATGAGCTTCCCGGCCTCGACGAGCACGAGCACCGTGGAGGCGATGAGCGCCGCAGCGAGCCAGTCGCTCGGCGCCAGCGGGGCGACGCCGAGCACGGCGGCCGCGGCCGGCCAGGCCATCACGCCCCACAAGAGGAGAACCGACGCCACGACCGAGCCGAGGAGCAGCCGGTTGCGCAGCGGGTTGAGACAGAACAACGACATCCGCTCCGAGCGGGCGTTGCCCACCTGGACGTTGCTGAAGAGCACGAAGGTCACGAGTGCCATCGAGCGCGCCGTTTCGAGATCGGCGCCCGACCTGAGCTGCAGTTCGAACACGATCAGCACGATCACCCCCATCCACACCCCGGTGAGGAGGGTGCGGGCCCAGAGCGCGCGCGACAGCACGCCCTCGCGGGGCGGCCGTGGCGGATGCGTGAGCTCGTCGCCGTGTGCCGGCTCGAAGGCCAGGGCGATGTCCTGGATGCTGTCGGTGACGACGTTGATCAAGAGGAGCTGCACCGGCAGGAACAGCAGCGGCTGGTCCAGCAGCAGGTTGATCATCAGCGCCAGCACCCCCGCGACCCCCGTGGAGAGCAGGAAGAAGGTGGCGTTGCGGATGGCGGCGAAGGTCACCCGGCCCTGCTCGACGGCGTGCACGATCGTGACGAAGTCGTCGTCCGTCAGGATCAGGTCGGCGGCGTCGCGGGCGACGTCCGTTCCCGAGCGGCCCATCGCCACGCCGATCGCCGCGGCCTTGAGGGCGGGTGCGTCGTTGACGCCGTCGCCGGTCACCGCCACCACCTCGCCGCGCGCGGTGAGCACGCGCACGATCCTCAGCTTGTCCTGGGGCGTCGCGCGGGCGATCACGTTCGCCTGTACGAGGCGGGTGGCGAGCGCGGCGTCGTCCAGGCTCTCGAGCTCCGCACCGGTGAGCGGCCGGTCGGCATCCGGAAGCCCCAGGCGCGCGGCGACCGCCCGCGCGGTGGCGGGGTGATCTCCGGTGAGCATCTTCACCGTCATCCCGGCACGAGCACACGCGCGGATCGCCTCCTCGACGCCGGGCCTGGGCGGGTCGATCATCGCCTCGAGCCCGAGGAAGGTGAGCCCGGACGGCGGCGGGAGCGGCGCGCCGGTGAGCTCGCCGTCGGCGAGCTCACGTTCCGCAGTCGCGATCACCCGCAGCCCGCGGTCGGCGAGCTCACGATCCGCCTGCTGCACCCTCTCGACGCCCGAGACAGCGCCGTCCGGAGACGGCACCGCGGTGCACAGCGAGAGGATCACGTCGGGGGCGCCCTTCACGAACAACGTCCGCCGCCCATCCGCTGCGCGTCGCACCGATTGGGACAGCCGGAGCTCGGGCTCGTACGGAGTGTGCGCGTGCGGCTGCACGACTCGTTCCTCGACGGTCACAGCCTCCGCGTCGAGCGCCGTCGACGCCATGGCGACATCGACGGAATCTCCGGACAGTCGGCCGTCGCGCATCGCGGCCTCGTTGGTGAGCGCCCCCGCTCGCAGCGTCCGTCGCGCCCACGGGGTGAGCTCGTCACCCGGGTGCCACGTTCCGTCGGCGGTCCAGACCTCGGTGACGGTGAGCCGGTTCTGCGTGAGGGTGCCGGTCTTGTCGCTGAGGATGACGGTCGTCGAGCCGAGGGTCTCGACCGCGGGCAGGTGCCGCACGATCGCACGCCGCTTCGCCATCTTCGACACTCCGACGCTCAAGGCGACCGTGAGCACGACGGGCAGCGACTCGGGGACCGACGCGACCGCCAGGGCGACGGCGGTGCGGAACATCTCCCCCGGCGGGTAGCCGCTCAGCAGTCCGGCGAGGAACGCGAACCCGACCGCCACGAGCAAGGCGACGACGACCTGCCGACCGAGCCTCCGCGTCATCCGCTGCAGCGGGGTCAGGGCAGGGGGCGCCTGAACGAGATCGCTGATGGCGCCCAGCTCGGTGTCGACCCCGGTCGCGACCACGACGGCGCGGCCGCGGCCGCCGGTGACGAGCGTGCCGGAGAACGCCATGTTCGGGCGCTCCCCCCGCACCCCGCCGGACGCGACGACGCGGGCGTGCTTGTCGACCGGGAGCGACTCGCCGGTGAGCATCGACTCGTCCACGCGCAGGGCGTTCGCGCTCAGCAGGCGCACGTCGGCGGGCACCCGCTCGCCCGCCTCGAGCAGGACGATGTCTCCCGGGACGACCTCGCGCGACGCTACGGTGCGCGTCGCGCCGCCGCGGACCACGTGGGCGATCGTCGTCGACAGGGATCGCAGACCCCGGAGGTCTCGCTCCGCCTTCCGCTCCTGCCAGAACCCGAGCGCAGCGTTCACGGCGATCACGATGAGGATCGCGATCGTATCCACCCACTCCCGCTGGGCGGCGGTGATGACCCCTGCGATGACGAGGATGAGGATCATCGGCCCGGCGAACTGGCGACCCAGCACCTTCCACGACGGATCGGCAAGCACCGGGGGCAGCTCGTTCGCACCGTGCGCCTGAAGCCGTCGGTCGGCCTCCTGCTGGGTCAATCCCGCGAGGTCGGTGCGCAGGACCTTCAGGAGCTCGGGCTGATCGAGCCCCGCCCACGGAGGTGCCGGACCCGCGGTCGGCGGCTGCGCCCGCCCCGGCCCCCCGGTCGGCGCGGACTCCCGACCTCCCATCGCCTCAGTCTGGGCCACGAAGACGCGGCGGCGGGTTACCTAGGTCCCAACCGGGAGCGAGTGTCAGAGGCGCGAGCCGTAGAAGAGGCGCTCGAAGACCTGGCGGGCGATACGCGTCGTGCGGAGGTAGTCCTCCTCGAGCTGCGTCGCCGAGTGCGGCGGGTACTCCATGAGGCGCGCGACGCCCTCGAGCGCCTGGCGGTCGGTCGGGAGCACATCGGCCGTCTTCGCCGTCCACAGGGTCATGGCGGACCGCGCACGCGAGGCGATCAGCCAGGCCGCACGCAGGCGATCCGCGTCCGGCCGCGAGACGAGCCCCGCATCCACCGCCGCGTCGAGCGCGGTGAGCGTCGACGTCGTGCGCAGCTCCGGCACCTCGTGCGCGTGCTCGAGCTGCACGAGCTGCACGAGCCATTCGACATCGGAGAGCGAGCCGCGGCCGAGCTTGAGGTGCCGCGCCGGGTCCGCACCCTGCGGGAGCCGCTCGGACTCGACGCGCGCCTTGATGCGCTTGACCTCCCGGACGGCGTCGGCCGTGATGTCGGACGGATAGCGCACGGCGTCGGCCATCGCCGCGAAGTCCGCGAGGAGGCCCGCATCCCCCGCCACTCCCCGCGCACGGAGCAGGGCCTGCGCCTCCCACGTGAGCGACCAGCGTTCGTAGTACGCGCGGTAGCTCTCGAGCGAGCGGACGATCGCGCCGTTCTTGCCCTCCGGACGGAGCCCGAGATCCAGATCGAGGGGAAGGCGCAGGTCCTCGGTGAGGCGCTTGATCTCGTGCACGATCTGCTCGGCGCGCTTCTGGGCGACCTCGGGCTCGCAGCCCGCCGGGCGGTAGACGTACATGATGTCGGCGTCGCTGCCGAAACCCAGTTCCGCTCCCCCGTAGCGCCCCATTGCGATGACGCCGAACTCGACCTCGTCACCCCAGCGGTGCGCGAGCCGCAGGGCGCCCGACAGGATCGCCGTCGTGACGGCCGAGAGGGCGGGCCCCAGCTCCTCGACCCCGATGAGCCCCACGATGGCAGCGAGCGAGAGGCGCAGCACCTCTCGGCGTCGCGCCGTGCGCAGCGCCGTCGCCGCGGCGTCGACATCGCCCGCGTGTCGCGCGATCGTGGCGTCGGTCTCCTCGAGCAGCTCCTCGGGCGTGCGGGGCCGCAGTTCGGCGTCGTTCTCGAGCCAGGCCGTCGCCTCGGGCAGCCTCTCGAACAGGCTGCCGACGAAGCGCGAGCTCGCGAGCACGTGGGTGAGCCGCTCCGCCGCGCCGGAGGAGTCGCGCAGCATCCGCAGGAACCAGTAGGCCTCCCCGAGGTCGTCCGAGAGTCTGCGGAAGGCGAGCAGCCCGTAGTCGGGATCGGCGCCGTCGGCGAACCACTGCAACATGACGGGGAGGAGCGTGCGCTGGATCGCCGCGCGACGCGACACGCCGCCCGTGAGCGCCGCGATGTGGTGGAGCGCGCCGCGCGGGTCGCGGAAGCCGATCGCCGCGAGGCGCGCCTCCGCCTGCTCGCTCGTGAGCGCGTAGCCGTCTTCCGGAAGAGCCGCCACGGCCGACAGGAGCGGGCGGTAGAACAGCCGCTCGTGCAGACTGCGCACCTCCTGCTGCACCTCCCGCCACGCCTCCACGAGGGCGGAGGCCGTGGAGGCGAGCCGCGTGCCGCGGGCGAGCGCACGCTGCTCGGACTCCCCGCGCGGCATGAGATGGGTGCGTCGCAGGCGGGCGAGCTGCAGGCGATGCTCCAGGAGCCGCAGGAAGCGGTAGTCGCGGCCGAACTCGGCCGCCTCGACCCGGCCGATGTAGCCGCGATCCGCGAGGGCGGCGAGGGCGTCGAGCGTCGCCCGCTGCCGGATCTGGGGGTCGGCCTGACCGTGCACGAGCTGCAGCAGCTGGATCGTGAACTCGACGTCCCGCAGGCCACCCGGCCCGAGTTTGAGCTGCACGTCCACCTCGTCGCGCGGGATGTGCTGCATGACGCGCTCGCGCATGCGCTGCACCGACTCGACGAAGCCCTCCCGCGACGACGCCGACCACACCTTCGGCGCCACCCCCGCCACGAACTGCTCGCCGAGCTCGAGGTCGCCCGCCATCGCCCGCGCCTTGAGCAGGGCCTGGAACTCCCAACTCTTGGCCCAGCGGTCGTAGTACGCGAGATGGGACTCGAGGGTGCGCACGAGCGCGCCGTCCTTGCCCTCGGGCCGGAGGTTCGCATCGACCTCCCACAGCGGGGGTTCGACGGCGAGCTCGTGGATGGCGTGCATCGTGTCGACCGCGAGGCGCGTGCCGATCTCGATCGCGCGCGTGTCGGAGATGCCGTCTCCCCCGCCCACGAAGATCACGTCGACGTCGCTCAGATAGTTGAGCTCGCGCGCCCCTGCCTTTCCCATGCCGATGATGGCGAGGCGGGTCGCGGCGACCTCCTCGGCGGGAAAACGCGAACCGGCACGGGCGATCGCGAGTCCGGCGTCGAGCGCCGCGGCCGCGAGGTCCGCAAGGGCCGCGGCGACGCGCGGCACGACCTCGATGGGTTCGGGGTAATCGAGATCCCACGCCGCCAGCCGGGTGAGCTCGCGACGGTACGCGACGCGCAGGGCGTTGCGGGCGTCCTCCCCCGAGAGGCCCTCGACGGCGGCCATGAGGCTCGCGCGGTACTGCGCGACGGGGGGCGGCGCGGGGTAGGCGTCGGCGAAGCCCGCGAGCTCCCGCGGATGCCGCACGAGGAACGCCGCGAGCCCCTCCGAAGCGCCGAGCACCTCGACGAGACGACGCGCCGCGTCCGGATCCGCGAGCACGGCATCCGTGCCCGCTCGATCCTTCTCCCGGAGGGTCAGGACGTGACGCAGCGCCTGGTCGGGGTCGGCCGCCGACGAGAAGAGCGGCACGACCGCGTCCGGAACCCCGGGGAGAGCGGATGCGGCTCCTCCCAGGTCGGCGAACCCGAGCCGCGCGAGCTCGGTGAGGGTGACCGCGCTGCGGGTCAGAGCGCCTCCAGGTTCGCTTCCAACTCGAAGGGCGTGACCTGCGCCCGGTACCCCGACCACTCCCGACGCTTGTTGAGCAGCACGTAGTTGAAGACCTGCTCCCCGAGGGTCTCGGCGACGAGCTCCGACTCCTCCATGATGAGCAGGGCGCGGTCGAGGCTCGACGGGAGCGCCTGGTAGCCGAGCGCCCGGCGCTCGGCGCTCGACATGTTGAAGACGTCGGTGTCGGCCTCGGGCGGGAGCTCGTAGCCCTCCTCGATGCCCTTGAGACCGGCGGCGAGCAGGAGCGAGAAGGCGAGGTAGGGGTTCGCCGCCGAGTCGATTCCGCGGTACTCGACGCGAGCGCTCTGGCCCTTGCCCGGCTTGTAGAGCGGCACACGCACGAGCGCGGAGCGGTTGTTGTGGCCCCACGTGACGTAGCTCGGAGCCTCGTCACCGCCCCACAGGCGCTTGTAGGAGTTGACGAACTGGTTCGTCACCGCCGTGATCTCGGGGGCGTGGTGCAGGAGGCCCGCCACGAACTGCCGGCCGATCTTGGAGAGCTGGTACTGGCCGCCCGCGTCGAAGAACGCGTTCGCGTCGCCCTCGAAGAGCGACACGTGGGTGTGCATGCCCGAGCCGGGGTGCTCGGAGAACGGCTTCGGCATGAACGTCGCGTAGACGCCCTGCTCGATCGCGACCTCCTTGATGACCGTGCGGAAGGTCATGATGTTGTCCGCGGTCGTGAGCGCGTCGGCGTAGCGCAGATCGATCTCGTTCTGGCCCGGGCCCGCCTCGTGGTGGCTGAACTCCACCGAGATGCCGAGGTCCTCGAGCATCCGCACGCTGCGGCGCCGGAAGTCGTGTGCCGTGCCGCCGGGCACGTTGTCGAAGTAGCCGGCGGAGTCGACGGGCACCGGTCGGCCGTTCTTCAGCTTGCTCGACTTCAGCAGGTAGAACTCGATCTCGGGGTGGGTGTAGAACGTGAAGCCCCGGTCGGCCGCCTTCGCGAGAGCGCGCTTCAGGACGTTGCGCGGGTCGGCCACGGCGGGCTGCCCGTCGGGCGTCGTGATGTCGCAGAACATGCGGGCGGTCGGGTCGACCTCGCCGCGCCACGGGAGGATCTGGAACGTCGTGGGATCCGGGTGGGCGAGCACGTCCGCCTCGAACGCGCGGGTGAGCCCCTCGATCGCCGAACCGTCGATGCCGACGCCCTCGGTGAACGCCCCCTCGACCTCGGCAGGAGCGAGGGCGACGGACTTGAGGGTGCCCACGACATCCGTGAACCACAGTCGCACGAACTTCACGCCGCGCTCCTCGATCGTGCGCAGAACGAAGTCTCGCTGCTTGTCCATCCGGGTCCCTTCCTCGGCGCACCGCGCGCACGTCCTAGGCTAGCGTCAAGCCCCGTCCCGGACGGGCACCCGACGTCACACATCGTCCACCCCGCTACGATGCCCCTGGCGCGCCGTGTCCGTGCGTCCCCCGTCCGCGCCCGCGCGCACCATCCCGCCCCGGCAGAGAAAGCTCCATCCCCCGTGCACCTCCCGCTCCAGCCGTACCTCGACAACGTCTACCGCACCGCCGTCGCCCGCAACGCCGGCGAACCCGAGTTCCACCAGGCACTGCATGAGGTGCTCGCGAGCGTCGCGCCCGTGCTCGAGCACCATCCCGAGTACGTCGAGGCCGGCATCCTCGAGCGGCTCGTCGAGCCCGAGCGCCAGATCATGTTCCGGGTGCCGTGGGTCGACGACTCCGGCAGCGTTCAGGTGAATCGCGGATTCCGCGTGCAGTTCAACTCCGCGCTCGGCCCGTACAAGGGCGGTCTGCGCTTCCACCCGAGCGTCAACCTGGGCATCATCAAGTTCCTCGGGTTCGAGCAGATCCTCAAGAACGCCCTCACGGGGCAGGGAATCGGCGGCGCCAAGGGCGGCAGCGACTTCGACCCGCACGGCCGCAGCGACCGCGAGATCGAGCGCTTCTCGCAGAGCTTCATGACCGAGCTGTACCGCCACCTGGGCGAGCACACGGACGTGCCCGCGGGCGACATCGGGGTCGGCGCGCGAGAGATCGGCTACCTCTTCGGCCAGTACCGCAAGATCACCAACCGTCACGAGTCGGGCATGTTCACCGGCAAGGGCGTGCAGTGGGGCGGTGCCGAGGTGCGCACGGAGGCCACGGGCTACGGCGCCGTGTTCTTCCTCGAGGAGATGCTCGCCCGCCGCGGCGAGGGCATCGAGGGTCGCACCGCGATCGTCTCCGGATCGGGCAACGTCGCGATCTACGCGATCGAGAAGCTCGCGCAGCTCGGCGCGCGGGCCATCACGGCATCCGACTCCACGGGCTACGTCGTCGACGAGGCGGGCATCGACCTCGAGCTGCTCAAGCAGCTCAAGGAGGTCGAGCGCGCGCGCATCTCCGAGTACGCCGAGCGGCGCCCCTCGGCGCGTTTCGTGCCGGGGCGACGCGTCTGGGAGGTGCCGGGCGATTTCGCGATCCCCTCGGCGACCCAGAACGAGCTCGACGGCGACGACGCGGCGGCCCTCATCCGCGGTGGCGTGGTCGCCGTGAGCGAGGGCGCCAACATGCCGAGCACCCCCGAGGCGATCGACGCGTTCCAGGAGGCCGGCGTGCTCTTCGCCCCCGGCAAGGCGGCCAACGCGGGCGGTGTCGCGACCTCCGCACTCGAGATGAGCCAGAACGCCTCGCGCCAGCACTGGGGCTTCGAGGACAGTGAGGCTCGCCTGCGCGCCATCATGCGCGACGTGCACGACGCCGCATATGCTGCCTCCGAGCGCTACGGCCGCCCCGGCGACTACGTGCTCGGTGCCAATGCCGCCGGCTTCGTCCGGGTCGCCGATGCGATGCTCGCCCAGGGGTTGATCTGAGATGCCGAGAGTCCCGCTGCTGCTGGGAGCGTTCGCACCGTTCCTGGCCGTATCGGGGTTCCACCTCGCGGTGAAGCTCGCGGGGCTCGTCGAGCTCGATCGGGCGACGAAGGGCCTCGCCGTCCCCGCTCTCCTGCTCGGCGTCCTCGCCGTCCTCACGATCGGGCGGCTCGCCCTCCGCCCCGCCGTGCTCGCGTCGCTCGTCGCCGCCCTCACGCTCTCGTGGCTCGGCGACATGACGCTCGCCTTCTTCGAACTCGGCCTCGTCTTCTTCCTCTGCGCGCACCTCCTCTACGTCGTCATGTTCCACGTGGCATTCCGACGACGTCCGTCGTTGTGGTCGGTCGGCCTCATCCCCTGGTTCGCGGGGCTGCTCCTCGCCCTGTGGCCGTATCTCGGCGACGAGCTGCTCATCGTCGCCCTCTACGGCGCCGCGCTCGCCGTGATGGCGGCCTCCGCGACGCGGGGCAACGCGCTCACGACGATCGGGGGCGCGCTGTTCGTCGCGAGCGACTCCCTGCTCGCGTTCCGCCTGTTCACGCCCCTGTTCCAGTCGCGCCCGGAGGACACCCTCATCATGGGTGCGTACCTCGCCGCGCAGTTCTGCATCGTGGTGGGAGTGCTGCGCACGGCCGTGCCGCGCGGACCGCGCTCCCTGCGTCCCGAGGACGCGGCGCGCCCGGCCTAGACTGGCCGAATGGCAGACGAGGTCGTCAAGAAAGTCCGCACCCGGCATTTCCAGAACGCCAAGGCCAACGGCATCAAGATCACGGGCCTCACGAGCTACGACCAGCTGACCGCCGCGATCTTCGACAAGGCGGGCATCGACTTCCTCCTCGTGGGCGACTCCGCGGGCAACAACGTCTTCGGGTACGACACGACGCTCCCCGTCACGATCGACCAGCTCATCCCCCTCACCCGAGCAGTCGCGGGGGCCGTCAAGCGCGCCTTCGTCGTCGCCGACATGCCGTTCGGCTCGTACGAGACGGGGCCCGACGAGGCCCTGCACACGGCCTTCCGCTTCATGAAGGAGACCGGCGCCCACGCGGTCAAGCTCGAGGGCGGCGTGCGCTCGGCCGAGCAGATCCGACGCATCGTCTCGGCCGGCATCCCCGTCATGGCGCACATCGGCTTCACCCCGCAGAGCGAGCACCAGCTCGGCGGTCACGTCATCCAGGGGCGCGGGGAGCAGGTCGAGCAGCTCCTCGCCGACGCGAAGGCGGTCGAGCAGGCGGGCGCCTTCGCGGTCGTTCTCGAGATGGTGCCCGCGGATGCCGCGCGTCGCGTGACCGAGGAGCTCCGCATCCCCACGATCTCGGTCGGCGCGGGGCCGCACACCGACGGCCAGCTCCTGGTCTGGACGGACTGGGCGGGCCTCACGACGGGACGCATCCCGAAGTTCGTCAAGCAGTACGCGAACCTCGCCGAGGTGCTCACGGACGCCGCGAAGACCTGGACGGCCGACGTCGCGTCGGGCGCGTACCCCGGCCCCGAGCACTCCTACGACGACTGAACCATGGCCGTCGCGCGCGTGGGCATCTCCGGGTGGACCTACGCGCCGTGGCGGGGCGTCTTCTACCCGAAGGGCCTCCGACAGGCCGACGAGCTCGCCTATGCGGCCGAGCGCCTCACGTCGATCGAGCTCAACGGCTCGTTCTACTCCCTGCAGAAACCCGCGAGCTGGCGCAAGTGGCGTGAGGAGACGCCCGACGACTTCCTCTTCTCGGTCAAGGCGCCGCGCTTCATCACCCACATCAAGCGGCTCGACGATATCGCGGAGCCGCTCGCGAACTTCCTCGCCTCCGGGCTGCTCGGGCTCGGACCCAAGCTCGGCCCGATCCTCTGGCAGCTTCCGCCGAACCTCGACTACGACCCCGAGCTGATCGGCAGCTTCTTCGCCCTGCTCCCCCACGACACGGGCGCTGCCCTCGAGATCGCGCGCCGCCGCGGCGAGCGGATGCACGGCAAGGAGCTGCTCGAGATCGACGAGGTGCGCCCCCTGCGCCACGCCCTCGAACCGCGAGCGCACAGCTTCGACGACCAGGAGTTCGCGGATCAGGCGGTCGCCGCAGGCGTCGCGGTCGTGCTCGGCGACTCGGCGGGGCGCTGGCCCCGGCTCGACTGGGTGACGGCGGACTTCGCCTATGCCCGGCTCCACGGCGACAAGGAGCTCTACACCTCGGGCTACGACGAGGCGGGCCTCGACGAGTGGGAGGAGTGGACGCGCGACCACCTCGACCACGATCGCGACGTGTACGTCTACTTCGACAACGACCAGAAGGTGCGTGCTCCCGTCGACGCGATGGCTCTTCTGGCACGATTGGCCCGATGATCGACCCCACTGCGCCGTCGCCCTTCGTCTTGCCGCCGGGGCCCGCTGAGTTGCGCCTCGCAAGCGCTCGTCTCGAGCTGCGTCCCGTCGTCGAGTCCGACTTCGAGGCCATGGCGGTCTATCGCGGCGATCCCGAGGTGTGCCGCTACCTGCCCTTCGCGCCGCAGACGGTCGACGACATCCGGGCGCGGATGGGGCGCCTCCTCGGCACGACGAGCCTCGAGGGCGAGGACGCCGGGATCCCCGTGGCGATCGTGCGCCGCGAGGAGGGCGACCTCATCGGCGACCTCGTGCTCTTCCACGCGGACCTCGTGCACGGCACGGCCGAGATCGGGTGGGTCATCCGCCCCGACGTGTCCGGGCGCGGCTACGCGACCGAGGCCGTGCGCACCCTCCTCGACGCGGCGTTCGGGCTCTACGGCCTGCGGCGCGTCGTGGCGCGCATCGACGCCGAGAACACCGCCTCGGCGCGCCTCGCCGAGCGGGTCGGGATGCGCCTCGAGGCCCGTCTCGTCGAGAACGAGTGGTACAAGGGCCGCTGGGGCGACGAGCTCGACTACGCGGTGCTCGCGCGAGAGTGGACGGCGTCGGCCGACCGGGCTCTGTGACCCGGCCCGCACGTCAGCGCTCGGCGTCCTCCTCGGCGGCCCACCGCCGTGCGCGCTCCGCCGCGATCTCGGGCGCCCTCTCGGCCTCCTCGCGGGTGGCGAAGGGGCCATCCCGATCGGAGCCGAGCGACTGCGGCCCCTCCTCGACCTGACCGGTCTTGTGGTTGTACCACCACTCGCTCATGTCGTCACCTTCCCCTCGGTAGTCTTGACCCTATGCCTCGCGACGCCGCCGGTCACCTCGTCGCGGGCCGCGTCTCCCCGCTGCGTCCCGTCCCCGCCTCCATCCCCCGCCCCGAGTACGTCGGTCGGCCGGGCCCGCGTCCTTTCACGGGCTCGGACGTGTACACGCCGAGCGAGATCGAGCGGATCCGCGCGAGCGGCCGCATCGCCGCGCGCGCCGTCGAGGCGGTCGGGGCCGCCATCCGACCCGGCGTGACGACCGAGGAGCTCGACGCGATCGCGCACGACTACCTCGTCGCGAACGACGCCTACCCCTCGACGCTCGGCTATCGGGGCTTCCCCAAGTCGTCGTGCACCTCCGTCAACGAGGTGATCTGCCACGGCATCCCCGACGACACGGTCTTGGAGGACGGCGACATCGTCAACATCGACATCACGGCGTACCACGACGGGATGCACGGCGACCTCAACGCGACCTTCCTCGTGGGCGAGGTAGCACCCGAGGTGCGGGAGCTCGTCGACCGCACCCGGGAGGCCCTCGCTCGGGGCATCAAGGCCGTCGCGCCGGGGCGCGAGATCAACGTCATCGGGCGCGCCATCGAGAGCTACGCGCGGCGCTTCGGGTACGGCGTCGTGCGCGACTACACGGGGCACGGCGTCGGGCGCGCCTTCCACACCGGCCTCATCGTGCCGCACTACGACGCTGCGCCGCGCTACGACACCGTCATGGAGGTCGGCATGGTCTTCACGATCGAGCCCATGCTGACGATGGGCACCCCGGACGCGCCCGGCACGATCGAGTGGGACGAGTGGCCCGACGAGTGGACGATCGTCACGCGCGACCGCAGCATCACCGCCCAGTTCGAGCACACCCTCGTGGTGACCGAGACGGGCGCCGACATCCTGACCCTGCCCTGAGCGCACCGAACCGGAGGACCCCATGAGCACTCTCGCCGTCGGAATCGACATCGGAGGGACGGGCATCAAGGGCGCCCTCGTCGACGTGGGCTCGGGCGAGCTCGCGAGCGACCGCGTGAAGGTGCCGACGCCCGACGGCGGCGAGCCCGAGGCGGTGCTCGACGCGGTGGTCGAGCTCGTCGGCGGCTTCGGCGCCCCCGCCGACGGCGTGCCGGTGGGCGTATGCTTCCCCGCGATCGTGCGTCGCGGGCGCACCATGTCGGCGGCGAACGTCTCGAAGCGCTGGATCGGCCTCGAGGCCGAGGCGCTCTTCGAGCGCGCGCTCGGCCGCGACATCCACTTCGTGAACGACGCGGATGCCGCCGGCGTCGCCGAGATGCGCTTCGGCGCCGCTGCGGGCACCGACGGACTCGTCATCATGACGACACTCGGGACGGGCATCGGAAGCGCGTTCCTCTACGACGGCGTGCTCGTGCCCAACACCGAGCTCGGGCACCTCGAGATCGACGGCGCGGACGCCGAGTCGCGCGCCTCCTACGCGGCGAAGGAGCGCGAGGACCTCGACTGGGAGGCGTGGACGGCGCGCCTGCAGCGCTTCTACTCGCACGTCGAGTTCCTCTTCTCGCCCGAGCTCTTCATCGTCGGCGGCGGAGTGTCGAAGCACCACGAGGAGTTCCTGCCGCTCCTCGAGCTCGAGACCCTGATCGTGCCGGCCGTACTGCGCAACAACGCCGGCATCCTGGGGGCCGCGTGGCTCGCGGCACGCCCCCTCGCGACGTGAGCCTCTTTCGTTTCAGTTCGGTGAAATCTGCGGAAAACCCCTGCCGCGCCGCCGCAGACGTGCACTAGGTTGGGCAGACGCCCCCGGGTTGGGGGGTGCAGCACCAGAAGAAAGCAGTCACATGCCCAGTGGAACCGTGAAGTGGTTCAACGCCGAAAAGGGATTCGGCTTCATCACCCCCGACGACGGAGCTCAGGACGTCTTCGCGCACTACTCGGCCATCGAGGCCAAGGGGTACCGCACTCTCGAAGAGGGTCAGCGCGTCGAGTTCGAGGTCACCGAGGGCCAGAAGGGTCCGCAGGCCGCGAACATCCGCCTCGCCTAGACGATCCGCCACGCGGAGACGCCCCCGGTTTCCCGGGGGCGTTTCCTCGTGGACGAACGGGCCGGCCGATACGCCGGGTTCTGTCAGCCGGCCTGAGCCGGCCGGACGGCCATCTCTCTCGGGGAGGCGTTGCCGCATCCCTCCAGCGGTCTACCCGGTGCCTCGGCGAGCAACCTCATCGGCACCTGTCTGACCTTGCTCCGGGCGAGGTTTACCCAGCGAGCCCGATCACTCGGGCCCCTGGTGGTCTCTTACACCACCGTTTCACCCTTACCCCGCCGCTTGCGCGACGTGGCGGTCTGCTCTCTGTTGCACTTTCTCGCGGATCACTCCGGGTGGGTGTTGCCCACCGCCCTGCTCTGCGGAGCCCGGACGTTCCTCGGCGCGCACCTCGCGGCACGCGACGCGACCGTCTGGCCGACCCGTTCGCGAGCCTCAGCGTACCGTGTCGCGGTCAGCGACCCGATTCGGCCGTCAGATACCCGACTCGGCCGTGCGGACGAGGATGGCGCTCGAGTCGGGGCACAGCAGCACGTCGTCGGGTGCGGCGGCGCGCACGACACCGAGGTCGGTCGCGTTGAGTGCGACGCCGCTCGCGCTCGAGACGCCGCCGCGCAGGTGCGAGGCGCCGACGCCGTACCGCGCCCGCTGCTTCTCATAGAGCGCGAGGAGCTCGGCGGGCACGCGGTTCGCGACGGTCTGCCGATCGGTCGCGACGTCCGCGCGCTCGCGCTCGATGGTTACGACGGCCTCCTCGCGCGCGCTCGTCGTCTCGGCGACGCGTGCGTCGAGCTCGGCGAGGGCCGCGCGCGCCTGCGCGACGGCACCCTCCAGATCCTCGACCTTCTGCATGACGACGAGCTCGATCTCCTCGAGCTCGTCGCGGCGCCGCGCGAGAGCGGCGAGCTCCTGTTCCAGGGCCTGGACGTCCTTCACCGAGGATGTCGCCTGAAGCCGGCCCCGATCGCGCTCGATGCGGGCCTCGACGAGCGCCACATCCGATTCGACCCGGCCGAGCTCCGCCTGCGCGTCCTCGAGGGTGCCCGTCCGCTCGACGAGCTCACGACGCGCGGCCTCGGACTCGGTCGCGAGGCCCGCGAGCACCGCCGTCTCGGGCAGGGTGCGGAGGCGGTGGTCGAGCTGCTGCAGCCGGGTGTCGAAGTCCTGCAGCTCGAGCAGCAGCGCCTGGTCTTCGGGAGCGGCCTTGAGGCCCATGCGGTTTCCGTTCTGTTCGGGGGCGGAGAGGTCAGACGAGGGCGAAGTCCCACGGATCGGTGCGCAGCTCGCTCACCGTGACCGTGAGCTCGGGGAGCGCCTCCCGAAGTGCCGAGGCCGCGGCGTCGAGCCAGAGCCACTCGGCAGCCCAGTGCGAGACGTCGAGCAGCGCGGGCCCGCCCGCGACGCGCGCCTCCTCCCGGGCCTCGGAGGCGGGATGGTGGCGCAGGTCGCTCGTGATGTAGACGTCGGCCCCGCGCACCTCGGGGTGCGCGAGGAGCGAGTCGCCGGCGCCCGCGCACAGCGCGATCCGCCGAACCTGGGCGAAGTAGTCGCCCGCGCCGCGGATCCCCTGGGCGGTCGACGGGAGGATCTCCTGCAGTCCGCGGGCCAGCTCACCGAGCGTCACCGGCACGGCGAGCTCGCCGACGCGGCCCAACCCGACGGCCGGGTCGCCCGCCGAGGGCACGAGGGGACGCGCGTCGCGAAGGCCGAGGCGCGCCGCGAACACCGCGGAGGTGCCGTCCGCGACGATGTCCGCGTTGGTGTGGGCGGCCAGCAGACCGCACCCTCCGCGGATGAGACGCGCGAGCACGGCTCCCTTGTAGCGGTCCTCGGCGATCGAGGTCACACCGCGCAGCAGGAGCGGATGGTGCACGAGCAGCAGCTGCGCCCCGCGTTCGACGGCCTCCTCGGCGGTGTCGACGACGGCGTCGACCGCGAGGTGCACCGAGCGGACCTCCGCCTCCGGGTCGCCGGCGATGAGACCGGGCGCGTCCCACGCCTCGGCACCCGCAAGCGGCCAGAGGGTGTGCGCGACCTCGGTCACGCGTGCGAGGGAGAGGGCCACGGCCTCAGTCTACGAGGGCTGCGCCACGGCCCCGGAGGCCGCCTCGGCGTCCTCGCGATCGCGCTCCTGACGACGGATCGTGGGGATCGCCGTCACGAGCGGGAGCACGAGCCCGAGCGCGAGTGCAGCGAGCACACCGGGATCGCCCGACGCGAAGGGGTCGTCGACCGGGACGCCGAGCAGGCCGAAGAGGTACCCCTGCCAGGTGAGCCCCGCGAGTTCGGCGGTCGTGAGACCGAGGCCGACCGCGCTGATGACGAGCAGGCCCACGAGGTTCACCCACCGCACCCCGGGGTAGACGCCGCCTCGCTCGAGGAGGGAGGGGGCGTGGAAGCGCCGGAGGCGGATCATCATCTCGCACGCGAAGATTCCCGTCCACGCCGCGACCGGGACGGCGACGGTCGTCATGACGTCGCGGACGACGTCGCGCGTGTCGGCGCCGAGGAGCAGGAGGCCCACGGCGACGGCCGCAACGAGCACGACCGCGAGGAGCGTCGAGAGGGCTCGCGGTGCTCGCAGCCCCGCCGCGACGATCGCGAGACCGCCCGAGTACATCGCGATGAGCGCTCCCGCGACGAGCCCGAACGCGGCCCCGCCGAAGAGCGGGAGCATGAGGGCGGGCGGAACCAGCTCGAGCAGGGTCGAGAGCGGGGCGGAGGCGAACGCATCCGCCGTCTCGGGGTCGGACGCCGCGAGCACGCCACCCCACGAGATGATCGCGAGCGCCGGGACGATCGCGCCGAAGCTGCCCCACAGCATGTTGGCGGCGCCCGAACCTGCCGGGTTCTGATAGCGGGCGAGGTCCGAGCTCGACTGCGCCCACGCGAGGCCCACGACGCTGAAGACCGTCACGGCGCCGCCCACCACGAGCAGCCACGGGCCGTCGTCGGTGCGCAACGCGACCCCGATGTCGACACGCTGGGCCGTGAAGCCGATGATGACGGCGACGAGCAGGAGCGAGAGGATGCCGAGCACCCGCTGAACGCGATGCAGCAGTCCGTAGCCGAGCACGGCGACGATGCCCGCGACGACGGCGCCGACCGCGAGGGCGATGTACGCCGTCAGCCCGACCGCCTCGGCCGGGGCGAGGAGGGCATCCGCGGTCACCGCGAGCAGCCAGAGCAGGACGCCGCCCCAGAGGGCGCGCCCGGCGACGGCGAGGATCGCGGGCACCACGTTCCCCACGAGGCCGAATGTCGCGCGCGACACGACCATGGTGGGCTGACCGCTCCACTTGCCGGCCAGCGATCCCAGGCCGAGCGGCAATGCCGAGAGCGCGACGCCCGCGAGCACCGAGACGAGCACCTGGCGCAGACTCATCCCGAGGGTGAAGAGGGTGGCGCCCACCGCGACCGTGACGACGGACGAGTTCGCGGCGAACCAGAGCCAGAAGAGCCGGGCGGCGTGCCCGGCACGGCGCTCGACAGGGGTCGGCTCGACCGAGACCGCCTCGATCTCGAAGGCCGGCGGGTCGCTCGGAGCGGACGGCTCGGGGGGCTCGCCGACCGCGACGACCGTCGCGGTCGACAGGGGCACGGGAGCGACGGATGCCACCCCCGCCTCGTCGACGGGGATGGGAAGAGCGAGGTCGGCACGGTCGAGCGGGTCGATGCCCTCGACCTCGGCCTCCCCCGCGGGCGCCGGCAGACCGGTCATGACGATCGCCTCCGCGGCGGGCGGGGGCGCGTCCTGCAGCCCGGCGACGGGGATCTCGACGGCGCTCGCGGTCGGCGGCGGCAGGAGAGAGACGTCGACCGGCCCGTCGGGACCGTCGACGGTCGTGAGCGGCGGAGGGAGCACGGGCGCCGGCAGGTCCGCGAGCGGCGGCGGGGTGAGGGTCGTCGGGTCGATCGGTCCCGCGGGGGCTGCGAGGGGCGGTTCGACGAGGGGCGGCGGCGCGAAGTCCGGGGGCGGAGCGCTGAGCCACGCCAGGTCGCCGGCCGGCTGCGGCCCCGGCACGGGCTCGGACTCGGGCTCGTGCTCGTGCTCGTGCTCGTGCTCGAGCGTGCCGTCGAACGGGGCGGCGTCCACGGGCGGCGGGAAGACCGCGAGGGCTTCGCCCTCGCGGGAAGGATCCGGCGCATCCGTCCAGCCCGGCGCGGCCGTCGAGGCCGCGGGTGCATCGGCGGCGGGAGCGACGGGATCGGGGGGCGCCCCCCACCCGACCGCGCCGAAGGCGGCCCCCACCTCGGCGGGCGGGGCCTCCGTGTCCGCGGCGGCGGGCAGGCCCTGACGCCGACGCAGCTCGTCCTCGAGTCGGAGGATGGCATCGAGCGTCGACCCCGAGGCCACCTCCTGCTCGATGATGCGGCTGAGGTCGTCGTCGGCCGTGCTCGGTGCGTCGGCCACGGGCTGCGCGACGGACTGCGGCTCGGGTGCGGCAGCCACCGGAGGCGCGACCGCGTCGGGATCGGACGCGACCGCATCCGGTGCGATGTACTCCGGCGCGGGCGGCGGAGGCGGCACCGGGACGGGCGGCGCAACGGGCTCCCGAACGGGGGCGGATGCCTCCTGCACGGACGCGGGAGCCTCCTGCACGGGCGCGGGAGCCTCCTGCACGTCGGAGGGCGGCGGCACATCCCCCTGGAGTTCGTCGGGATCGGGCCGGAAGACGGGATCCGAATTGAGCACGGGGATCGTGATCGGCCCCGTGTACATCGCCGTCTGCGCGGCGAGCGCAGCGGCGAGCTCATCGTCGCTCACGGCAGGCGTGGAGGCGCCGTACGGCGGTGGATAGCCGGGGAAGGCGGGCGCGCCTGCAGCGGACGCGCCTTCGGAATCGTCCCGCGGGGGCTCGCCGCCCGGCACCTCGGTCATGGCTCGGATTCTAAGACCGGCTGCCCTGGAGATCGGGGAGGACGAGCCGTCACGAGCACGATGATCCCCGAGAGGATCGCGAGCACCCCGATCCACGCGAGCGGCTCCAGCCGCTCCCCCACGATCGCGACGGCGAGCACCGTCGCGACGACCGGCTCGAGCAGGGCGATCGTCGTCACGGTCGAGGACCTCAGGCTGCGCAGGGCCGCACCCACGAGCAGGTACGCCACGAACATCGGTCCCACGGCGAGGTACGCGGCGATGCCGATCGCGCGCGCCTCGCCGAGGAGCGGCGCGCCCGTCGAGAGCAGCACGGGCACGAGCAGAAGCGCCCCGCAGCCGAACATCGCGCCGACGGCGCCTCGTGAACCGCCGCCGAGGGCGATCACGCGCCCCGAGGCGTAGGTGTAGAGGCCGTAGGCCACGCCCGCGAGCAGGCCGAGCAGCACACCGGCCTGCACCGATGCGCCCTCCCCGCCGGCATGACGTCCGAACGAGGCGAGCGCCATGCCCGCGATCGCGAGCCCCGTCGCGAGCGCCCACCGACCCGAGAGCGCACGACGTTCGACCAGCCACTCCAGGAAGGCGGCGACCACCGGCCCCGTCCCCAGGGCGACGACGTTCCCGATCGCGACGCCCGCGAGATCCATGCCGGAATAGAAGGCGAGCGGGTACACGAGCACGCCGAGCGCCCCGATGAGCGCCCAGCGTCGGGTGTCGGGGCGCCGCAGCACGGCGGCGCTCGCGCGCGGCGCCGTCGCGAAGAGCAGGATGCCGCCGACGCCCATCGTCGCGGCGCCCGTCGCGAGCGGGCTCACCGCATCCGGGAGGAAACTCGCCGCGGTTCCCGTCGTCCCCCACAAGAGCGACGCGACGACGATCGCGAGCGTCGCGCGCCCTGCACCGGATTGCACGTGGGCGCTGAGGGACTCGAACCCCCGGCATCCTCGGTGAAAACACGTTTGGCGCCCGTCGCCCCGATCCGCAAGACGCCGGCGGCATGACCGTGGGCGGGCGGACGGGAGTGCCTAGTATCGCGGACGCCCGCCGCGAGCGCCAGACCCCAACGCTCGGGGTAGAGCGAGCTGTCATCCGCCCAGTAGTTTCGCTGCCTACCTGGCGAAACGGAGGGATGTTCATGCCGAACGCTCGTGTCCTTGCACTCTTCACCGCGGACCAGCGTTCCCAATCGTCGTCGGCGAGTTTCGCGACGGTGCGGGGCGTCACGCCGAGGATGCGGGCGGCGGCGCCGGGGCTGATCCACTCAGCACCTTCCTGAGTAGGCAAATCCTGCATGTCGTCCATAGACTCGGAAGAGTAGGCGGAATCGGCATACTCTGTCAAATAGATGTTCCGATATTGCCGAGAATGCAGAAAACGAGTATCTTCGCCCCATGACTTCAATCCCTGCCCAGCACGGAACGAACGCCCTGGATTACGACGCCTTCGTCGGTCGGCGCGTGCACCAGCTCATGTGGGATCAGAAGATGACGCAGACCGCCTTCGGCGAGCGCATCGGGATGGACCAGAGCCTGGTCGCGAAGCGCCTTCGCGGGAAGGTGGGATGGGGCGTGCAGAACCTCGTGGACGCGGCAAAGATCCTCAACACGACGGTCGCGTACCTCGTCGGCGAGACCGAGGATCCGACTCCGCCCCGGCCCGTCTCGGTGGGCGCTGAGGGACTCGAACCCCCGGCATCCTCGGTGTAAGCGAGGCGCTCTACCAGCTGAGCTAAGCGCCCGGACCCCACGATGCTACCGGGCGGAATAGGCTCCGTCCGTGACGAGCACCTCGTTCCGCACCCGCCCCGAGCACCGGTGGCCGGTCGTCGCCGCCATCGGCGTCGCCGTCGCCCTCTACCTCCTGCTGCCGGGCGCTTTCCTGCCAGAGCTGCGGGTCACGATCGCGGGTCTGTGCGCTCTCGCCCTCATCCCGCTCATCTGGTTCAACCCCGTGCGGCTCACGCGCGAGAGCCGGTGGTCGCGCGCAGCCTCGATCGCACTCGCCGTCGTCCTCCTCGTGGCCAATCAGGTGGCCCTCGTGCAGCTCGGCTACCAGCTCCTCGCCGCCCACAACTCCGACGCGCCCGCGATCCTGCTCGCGGCCGTCCAGGTGTGGGTGTCGAACGTCATCGCCTACGCGATCATCTACTGGGAGATGGACAGGGGCGGTCCGATCGCGCGGCGCCGCGACGCCCGGCACGCGCTCCCGCCCGCCGACTTCCTCTTCCCCCAGGACGAGGACGCGGATGCGATCCCGGAGGTCGCGGCGCGCTCATCCGGCCGCTCCGACTGGAGCCCCGAGTTCTTCGACTACCTGTACTTCTCGGCCACCGACGCGATGGCCTTCAGCCCGACCGACGTCATGCCGCTCTCGATCCGCGCGAAGGCGCTCATGCTCGCGGAGTCCGTCTCCGGATTCGCGATCCTCGCGCTCGTGATCGCGCGGGCGGTCAACGTGATGGGCGGCTGAGTTGCGTCAGACGGAGACGGGGAGCACCTCGTCGAGGGCCGCGCGATACTCCTCGATCGAGCGCGCCTGCCCCGGTGCCGTGATGAACGACGCGCGGATGATGCCCTTGACGTCGATCAGGAACGTCGCGCGGTTCGCGAAGCCCTTCTCCTCGAGGAAGACGCCGTACTCCTTCGCGACGGCGCCGTGGGGCCAGAAGTCGGCGAGGAGGGTGAAGTCGTAGCCCTCCTGCTCCGCCCACGCGCGCAGGGCCGCCTTCGAGTCGACCGAGATGCCGATGAGCTCGACGCCGTGCCGCTGGAACTCCGCGAGGTTGTCGCGCAGCACGCACAGCTCCCCCGTGCACGTGCTCGAGAACGCGAGCGGGAAGAAGACGAGGGCGACGGGCTTGCGCCCGCGGAAGTCGCTGAGGCGGACGTGCTCGCCGTACTGGTTGGGCAGGTCGAAGTCGGGAGCCTGCGTGTCGTTCTCCAGAGCCACGAGCGACGATCATACGCCGCGGGCGGGAGATGCGCCGTTCGACGGCCATGTCGGACGCCCCCCACCGTCCGGGCCTAGACTCGACGATGGCCACGACACGATCAGGAAGAGGTCAAGCGTGACGGTGAACGACCAGGATCCGTACTCGGTGAACAACACCGATCAGGACCCGGAGGAGACCGCCGAATGGCAGGAGTCCCTCGACGCGCTCGTCGGGGAGAAGGGGCATCAGCGCGGTCGAGAGATCATGCTGAGCCTGCTCAAGCGATCGAAGGATCTGCACCTGGGCGTGCCCATGGTGCCCACGACCGACTACATCAACACGATCGCGCCGGAGAACGAGCCGGAGTTCCCCGGCGACGAGGAGCTCGAGCGGCAGTACCGTCGCTGGATCCGCTGGAACGCGGCCGTCATGGTGCACCGGGCGCAGCGCCCCGGCATCGCGGTCGGAGGCCACATCTCGACGTACGCGTCGAGCGCGTCGCTCTACGAGGTCGGCAACAACTGGTTCTTCCGCGGGCAGGACCACCCGTCCGGCGGCGACCAGATCTTCTACCAGGGGCACGCATCGCCGGGCATGTACGCCCGCGCGTTCCTCGAGGGGCGCCTCGGCGAGGTCGATCTCGACGGCTTCCGTCAGGAGAAGTCGCGTGCTCCGCACGGGCTGAGCTCGTACCCCCACCCCCGCCTCATGCCGGAGTTCTGGCAGTTCCCGACCGTGTCGATGGGTCTCGGCCCGATCAACGCGATCTGGCAGGCGCAGAACAACAAGTACCTCACCAACCGGGGCATCGTCGATCGCGCCGACAGCCGCGTGTGGGCGTTCCTCGGTGACGGCGAAATGGACGAGGTCGAGAGCCGCGGCGCCCTCCAGTGGGCCGCGAACGAGAAGCTCGACAACCTGACGTTCGTCATCAACTGCAACCTGCAGCGCCTCGACGGCCCCGTCCGCGGCAACGGCAAGATCATCCAGGAGCTCGAGAGCTTCTTCCGCGGCGCCGGCTGGAACGTCATCAAGGTCATCTGGGGCCGCGAGTGGGACGAGCTGCTCGCCCGCGACAACGGCGCACTCGTCAACCTCATGAACGCGACGCCCGACGGCGACTACCAGACCTACAAGGCCGAGGACGGCGCCTACGTGCGCGAGAATTTCTTCGGCCGCGACCCCGAGACGCTCCGACTCGTCGAGGACTACACCGACGAGCAGATCTGGAACCTCAAGCGCGGCGGCCACGACTACCGCAAGGTCTACGCCGCGTTCAAGGCCGCCGTCGAGCACGAGGGGCAGCCCACCGTCATCCTCGCGAAGACGATCAAGGGCTACGGCCTCGGCAAGAGCTTCGAGGGCCGCAACGCGACCCACCAGATGAAGAAGCTCACGCTCGACAACCTCAAGCAGTTCCGCGACGAGATGCGCATCCCGATCACCGATGCGCAGCTCGAGGAGAACCCGTACCTCCCGCCGTACTACCACCCGGGCGAGAACGACCCCGCGATCCAGTACCTGCAGGAGCGTCGCCGCGAGCTCGGCGGCTACCTGCCCAAGCGCCGGTCGACGCACGTCGACGTCACGCTCCCCGCGGACTCGGCGTTCGAGGTCGCGAAGAAGGGGTCGGGCAAGCAGGAGGTCGCCACGACGATGGCGTTCGCACGCCTCCTCAAGGACCTTCTGAAGGACCCGGGCATCGGGCAGCGCATCGTGCCGATCATCCCCGACGAGGCGCGCACGTTCGGCATGGATGCCTACTTCCCGACGGCGAAGATCTACAACCCGAACGGCCAGCACTACACCTCCGTGGACCGCGAGCTGCTGCTCGCCTACAAGGAGAGCCCGCAGGGGCAGATCGTGCACGTCGGCATCAACGAGGCGGGGGCACTCGCGGCGTTCACCGCGGTGGGCACCTCCTACTCGACCCATGGGCAGCCGCTCATCCCCGTGTACGTCTTCTACTCGATGTTCGGGTTCCAGCGCACGGGCGACGCCATGTGGGCGGCGGGCGACCAGATGGCCCGCGGGTTCATCATCGGCGCCACGGCCGGGCGAACGACGCTCACGGGCGAGGGGCTGCAGCACGCCGACGGGCACTCGCCCCTGCTCGCCTCGACCAACCCGGCGGTCGTCACCTACGACCCCGCCTACGGCTACGAGATCGGGCACATCGTGCGCGCGGGACTCGAGCGGATGTACGGCGGGCAGCACCCCGATCCGAACGTCATGTACTACCTCACGGTGTACAACGAGCCCATCGTGCAACCCGCCGAGCCCGAGGGGCTCGACGTCGAGGGGCTGCTGCGCGGCATCTACAAGCTCAAGGACGCCACGATCGGCGGACCCAAGGCGCAGCTGCTCGCATCCGGCGTCTCGGTGCCGTGGGCTCTCGAGGCGCAGGAGCTGCTCGCGAAGGACTGGGGCGTGGCCGCCGACGTCTGGAGCGTCACCTCGTGGACGGAGCTGCGCCGCGACGGCATCGCCGCGGACCAGCACAACTTCCTCAACCCGACCCAGCAGCCGCAGGTCCCGTACGTGTGGCAGAAGCTGAGCGGCGCCGAGGGGCCGTTCCTCGCCGTGACCGACTACATGCACTCGGTGCCGGATCAGATCCGCGCCTGGGTGCCGGGCGAGTACGCGACGCTCGGCGCGGACGAGTTCGGCTTCAGCGACACCCGTCCGGCCGCGCGGCGCTACTTCAAGATCGACGGGCCGTCGGTCGTCGTGCGGGTGCTGCAGTCGCTCGCCCGCCGCGGCCAGGTCGACCCGGCCTACGTGCTGCAGGCGATCGACAAGTACAAGCTGTACGACGTGAACGCCGGCACCACGGGCTCGGCGGGCGGCGAGAGCTAGGCCGACCCGGACGGTGGCGGAGAGGACGAAGGCGCAGACACTCGCCTGGCTGCGGACGCTGTCAGGCGAGCTCGCGACGACGACCCTCAAACGCCTCGACGAGACCCTTCCCTGGTATCGCGAGATGCCGCCGGGCCGACGCAGCGCCGTCGGGCTCGTCGCCCAGGCGGGCATCACCTCGTTCATCTCCTGGTACGACGACCCGAGCTCGACGCCGTGGATCGCGGCGGATGTGTTCGGTGCCGCGCCGCGGGAGCTCCTGCGGTCCGTGAGCCTGCAGCAAACGCTCCAGCTCATCCGCGTGACGGTCGAGGTGGTGGAGGAGCGCGTCACGAGCTCGAGCGAGGAGCTGCGGGAGGCGATCCTGCTCTACTCGCGCGAGATCGCGTTCGCGGCCGCCGACGTCTACGCGCGCGCCGCGGAGGCGCGAGGTCTCTGGGATGCGCGGCTCGAGGCGCTCGTCGTCGACTCGATCCTCACCGGCGAATACGACAGCGAGCTGCCGAGCCGCGTCGCCGCGCTCGGCTGGAACGGCCACGGCGCCGTCTCCGTGCTCGTCGGGACGGCTCCCCGCATGCTCGACGTCGACCAGCTGCGCCGCACCGCGCGCCACCTCGACGCCGACGTGCTCATCGGCGTGCAGGGCTCGCGACTCGTGCTCGTGATCGGCCGCGTCGATCCGAGGGAGGACGCCGAGGCGCGCGAGCCGCTGCCGTTCATCGACATCGCCCGGCAGCTCGAGCCCGGTTTCGGCCCCGGCTTCCTCGTGCTCGGTCACGAGGTCCCCTCGCTGGTCGACGCCGCCCGGAGCGCGCGCGCCGCCCTCGCGGGTTTCGCGGTCGCGAAGTCCTGGCGCGGGGCCCCCCGCCCCGTGCTCGCCGACGACCTGCTGCCCGAGCGGGCGCTCGCGGGCGATCCCCTCGCGCGGGCCACGCTCATCGCGCGCATCTACCAGCCCCTCAAGGACCACTCGGGAGAGCTCTTGCTGACCCTGTGGGCCTACCTCGACAACGGTCGCTCGCTCGAGGCGACCGCGCGCGAGCTCTTCGTGCACGCCAACACCGTGCGCTACCGCCTCAAGCGCATCAGCGAGATCATCGGCTGGGATGCGACGGGCGCGCGCGAGGCGCTCATCCTGCAGACCGCGCTCATCGTCGGCTCGATCGCCGACACCGGTCGCAGACCGGACGGGATGTAGGCATCCGCCAAGGTCGCGGCGGATTTCTCGTGCGCCATATGCCGCCGGGCCGGGCGCGTGTTGGCAGGATGGTCGGGTGACCGTCGTGATCGTCGCGCCCGGACAGGGCTCGCAAACCCCCGGATTCCTCGACCCCTGGATCGCGGAGCCGCACTTCGCGGCCCACCTCGACGAACTCTCCGACGCCGCGGGCGTCGACCTGCGCACCCACGGCACGGTGTCGGACGCCGACACCATCCGTGACACCGCCATCGCGCAGCCCCTCATCGTCGGCGCATCTCTGCTGTCGCTCCACGCCGTGCTCGACGGTCGCCGCGACAAGGTCGCGGGCATCGCCGGTCACTCGGTCGGCGAGGTCGCGGCGGCGGCGGGAGCCGGCATCCTCGGGGAGGCCGACGCGATGCGCTTCGTCGCCGCGCGCGGGCGCTCCATGGCGGATGCCGCTGCACGTTCCGAGACCGGCATGAGCGCCGTCATCGGCGCCGACGAGGCCGAGCTCACGGCCGCGCTCGAGCCCCTCGGCCTCTCCCCCGCGAACATGAACGGCGGCGGACAGATCGTCGTCGCGGGCGAACTCCACGCACTCGCAGCACTGCAGGCCGCGCCTCCCGCGGGCGCGCGCGTCATCCCCCTCCAGGTGGCCGGTGCGTTCCACACGCGCTTCATGGAGTCCGCCGTCGACACGATGCGCGAGGTCGCCGCAGGCATCGTCACGCACCAGCCGTCGCTGCGGATCTGGACCAACCGAGACGGCTCGATCGTCGACGACGGCGCACGCTACCTCGACCTCCTCGTCGGGCAGATCGCCTCGCCCGTGCGCTGGGACCTCGTCATGGAGTCCTTCGCCGCGAACGGCGTCACGGGCATCGTCGAGCTCGCCCCCGCGGGCGCCCTCGTCGGTCTCGCCAAGCGCGCCCTCAAGGGCCTCCCGACGGTCGCCGTCAAGACCCCCGACGACATCCCCGCCGCCCACGCGCTCATCGACCAGGAGGCCGCCGCGTGACGATCCACCTCAAGCAGGCGCAGGGCGCACCCGGCAGCCGCATCCTGGCCCTCGGCGCCGCCCGTGGCGACCGGGTCGTGACCAACGACGAGCTCGTCGGGCCGATCGACTCGAGCGACGAGTGGATCCGCCAGCGCACCGGCATCATCACCCGCACGCGCGCGTCCAAGGGCGTCGACGCGATCGACCTCGCCGAGACCGCCTCCCGGGAGGCGATCGAGAAGTCGGGCGTCGACCCGTCGCGCATCGGAGCGGTGCTCGTCTCGACGATCAGCAACGTCGCCGTGACGCCCTCGATGGCGACCCTGCTCGCGGAGCGCCTCGGCGTCGCCCCCGCACCCGCCTACGACATCAGCGCAGCGTGCGCCGGCTACACCTACGCGATCGCGCAGGCC
Source organism: Actinomycetes bacterium (assembly GCA_023428065.1). Lineage (GTDB taxonomy): Bacteria > Actinomycetota > Actinomycetes > Actinomycetales > Microbacteriaceae > Homoserinibacter. The sequence continues at coordinate 691 of JAEYZI010000036.1, read as the reverse complement.
GACGCCCTCATCCGCGCGGGCGCCGCCGAGTACGTGCTCGTCGTCGGTGCCGAGAAGCTCTCGCAGTACGTGCACCCCGAGGACCGCTCGATCTCGTTCCTCCTCGGCGACGGCGCGGGCGCCGCGGTGCTCGGCCCCTCGGACGAGCCCGGCGTCTCGAAGACCGTGTGGGGCTCCGACGGCTCCAAGTGGGATGCCGTGGGCATGAACGCGACCTTCGAGGAGTACCTCGACGGCGAGAAGCCGTGGCCGACGATGCGCCAGGACGGCCAGACCGTGTTCCGCTGGGCCGTCTGGGAGATGGCGAAGGTCGCACGGCAGACCCTCGAGGAGGCGGGCGTCGCCCCCGAGGACCTCGCCGCGTTCATCCCGCACCAGGCGAACATGCGCATCATCGACGAGCTCGCCAAGCAGCTCAAGCTCCCGGAGCACGTCGCCATCGGCCGCGACATCGAGACCACGGGCAACACCTCGGCCGCCTCGATCCCCCTCGCGACCCACCGGCTGCTCGACGAGCGCCCCGAGCTCTCGGGCGGACTCGCCCTGCAGATCGGCTTCGGCGCGGGCCTCGTCTTCGGGGCCCAGGTCGTGCGGCTCCCCTAAACTTGTCCCCGGTCACTCGACACCCCTAGGAGAAAACGAACATGGCACTGTCCACCGAAGAAGTCCTCGCCGGCCTGGCTGAGCTCAT
>JAEYZI010000039.1 GCA_023428065.1 Actinomycetes bacterium | reverse complement strand
CGTCGAGGTCGGGGCCGTCGTAGCGAACGGGCAGCTCCACGAGCGGACCGTCGGGGGCGGATGCGGCGGCATCCGGTGCGGCGGCGGCGATCCAGGACCGCACCGCCGAGGCGGGGATCTGCCGCGGATCGAAGGCGGCGAGCACGGTGCGGGCGGCGGGTACGAGCTCGCCCACGCCGGCGGGGACGGCGGCGGCGAGCGCGGCGTGCAGGGCGAAGCCGTCGGCGCCGAGCTCCGCGAAGCGTTCAGCCGCCGCCACGAGGCGCTCCGCGTCCGCATCCTCCACGCCCGCGGCGTAGTCGGCGAGCGCGCTCGCGAGCGGGCCGGGCTGCTCGACGACACCGCCGCGCAGCTCCCCGATCGCCGCCGTCGAGCCGTGACGGGCGAGGGCCGCGAGCAGCAGCACCGCCTCCATGGTCTGGCCCGCCTCGCGGTACGCCTCCGCCCGCTCGAGCACCGGCGCCTCCACCGCGTCGTCGAGCTCGAGCCGGGCCGACCACATGCACAGCTCGGCCGAGGCGGCAGAGGCGAACGGCGCGTGGCGGCCGATGGCGTCGCTCGCGAGGTGGCGGCGCGCCTCCCCCGCGTCGCCGAGCAGGGCCATCGTCCAGGCGAGCGCGGCGACGATCTGCCCGCGGCTCAGGTAGGGGTCGCGCACGGCGGCCTGGCTGTGCGCGGCGAGCAGCGCGGGGAGCGCGTCTCGCGCGTGCCCGGCGTACAGGTGCAGGATGCCGACGATCGTGTCGACGACGCTCCCCGTGATGAGGCTCTCGCGGCCGGCGGGCTGGGCACGGCGGGTCAGCGCGAGCGCGTCGCGCCACAGGCCGCACTTCAGGAGGCACCCGAACATCGAGGTGCGCACGATCGTGACCGTCACGCGGTCGAGTGACGGGTCGCCGAGCGCGGGCTCGACCTCGGCGAGCACGCGCAGCGCCTCGAGCTGGCGCCCCGTCACGGCGAGCGTCTCGGCGTAGATGGCGGATGCCGCGGCCCAACGGCGCATCCCCGGCCCGGGTCCGGCTGCGTGGACGGCCGCGAGCGGGGCGAGCAGTTCGCGGTGGCGACCCTGCACGAGCAGCACCTGGAACTCCGCGACGTCGAGCGCCGAGCGCAGGCCGTCGTCATCCGGCCCGAGCGCGGCCCGCACGGACGCGATGCCCGCGAGCGCGTCGTCGCCCCTCGCCGCGAGCCCCGCGAGCACGGTCGACTCCTCGACCGCGAGCGCGACCGCGACCTCCGGAGCGAGGGCCTCTCGTTCGGCTCGGTCGAGCACGGAGAGCGCCTGCGCGGCGTTGTCGCGAAGCCCGAGATACCGCAGCGCCGCGGAGCGCACGATCGCCGCGCGCGCGTGATGCGGCCCCGCCGGGACGGCCGCGGCGAGGCGCAGGGCGAGGGCGGGGTCGAAGAGCTCGAGGGCGGTCTCGGCGGCGCTCACCGCGAAGTCGGGGTCGAGGGCCACACCGCACTCGAGTGTCCACACGGCGAAGGCGAGGCGCTGCTCGGCGGTGCCCGTCGCGGGATCCGCGCCCGTCGCGAGCACGCGCTCGCGCAGCGCGCGTCGACGCGCGAAGGGCACGCCCTGGCGGATGATCTGCGCGACGAAGCGGTTGCGGATGCGCGCCGTCGGCGCCCCGTCGCCGTCGATCACGACGACGCCGCCCCGTTCGAGCGCGTCGAGGGCGTCGGCGTCGACGAGCTCGAGCAGGAGCGTCAGCGCGAACTCCTCGGTGAGCGCGACGAGCTCGAGCGCGTCGCGCTCCGCCTCGCCCCACCGCGCGAGTTGCGCCGTCACGAGATCGGCGAAGCGCGGGCTCGAGGTCGGGCCGGCGTCGGCGAGCGCCCACACCCCGCCGTGCAGCACGAGCGTCCCGGCGTCGAGCCACTCGCGCAGGAGGTAGCCGAGGAAGAGCGGGTTCCCGCCCGTCGTCTCGTGCGCGACCTGCACGGCCGCGAGCACGGGCGGCGCCCCGAGGTACATCGTGGCGGCCTGCGCGACCTCGTCGATCGTGAACGCGGGCACCTCGAGGGTGCGCAGCAGGCGGTCGCGCCACAGCTCGGCGAAGGCGCGGGGCCCGTCGAGCACGCTCGTGCCCGCGACGAGCAGGCGGGCCGCGCCCGACTCGGCGAGCAGGGCGAGCACGTGCGCCGTCGCCTCGTCGATCTGCTGCGCGTTGTCGGCGAACACGACGACCTCCTCGTCGCCGTAGCGTCGCTCGAGCTCGGCGCGCAGCGCTCGCACGACGGTCGCGGGGCTTGCGAGCTCCGCGTCGTCGAGCTGGGCGAGGAGCGCCTGGAGCGTCCCGTAGGGCACCTCGGCCGAGAGGGCGGTCCCGCGCAGGTGCAGCATGCGCAGTTCGAGTCCCTCGACGACCCGCTGGGCGAGCACCGTCTTGCCGCTGCCGGGCTCCCCCACGAGGAAGACGCCCGAGGAGGCGAGCCCGTCGCTCAGCGCGGCCTCGAGCAGCGGGCGCGGGATGAGCGGCCAGGGCCGCCCCGGCTCGCTCACGCCTCGTGCTCCACGACGAAGGCGCGCATCGCGTCGACACGTCGGCGCACGTCGGCGACGACCCCCGGGTCGACGCCGACCTCGATGAGGGCGTCGGCGAGGTGACCCACGATGCGCGCGAAGGCGGCCTCGTCGATGCCGTAGCCCTCGTGCGCCGAGCGCAGGTCGCGTCCGCCGTAGTAGTCGGGCCCCCCGAGGGCCGAGATGAGGAAGGACTGCTGGTGCCCCCGCAGCCGCGCGAGGTCGATGTTCTCGAAGTAGGGAGCGAGCCCCGGATCGGCGACCACGCGGTCGTAGAACAAGGTGACGGCCGTGCGGAGCGCGTCGGCGCCGCCGATCCTCTCGTAGATGCTCATCTCGTCTTCCGGGCACAGGATGATGCGGGTGCGCCTACAGTAATGCAGCCCGGCCCGGATTCGGGGAAAGCTCAGTCACGCGGTCGGGCGCCGCCCGACCGCACGCTCACCAGCGCTCGTGCACGGCGGCGCGGAAGCGGCGATCGTAGAGCTCGCGCACGGCGTCCGTGAAGTCGGCGCCGAGGTCGGGCACGGAGCCCGCGGCCGCGTTCGCCTCCGCCTGGGCGACGTTGCGGGCGCCGGGGATGACGGTCGAGACGCCCGGCAGCTGCGCGACCCAGGCGAGGGCGGCGGTCGCGGGAGAGAGCCCCTTCTGCGCCGCGAGGGCGGAGAACTCGCGCGCCGCCTCGACACCCTCGTCGAAGTCGACGCCCGAGAACGTCTCGCCCTGGTCGAAGGCCTCGCCGTGGCGGTTGAAGGTGCGGTGGTCGTTCTCGGCGAACGTCGTCTCGTGCGAGTAGCGGCCCGAGAGCAGCCCGCTCGCGAGCGGGACGCGCGCGATGACGCCGACGCCCGCGTCCTCGGCCGCGGGGAGCACGGCGTCGAGCGGCTTGAGGCGGAAGGCGTTGAGGATGATCTGCACCGTCGCGACGTGCGGCCGGGCGATCGCGGCGAGCGCCTCGTCGACCGTCTCGACGCTCACGCCGTAGTTCGCGACGACGCCCTCCTCGACGAGGGTGTCGAGGGCGTCGAACACGGCGTCGCTCGCATAGACGGGCGTCGGCGGGCAGTGCAGCTGCACGAGGTCGAGCGTCTCGACCCCGAGGTTGCGCCGGCTGCGGTCGGTCCACGCCCGGAAATTGTCCATCACGTAGTTCTCGGGCACCTGCGCCATGCGGCGCCCCATCTTCGTCGCGACCGTGATGTCGGCATCCGCGTGGTCGCGCCGCCACGCGCCGATGATCGACTCGCTGCGACCGTCGCCGTAGACGTCGGCGGTGTCGAAGAAGGTGACGCCGGATGCGAGGCTCGCGTCGAGCACGGCGCGCGCGTCGGCCTCGCTCACCTCGCCCCAATCCGCGCCGAGCTGCCAAGTGCCGAGTCCGATGACCGAGACGATGCGGCCCGTGCGGCCGAGGGTGCGATGCTGCATACCCCGAGCCTACGTCGCGGATCGAGCCGCGCTTCAGTCGTCGTCGTCGATCGCCGCGGCCACCGCGCGCGAGAGCCGCTTGCCGATGAGGTGGTCGGCCACGGGGACCCGCGTGACGGTCACCCCGCGCAGCCGCTCCGCGATGCGGATCCCGCCGGGCGACGAGAACTCGTCGAGCACACCCGTGACGATCTCGACGGGCACACGGAGCGCCGCGAGGTCGCTGATCGTCGTCTGCGACTCGATCGTGTGCTCGAGCGACTTCACGAACGGCACCCAGGTGCGCTCGTTGATGTCCATCGCCCGCGGGATCTCGAGGAGCCTCCCGACGACCGCGCCGTTGCGCAGGGTGAAGTCGCGGTTCTCGCGGATGAAGCGGTACGCCTTGAGGTAGAAGTCCTGCACGAGGCGATCGCGATCGTCGGAGAGCGCGTCGGGGTGCACGTAGATGGGCGGGCTCACGAGCACGAGGCGCGACACCCGTCGCGGGTTGCGCGCGGCGTAGCGGGCGGCGATGAGGGCGCCCATCGAGTGGCCGACGAGCACGAACGGCTGCCGGAGACGCAGCGAGTCGATCGTGCGCTGCACGGCCGCCACGTGCTCCCCGAGGGTGTACTCGGCGTTCTCGGGCATGGGCGAGTCGCCGAAGCCGAGGATGTCGATGCAGATGCAGCGGTAGCGCCCCTCGAGGCGCGGCAGCACGAAGTTCCAGGTGATCGACGACGAGGCGATCCCGTGGAGGAACACCACGACCGGTCCGGTGCCCTCGTCGCGCGCGACATGGAGCAACGGGGCGCGCCGAAACGGATTCCACCCCATGCTCCGAGGCTAGCGGGGCATGGGGTGGCGTGGGTGCGCGTCAGTTGTCGCGCAGCTTCTCCTTGTACTCGTTCTTGGCGTGCACGGCGTCGCGCTCGTGCTCGGCGTGCTTGGCCTCGTGATCGGCCTTCGCCTCCTCGACCCGGTCCTCGATCCGCTCCTTGGTGTCGTCGGCCCACTCGCCGATCTTCTTGCCGGTCGCCTCGGCAGCGTCCTTCGCGTTCTCCATGAATCCCATGGGGTCCTCCTCTGGCCCGTGGTGCGGGGGCCGTCCGGCCGCTCGCGTGGTTCCATGCAACCTCCGTCCGGCCGCGCGCGGCACGGGCTTGACATCCGCGCCCCGCCCGTTCCGTGACGGATGCTCCGTGATGAGACCGTGATCGGATGACGACCGGAACCCGATGAAGGTTGGGTACCGCCCGTCGCCGGGGGTCCCTAGCGTGGCGGCCATGAGGCAGAACACTCGCAGGACTCTCGCCGTCGCCGCGCTCCTCGCCGCCGGGATCGCGCTGAGCGGATGCTCGGCCGGGCTCTCCGGCGCCTCGGACAGCGGGGGCGCGCCGCGCGAGGCGCCGCAGGCCGTCGCCGAGGGCGAGTCGGGCGGGGCGTCGGGCGATGCCGCGACCCCCGAGGAGCGGGCGCTCGTCGTGACGGGCACCGTGACGATCACGACCGAGGACCCCCTGGGCGCCGCCGAGCGCGCGACCGAGATCGCGCTCACGGCGGGCGGGCGCATCGACGCGCGCACCGAGTTCGCGCCGCGGGACGGCGACGCGGGGAGCGCGACCCTCACGATGCGCGTGCCCGCCGAGGCCGTGGAGGACGTCCGCGACCGTCTGGCCGAGCTCGGCTCGGTCGACGAGACCGACTTCTCGACGGTCTCGGTCGGCGAGCGTCGGCGCGATCTCGAGAGCCGCATCACGACGCTCGGCGCCTCGATCGCGCGCTACACGGGGTGGCTCGCGGAGGCGGAAACGACGGCGGATCTCATCGCGCTCGAGTCGGCGATCGCGGAGCGCCAGGCGGAGCTGGAGAGGCTCGAGGCAGAGCAGCGGACCCTCGAGGACCAGATCGCGCTGTCGACCATCACGCTCTTCCTCCGCTCCGAAGCGCTCGCCCCGCCCCCCGAGGGGCCGGGGAGCTTCTGGGAGGGTCTCGTCGCGGGGTGGAGCGCGTTCGTCGGGTTCTGGGCGGCGGTGGCCGTCGGGCTCGGCGTGCTGCTGCCGTGGCTCGTCCTGCCCGCGATCGCGGGCGCCGCCGTGCTGCTCGTGCGCCGCGCGCGTCGGCGCTCCGGCGCCCTGGCCGCGACGACCGCATCCGGGGAGGACCCGAGCGCGTGATGCGGCGCCCCGATGTTGACGCTGTGCACATGTCGGTGGTTTCCCACTAACCTGGGCCGATGCGCACCTTCCTGCAGGTGCTCGTCAACACGGGCATCGCCAACGTCACCACGAGCTACCTGTGGTTCGCCCTGACCTTCTGGGTGTACCTCGAGACGGAATCGGTGCTCGCGACCGGCATCATCGGCGGTGCGTACATGCTGCTGCTCGCGCTCTTCTCGATGGTGTTCGGCACGATCGTCGACCGACACCGCAAGCACCGCGTCATGGTGTTCGCGAGCATCGTGACCCTCGTCGCCTTCGGGATCGCGGGTGTTCTGTACCTGCTCTACCCCGAGTCGCAGCTCGTCGACCTCGGCGGCCCGGCGTTCTGGTTCTTCTCGACGATCATCCTCATCGGCGGGGTCGTCGAGAACATGCGCAACATCGCCCTGTCGACGACCGTCACCCTGCTCGTGCCCGAGGAGCGGCACGCCAACGCGAACGGCATGGTCGGCACCGTGCAGGGCCTCGCCTTCACCGTCACGAGCGTCTTCAGCGGGCTCTCCATCGGCCTGCTCGGCATGGGGTGGACGCTCGTCATCTCGATCGTGCTCACGGCCGGCGCGCTCGTGCACCTGCTGTTCGTGCGCATCCCCGAGGACGAGCCCGTGCGTGACCCGGATCGCACCGGGCTGCTCGATCTGCGCGGCAGCATCACGGCGGTGCGGGCGGCGACGGGGCTCTTCGCCCTCATCATCTTCTCGACGTTCAACAACTTCATCGGCGGGATCTACATGGCCCTCATGGATCCCTACGGCCTCGAGCTGTTCCCTGTCGAATGGTGGGGCGTCGTGCTCGGCGTGACATCGACGGGCTTCATCGTCGGCGGCCTCTTCATCGCCAAGTTCGGCCTCGGGCGCAACCCGATCCGCACGATGCTGCTGCTCGTCATGGTGATGGGCCTCATCGGGGCGTTCTTCACGATCCGCGAATGGTGGTGGCTCTACGCGGGCGGCATCTGGCTGTACATGATGATCATCCCGGCGATCGAGGCCTCCGAGCAGACCGTCATCCAGCGCGTCGTGCCGTTCGCGACCCAGGGACGGGTCTTCGGCTTCGCGGCGGCGTTCGAGTCGGCGGCGGCGCCCATCACGGCGTTCCTCATCGCCCCGATCGCCGAGTTCGTCATCATCCCCTATATGGACTCGCGACCGGGCCAGGAGGCATGGGGCTGGCTGCTCGGCGAGGGCGAGGCCCGCGGTATCGCGCTCGTCTTCCTCGCCGGGGGGATCATCATGGTGCTCGCGGCGGCGCTCGCCTTCCTCACGCGCTCCTACCGGCGCATCTCGGCGCTCTACCTCGACCAGCCCGACTCCGTGCCGGCCGACGAGCCCGAGCTGCCCCCGACGAGTCGGGTCGCGGCGAGCGGGGGCGACCCCACGGCCAGCTGAGCCGGCGGGTCAGTCGAGCGAACGGATGAGGGCGAGGAGCGCCTCGCCGTACGCCTCGGTCGCGTCGTCCGCCTCGAAGACCGCGACGAGGCCCCCGCGCTCGGTGGTCACGCGGTAGCGCGCGCCGGCCCCCTCGGGGATGCGCTCGAGCGAACGGAACGCGCCGCGCAGCAGGTCGCGCAGCTGCTCTTCACGCGGCAGCCAGAGGGCGTCGTCGAGCGCGACCGAGTCAAGCGCCCACTCCGTCGTGCCGTTGAAGCCGAGCACCGAGCCCGTCGGGTAGTGGTGGGCCTCGATCGTCATGTCGCTCACCGTGAAGACGTCGCCCTCGAACTCGCCCCCGGAGATCTGGAAGGCGTCGCCGGAGGCCGGGGTCCACACCAGTCCCGCCTCGCACAGCTCACGGGCGAGACGCGTCGAGATCATGCGCCCATCCTGCCTGGGCATCCCGACCCTCCGCCGGGTGCCCACCTGCAACACGGAGTCATGGAATGCAACCTCAGGTCGCATACGGCCCTCGCGCCCCGCGCCGGTGGCAGGATCGCTAGGCGCCGTGACAGCCGCGGCGCGAGGAGGAGCCCATGAGCGACACGATCCGCGTCGTCGGGGTGAGCGGAAGCCCCACCGACCCGTCGCGCACGACCGCCCTCGTGCGACGCGTGACGGAGGCCTTCGCGGGCGAGCTCGCGGGGCGCGCCGAGGTGATCGAGCTCGCGACCGTGCTGCCCTCGCTCGCCGCGGGCGGATACCGCCCGAATCTCGGGGCCGCCGCCCAGGAGGCGCTCGAGTCCGTCGAGAGCGCCGACGTGCTCGTCGTGGGCTCGCCCGCCTACCGCGCAACCTACTCGGGCCTCTTCAAGCTCTTCTTCGACTACGTCGGCCAGTACGCGCTCGTCGACACGCCCGTCGTGCTCACGGCGACGGGCGGCTCGGATCGGCACGCGCTGCTCGTGGAGCACCAGATGCGGCCCCTCTTCGGCTTCTTCCAGGCGCTCACGCTCCCGCTCGGCATCTTCGCCAACGAGCGCGACTTCACCGACTACCGCGTGAGCTCCGACGATCTCGAGGAGCGGGTGGCGACGTCGGTCTCACGCGCACTGCCGCTCGTGCGCAGCCAGCTCGCCGCGAACGCGCCGCCGCGCGTGCCCGTCCCGTCGCGCTGAGCAGCGCGGCTCGCGTCAGCTCGCGGCGGCCTCGGGGCAGTAGAGCAGAGTGCGTCCGTCGCTCACGCCCTTGGTGTGCTGCGACATGGGTGCGCCGCACAGGGGGCACGCGCGCTCGCGCGCGGGCTCGGGCACAGGCTGGTCGTAGGGGCCGAGGGGAGGCGGGCCGAGCCAGGGGAAGAGGCGACGGTTGAGGCGGTTGAAGAACCCGCCGCCGCCGGCGAAGTCGTTGCCGCGGCTGAAGCCGTCCGCGCGCTCCTCGCCATTCGTTCGTGCCATAACCATTAGTGTACGCATCGTTTGCGTACGATGGTCGCATGGCCGACTCCGCCGATCTGCTCGCGCTCGAGAACCAGGTGTGCTTCGCGCTCGCCGTCGCCTCCCGCAGCGTCAACGCGATCTACCGGCCGCTCCTCGAACCGCTCGGCCTCACGCATCCGCAGTACCTCGTGATGCTCGCGCTGTGGGAGCGCAGCCCGCGCTCGGTGCGCGAGCTCGGCGACGAGCTGCAGCTCGACCCGGCGACCCTCTCGCCGCTGCTCAAGCGGCTCGAGGCGCTCGGCTACGTCGCCCGTCGGCGCAGCACGAGCGACGAGCGCGTGCTCGAGATCTCGACGACGGATGCGGGGGCCGCGCTGCGCGCGCAGGCCGAGTCCATCCCCCCGCGCGTCATCGCGCGGCTCGAGATGGACCTCGCCGAGCTCGAGACGCTCAGGGGCGCCCTGCACCGGGTCATCGCGGCCGCGCGCTGACCCGGTGCCGACTCACTCCCAGCGCTCGGCGCGGTAGTCCGCCGTGATGCGCCGCACGGTGCCCGAGCGACCGCGCACGACGATCGACTCCGTGCGGATCACGGGGCCGAGCTTGCGCACGCCCTCGAGCAGCGCACCGTCGGTGACGCCCGTCGCGACGAAGAAGGTGTTGTCGCCGCGCACGAGGTCGTTCGCCTCGTACACGCGGTCGAACTCGAGACCGGCCGCCTCGCCGCGCTCGCGCTCGGCATCGTCGCCCGCGACGAGTCGGCCCTGGATGAGGCCGCCGAGCGCCTTGACGGCGCACGCCGTCGCGACACCCTCGGGGCTCCCCCCGATGCCGACGCACATGTCGAGGTCGCCCTCGAGCGACGCCGCAGCGATGCCGCCTCCCACGTCGCCGTCGAGCAGCAGGCGCACGCCGGCGCCCGCGGCGCGGATGTCGGCCACGAGCCCCTCGTGCCGGGGCCGGTCGAGCACGCCCACCGCGAGGTCGCTGATCTTCTTGCCCGACGCCTTCGCGAGCGCGCGCAGGTTGTCGCCGATGGGGCGGCGGATGTCGACGATGTCGACGCCGGCGGGCCCCGTCACGATCTTGTCCATGTAGAAGACGCTCGACGCGTCGAGCATCGTGCCGCGGTCGGACGCGGCGATCATCGAGATCGCGTTGTTCCGTCCCGCCGCCGTGAGCGAGGTGCCGTCGATGGGGTCGACGGCGATGTCGCACTCGGGGCCGTCGCCGGTCCCGACGACCTCGCCGTTGAAGAGCATGGGCGCCTCGTCCTTCTCGCCCTCGCCGATCACGACGGTGCCGCGGAAGGCGACCGTGCCGAGGAAGGCGCGCATGGCGTCGACGGCGGCCCGGTCGGCGGCGTTCTTGTCGCCGAGCCCGACGAAGGAGGACGCGCGGATGGCGGCCGCCTCGGTCGCGCGGACGAGCTCGAGCGCGAGGTTGCGGTCAGGGACGGCGGTTCCGAGGACGAAGCTCACGCGACGGCCTTCGATCGCGCGGACGCGGGCGCACCGAGGCGCTCCTTGAGGGCGACGAGCTGGCGGCGCACGGCCTCCGGCAGACGATCCCCGAACCCGTCGAGGAAGGCCTCCGTGTCGGCGGCCTCCGCGAGCAGGGCGGGCGCGTCGATGCGGAACAGCTCCTGCCAGTCGTCGTCGCTCACCCCCGCGGCGCGGTAGTCGATGCCGCCGATGGAGGGCACCTTGCCGAGCGGGGTCTCGCTCGCCGCGGCCTCGCCGGCGATGCGCTCCACGATCCACGCGAGCACGCGTCCGTTCTCGCCGAAGCCCGGCCAGAGCCACGTGCCGTCGGCGTCCTTGCGGAACCAGTTGACCTGGTAGACGGCCGGCACGCCGCCCGTGCGGCGGAGCCGCTGGCCCACCTCGAGCCAGTGCTGGAAGTAGTCGCCCATGTTGTAGCCGCAGAACGGCAGCATCGCGAACGGGTCGCGGCGGAGCTCGCCGAGCTCGCCCTCGGCCGCGGCGGTGCGCTCCGAGGCGATCGTCGCGCCGAGGAACACGCCGTGCTCCCAGTCGCGCGCCTCGACGACGAGCGGAACGTTCGTCGCGCGACGGCCGCCGAAGATGATGGCGTCGATCGGAACGCCGTTGGGGTCGTCCCAGTCGGGCGCGATCGACGGGCACTGCGACGCGGCGACCGTGAACCGCGAGTTCGGGTGAGCGGCGGGGCGGCCGTGTGTGGGGGACCACGGCTCGCCCCGCCAGTCGACGAGGCCCTCGGGCGGGGTGGAGGTGAGTCCCTCCCACCAGACGTCACCGTCCGGACGGAGGGCCACGTTCGTGAAGATCGTATTGCCCCAGAGCGTGTCGATGGCGGTCGGGTTGGTGTCGGGTCCGGTTCCCGGCGCGACGCCGAAGAAGCCCGCCTCCGGGTTGATCGCGCGCAGTCGCCCGTCGGAGCCCGGGGCGAGCCAGGCGATGTCGTCGCCGAGGGTCTCGATCGTCCAGCCCGGGAGGCTCGAGCGCAGCATCGCGAAGTTGGTCTTGCCACACGCCGAGGGGAACGCCGCCGCGATGTGGAAGCGGCGGCCGCGGGGGTCGGTCACGCGCAGGAGGAGCATGTGCTCGGCGAGCCATCCCTCGTCGCGCGCCATGACGGATGCGATGCGCAGCGCGAACGACTTCTTCGCGAGGATCGCGTTGCCGCCGTAGGCGGAACCGAACGAGATGATCTCGCGCGCCTCGGGGAAGTGGCAGATGTACTTGACGGGGTTCGAGGGCCACGCGACGTCCTCGGCACCCGGCTCGAGGGGCGCACCGACGGAGTGCAGCGCCGCCACCCAGCGGGCTCCCGCCCGGATGCGGTCGAGCACGGCGTCGCCCACGCGCGTCATGATCGACATCGATGCGACGACGTAGGCCGAGTCGGTGAGCTGCACGCCGTAGCGCGAGAGGGCGCCGCCGACGGGCCCCATCGAGAACGGCAGCACGTACATCGTGCGCCCGCGCATGGCGCCCGCGAAGAGGCCGCGCAGCTCGGCGCGCATCGCCTCGGGCTCGCGCCAGTTGTTGGTGGGGCCGGCGTCGTCCTCGCGCTCCGAGCAGATGAAGGTGCGCGACTCGACGCGCGCGACGTCGTCGGGGTCGCTGCGCGCGAGGAAGCTGTAGGGCCGGTGCTCCGGGTTCAGGCGCAGCAGCCGTCCCTCGTCGACCATCTCGTGCAGCAGCGCGTCGAGCTGCGCGCGCGACCCGTCGATCCACACGACGCGGTCGGGCTGCAGGAGCTCGACGTTCTCGGTGATCCACTCGTCGAGCGAGCGGATGGGGGCGACGGGTGTCGGCGACGCTGCCATGAGATCCTCCTCAAGAATCGGCGTGATTCCACTCTGAAGCACGTCCGCTGGCTCACCCAGCCATCCCAACTGGAAAGATCGAGCGAAATTGACATATCGTGCATTCATGCCCGATCTCTCGACCCTCGGCCAGCGGATGCGCCACTTCCGCGTGGATGCCGGCCTCACCCTCGGCGAACTCGGCGACGCGGTGGGGGTCTCGGCGAGCCAGCTGAGCCTCATGGAGAACGGCAAGCGGGAGCCGCGCCTCTCTCTCCTCTCGACGATCGCGGAGCACCTCGGCGTCGCCGTGGCCGACCTCCTCGACGACGCGCCGCCCTCCCCCCGTGCGGCGCTCGAGATCGAACTCGAGCGCGCGCAGTCCGGCGCGCTCTACGGCGAGCTCGGGCTGCCCACGCTGCGCCCCGGTCGCTCGATGCCCGACGAGGTGCTCGAGACGCTCGTCGGGCTGCACCGCGAACTCGACCGGCGCTCGCGCGAGAAGATCGCGACCCCCGAGGAGGCGCGCCGCGCCAACACCGAGCTGCGCGCGCGCATGCGCGAGGCCGACAACCACATCGCCTCGATCGAGGAGCTCGCCGAAGGCGTCATGCGCGACGTCGGCTACGACGGCGGCGCCGTCACCCACCGCCAGGTCGCCGTCATCGCCCAGCGCCTCGGCTTCGAGCTCGTGCACGTCGGCGACCTGCCGCACTCCGCGCGCTCGGTCACCGACCTCGAGAACGGGCGCATCTACCTGCCGCCCGCGTCGATCCCGGGCGGCCACGGCCTCCGCTCGATGGCGCTCCAGGCGATCGCCCACCGCCTCCTCGAGCACGAGCCGCCGCGCGACTACGCGGAGTTCCTGCAGCAGCGCCTCGAGATCAACTACTTCGCGGCCGCGTGCCTCATGCCGCGCGCGCACGCCGTGCGCCACCTCGCGCAGGCCAAGCACGACCGCGACATCGCGATCGAGGACTTCCGCGACGCGTTCGGCGTGACCCACGAGGCCGCGGCGCTGCGCTTCACCAACCTCGCGACCGCCCACCTCGACATGCGCGTGCACTTCCTGCGCGTGGGCGACGACGGCTCGGTCGCGAAGGCCTACGAGAACGACGGCCTGCGCCTGCCGAAGGACGTCACAGGCGGTGTCGAGGGCCAGATCGTGTGCCGCTACTGGGCCGCGCGCACGGCCTTCGCGCGCACCAACCGCACGACGGAGTTCTACCAGTACACCGACACACCCGAGGGCACCTTCTTCGAGTCCGCGCAGACGGGCACCGGCACGGGGTCCGAGTTCTCGATCGCGATCGGGGTGCCGTTCGCGGAGTCGAAGTGGTTCCGCGGTCGGGAGGCGACGCGACGCGAGCAGTCACGCTGTCCGGACGCGAGCTGCTGCCGACGTCCGCCGTCCGAGCTCGCGTCGCGCTGGGCCGGCAAGGCGTGGACGAGCGCGAAGGTGCACGCGCACATCTTCAGCCCGCTGCCCTCGGGCACCTACCCCGGCGTCGACGACCGGGAGCTCTACGAGTTCCTCGAGGCTCACCGCGAGAGCGACTGAGACCCCGGTTCGGGCTCGGACGCGGCGGCGGGCGCGCGGAAGATCCGCTCCATCCAGAGCCACACGAGGATGCCCGTCCCGACCGTCACGACGACCGAGCCGATCGTCGTGAGCGCGATGCTGAGCGCCGCGTTGCCGAGCACCTGCGCCACCGTGCGGGCGGCGCCGAAGACGAGGCCCGTGAGCGCGCCGACCGTCGCCGTGAGGATCGTCGCGATCACGAGCCCCACGCTCACGCCGAAGCCCGTCACGTAACCGGGCTTCGCGACGCCGTGCGAGCGCAGCACGAAGAAACTCAGCAGGAGACCCGCGACGACGAACACGGCGCCGACGATCGCGAAGCCGAGCGTCACGCCGCCGAGCGCGGCCGGGTCGATCCCCCCGAGCGTGGAGTTGGCGTCGTCCGCGGCATCCGAGCCGCTCAGGATGTTGGCGACCACGACGACGAGGGTGCGGATGACGGTGCTGAGGTACCAGACGGCGAGCGGCACGGCGAGCAGCACGACGCCGAGCGTCACGAGCGGGAGGGCGATCGCGCCCGAGACGATCGCGCCGCGGCGCGCGCGGCGCTGCGCGGCATCCGCCGAACGGGCGGGAGGCGCCGGCACCACGGGCTCGGCCGGGGCGGGGGCCGCCGGTCCGCTCGAGTCCGGCGAGGCGGATACGGACGATGCGGGCTGGGGCGTGGTGGCGTCGCTCACGTCCTCACCCTACTCACCGCCGCGACGCGGGCGGAGAACGGAACAGGCGGCGGGAGCTGGTGCTCCCGCCGCCTGTCGGTTTCCCCATCCGCGTCCGTCGGACTCCGCCCGCCGGAGAGGAGTTACGAACGACCCGAGCGCCGCTTGTTGTAGACGTCGAAGGCGACCGCGAGCAGCAGCACGAGTCCCTTCACGGCCTGCTGCCACTCGATGCCGATGCCCATGATCGACATGCCGTTGTTGAGCACGCCGATGATGAGACCACCGATGATCGCGCCGCCGATCGTGCCGACACCGCCCTGCACCGCGGCACCGCCGATGAACGCGGCCGAGATGGCCTCGAGCTCGAAGCCGTCACCCGCCTTCGGGCCCGCGAGGTTGAGGCGGGCGGTGAAGATGAGGCCCGCGAGCGCCGCGAGCACGCCCATGTTGACGAACAGCCAGAAGTCCACGCGACGCGTCTTGATGCCCGAGAGCTCGGCCGCGTGGCGGTTGCCGCCGATCGCGTAGATGTGGCGGCCGAACACCGTGCGGTTCATGACGATGCCGTAGATGAGCACGAGCGCGGCGAGCACGATGAGCGTCACGGGGATGCCCTTGTACGACGCGAGCGCGTAGGCGAAGAACGCGATCGCCGCCGCGACGAGCACGAGCTTCGCGACGAACCACGCCGCCGGCTCGACCTCCTGGCCGTACTTGATGCGGCCGCGGCGCGTGCGGAGCGCCTGGATGACGATGAGCACGACCGCGAGGGCCCCGATCGCGAGCGTGAGCGGGTCGATCTCGAAGTCGCCGAAGACGTTCGTGAGGAAGCCGTTGCCGAGCGCGCGGTACTCCGCGGGGAACGATCCGATGTTCTGGTTGCCGAGCACGACGAGCGCGAGCCCGCGGAAGATGAGCATTCCCGCCAATGTCACGATGAACGCGGGGATGCCGACGAAGGCGATCCAGAATCCCTGCCACACGCCGACCGCGGCGCCGATGAGCAGCGAGAGCACGATCGAGAGCCACCAGGGCAGGCCCCAGTGCACCGCGAAGACGCCCGAGCATGCGCCCACGAAGGCGGCGACCGATCCGACCGAGAGGTCGATGTGGCCCGCGATGATGACCATCACCATGCCGATCGCGAGAACGAGGATGTAGCCGTTCTGCACGATCAGGTTCGAGATGTTCTGCGGCCGCAGCAGGATGCCGTTGGTCGTGATCGAGAACAGCACGACGACCGCGACGAGCGCGATGAAGATGCCGTTCTTGCCGAGATCCGACAGCACG
The DNA here is from genome assembly GCA_023428065.1 of Actinomycetes bacterium. Lineage (GTDB taxonomy): Bacteria > Actinomycetota > Actinomycetes > Actinomycetales > Microbacteriaceae > Homoserinibacter. The sequence goes on along the minus strand of JAEYZI010000039.1, from coordinate 47,388 downwards.
TGGGTGAGCCACGAGGTGAACTTGTTCTCGACCGGGTTGATGTTCCCGCCGACCGCCGTCGACTCCGTCGGGGTCGGGGTTTGGGGGTTGGACATGGGTGCGGTTCCTTCTCTCGCCCGCGGGTCAGCGGGGACGTTCCTGGGTCATGAGGGTCAGGACGGCCTCGGGCGTGGCCTCCTCGATGGGCAGCTCGCCCGTGATGCGCCCCTCGGAGAGGGCATAGATGCGGTCGGAGATGCCGAGCAGCTCGGGGAGCTCCGAGGAGATGACGATGATGCCCTTCCCCTCGGCCGCGAGCCGGTTGATGATCGTGTAGATCTCGTACTTCGCGCCGACGTCGATGCCGCGCGTGGGCTCGTCGAGGATGAGCACCTCGGGGTCCGAGTAGATCCACTTCGACAGCACGACCTTCTGCTGGTTGCCGCCGGAGAGCTTGCCCGTCTTGACGAGCACGTTGGGCGCCTTGATGTTCATCGACTTCCGGAAGTCGTCGGCGACCTTGTACTCCTCGTTGTCGTGGACGAGGCCCCACTTCTCGAGCTTCTTGAGCGAGGCCATCGAGACGTTGCGCTTGATGTCCTCGATGAGGTTGAGCCCGTAGGTCTTGCGGTCCTCGGTCGCGTAGGCGATGCCGTTCTGGATCGCCTCGGCGACCGTGCGGGTCTTGATCTCCTTGCCGCGCAGGAATACGCGCCCCGAGATGCGCGAGCCGTAGGAGTGGCCGAAGAGGCTCATGGCGAACTCGGTGCGCCCGGCGCCCATGAGGCCCGCGATGCCGACGATCTCGCCCGCGCGCACCGTGAGGTTGACGTTGTCGACGACGACGCGGCTCGCATCCTGAGGGTGGTGGGCGGTCCAGTCCTCGACGCGCAGCAGCTCCTCGCCGATGTGCGGGGTGTGGTCGGGGTAGCGGTGCTCGAGGTCGCGGCCGACCATGTCCTTGATGATCCGCTCCTCGGAGACGTCCTGGCGGGCCATCGTCTCGATCGTCTTGCCGTCGCGGATGACGGTGACCGAGTCGGCGATCTTGCGGATCTCGTTGAGCTTGTGACTGATGATGATCGACGTGATGCCCTGACCCTTGAGGTGCAGGATGAGGTCGAGCAGGTGGTCGGAGTCCTCGTCGTTGAGCGCGGCGGTGGGCTCGTCGAGGATGAGGAGCTTCACCTGCTTCGAGAGCGCCTTCGCGATCTCGACGAGCTGCTGCTTGCCGACGCCCAGCTGACGGATGGGGGTGGTCGGGTTGTCGCGGAGGCCGACGCGCGCGAGCAGCGTCTGCGCCTCGTGGTTGGTGCGGTTCCAGTCGATGAGGCCGGAGCGGCCGCGCACCTCGTTGTTGAGGAAGATGTTCTCGGCGATCGAGAGGTAGGGGCTCAGGGCGAGTTCCTGGTGGATGATGACGATCCCCTTGGCCTCCGAGTCGCCGAGGCCGCGGAACTCCACGGTCTCGCCCTCGAAGACGATGTCGCCCTCGTAGGTGCCGTGCGGGTAGACGCCCGAGAGCACCTTCATGAGCGTGGACTTGCCGGCGCCGTTCTCACCGCAGATCGCGTGGATCTCTCCGCGCGCGACCTCGATGGTGACGTCCGAGAGCGCCTTGACGCCGGGGAAGGTCTTGGTGATGCCGCGCATCTCCAGGATGTTGTTGGTCACGATCGCCGACTTCCTCGTTGATTCCGGAGATGGTGGGGGAGGACTCCCATCCTCCCCCACCATCGGGTCATACCTGTAGAGCGGTCTCCGTATTAGAGGCCGAGCTCCTCGGCGGTCCAGTACCCGGTGTCGACGAGCGCCGGCTTGACGTTGTCCTTCACGACCTGCACGGGGGCGAGCAGGTAGGAGGGCACGACCTTGACGTCGTTGTCGTACGTCTCGGTGTCGTTGACCTCGGGCTCCTCGCCGTTCAGCAGGGCGACGGCCATGCCGGCCGCGACCTTCGCGAGCTCACGCGTGTCCTTGAAGATGGTCGCGTACTGCTCGCCCGAGAGGATCGCCTTGACCGAGTCGACCTCGGCGTCCTGGCCGGAGATGATCGGCCACTCGTCGCCGACCGAGTAGCCGGCGTCGGTGAGGGCCGAGATGATGCCGCGCGAGATGCCGTCGTAGGGCGAGAGCACCGCGTCGACCTTCGAGCCGTCCGAGTAGTTCGCCGTGAGGAGGTCCTCCATGCGGCTCTGGGCGGTCTCGCCGTCCCAGCGCAGCGTCGCGGCCTGCTCGATGTCGGTCTGGCCCGACTTCACGACGAGCGTGCCGTCGTCGATGAGCGGCTGGAGCACGTCCATCGCGCCGTTCCAGAAGAAGAAGGCGTTGTTGTCGTCGAGCGAACCGGCGAACAGCTCGATGTTGAACGGACCGGCCGGAGCGTCGGCGATCGGGGTGCCGTCGAGCTCGGTGAGGCCGAGACCGTTGAGCACCGTCCAGGCCTGCTGCTGACCCACGAGGAAGTTGTCGAACGTGGCGTAGTAGTCCACGTTCTCGGTTCCCTTGATGAGGCGGTCGTAGGCGATGACCGGGATGTCGGCGTCGGCCGCGGTCTGGAGCACCTCGGTGAGGGTCGTGCCGTCGATCGACGCGATGATGAGCGCCTCGGCGCCCTTCGTGATCATGTTCTCGACCTGCGAGACCTGGGTGGGGATGTCGTCCTCGGCGTACTGGAGGTCGACGGTGTAGCCCTCGGCCTCGAGAGCGGCCTTGACGGCGTTGCCGTCCTGGATCCAGCGCTCGGAGCTCTTGGTGGGCATGGCCACGCCGATGAGGCCGCCGTCGCCGCCGCCCGAGCCGCCGTCGCCGCCCGAGGGGGCGCACGCGGCGAGGGCGAGCATCGAACCGGCCGCGACTGCGGCGAGCGCGAACTTCTTCGTCTTCACGGTTGTTCCTTTCACTGTGTTCTGGTGCGGACGTCGTTGTCGGGGGTGAAGCCGTCTGAGCCCGGGGTCGTCCATGAACCGGGCTCGCCGCCAGTCCGGGCGGCGCCCGGTCGGGAGGTCGGGAAGGAGCCCGCTGTCGCGAGCTCGGCGTCGCGCTCGGCGGCGCGACGTTCGGCGTCGGCGCGCAGTCGCCGATCGCGGATGCGGGCGACGTCGCCCGCATCGAGGGGGCGGATGTCGGTGCCGCCGGCGCGTGCGAGCTGCACGGCGCGCGCGGCGTCCTCGAGGAGCACGGCCGCGCGCACGGCGTCGCGCGGTCGCTCCCCCACGGCGTACACGCCGTGGCGTTCGAGCAGCACGGCGCGGCTCGGCTGGGCGTCGAGCACGGCACCGAGCTCGCGCGCGAGCTCGGCATCCGGACCCGTGTAGGGCAGCACGGGCACGGCGCCGCCGAACTCGTCGGCGACGGTCGTGGAGATCGCGGGCACGGGCTCGCCGCGCAGGGCGAACGCGGTCGCGAAAGGTGAGTGAGTGTGCACGACGCCGCCGATCGCGTCGGAGTGCCGGTAGAGCGCGGCGTGCACGTCGACGCCGCGCGTCGGAGCGTGCTCGGCGCCGGGGGTGCCGTCGACGACGTGGCCGTCGAGGTCGACGAGCACCATGTTGTCGGGCGCGAGCTCGGAGTGGTCGAGGCCGCCCGGCTTGATGACGAAGAGCTCCGAGTCGGGCACACGGCCGGAGACGACACCGCTCGTCCAGGAGGCGAGACCGCCGCGCACGAGGAGCTTGTGCAGTCGGGCGACGTCGGCGCGCACGCGCGCCACGGCCACCTCGATGCGCGGCTCGAAGCGGTTCACCGGGCCTCCCGACTCCGTCGTCTCAGAATGTGACCGGTCACTGTTACCGGTCACATCGAACTATAAGGTGCACCGGATGACGCGTGTCAAGTCGCGAAGGTATCGACCCGATAACGGCGTCAGTGCGGGGCGGGCGCGGTCGAGGCGCGCACCATGAGCTGCGGCGGGATGGTGTTGCCGACGCCGTCGAGCTCGCCGATGAGGAACGCCACGGCGCGCGCGCCGAGCTCGGCGAAGTCCTGACGCACCGTCGTGAGGGGAGGCCAGAAGTGCGCGGCCTCGGGGATGTCGTCGAAGCCGATGACGCTCACGTCGCCCGGCACGTCGAGCCCGCCGTCGCGGAAGGCGTGCAGGAGGCCGAGCGCCATCTGGTCGTTGGAGGCGAACACGGCCGTGAAGTCGCGGACCCGCAGCAGCTCGCGCCCCGCGAAGTAGCCGAAGTCGGCGGTCCAGTCGCCGAGGATGGGCGCCGTCGTCGGCGCGTCCCACGCGTTCATCTCGTCGAGGAAGCCCTGCATGCGCGCATCCGCCTCGATCCAGTCCTGCGGGCCCGTGAGGTGGTAGATACCGCGGTGGCCGAGCTCGAGGAGGTGGCGCGTCGCGAGACGCGCGCCCGCGTACTGGTCGAAGAACAGGGCGTGGCCGTCGTCGCCGACCGCCTGCAACGTCACGTAGGGCACCTCGAAGGGGAGGATCGCGAGCGCCTCGAAGATGCGCTTCTGCGGCGCGACCACGACGATCCCCTCCACGGCCTGCGCGCGCAGCTGGTCGAGGGCGTCGCCGAGCGAGCCCTCGACGCTCGGGTCGATGTTGGCGATGCTCACCCAGTAGCCGTTGGCGCGCGCCGCGGCCTCCACGCTCGTGATGATCGAGGCGGGGCCGTAGTCGGTGCTCATGGCCGAGAGGATGCCGATCGTGCGCGAGCGGCTCGAGGCGAGGGCGCGCGCCGCGCGGTTGGGACGGTACTGCAGCTCGGCCATGACGTCGAGCACGCGTTGGCGCGTCGTGTCGCGGATGCTCGGGTGGTTGTTGAGCACACGCGACACGGTCTGGTGCGAGACCCCCGCGAGCCGCGCGACGTCGCGGATGCTGGGCGGGCGGCCAGGGGCCGGATCGAGTGTCACGTGCGCTTCCTCGGGCGTGCGGCGGCGGTCCGGGATGCGGTGCCGTGTCGCAATCCTGACACAGGAGCCGCCCGGAATGTGACGGTCACATTCCGGCGGCCTATGATGACGCAGCATGTCGGACATGTGGCGCGATCTGCCCCTCTTCGGGCGCCCGCGCGTCGACGAGTCGGGCGTGCACCGGGGCTGGGATGCGGAGCTCGCGGCCGTCCGCGACGCCGCCCGGGCCGCGCTCGAGCGGCATCCGGACTCCGCCGCCGCCGACGCGTTCGACGCCGCGCTGCCGACGCCCCGCGTGCGCCGCGACGGGACCGCGCGGCCGACGCGGCTCGCCGAGCTCGATCGAGCGGTGTACGCCTATCTCGAACTGTGCGAGCGGATCGGCGTCGAGCCGCACGTGCCGCCGCGCGCTGCGGGGGCGGTTGCACTCGGGCGCGCCGCCGCCGCGCCCACCGAGATCCGGGCCGTCATCGCGGGCCACAGCCTGCGCGCGACGGACGCCGACTGGAGCTTCGGTCGCGGGCCCGTGCTCGAGGACACCGCCGCCGCACTGCTCGCGTTCCTCGGCGGGCGGAGCCTGCGTGCACCCCACCCGCCACCGGGGTGAGGCGACCCGCCCGGTCCACCCCCGGACGGGCGCTCCCCGCTGTCAGACCGCATTGCTACCGTGACGTCATGCCGGCGTACCCGACGAGCGACGCGCATCTGATCTGCGATGCGCTCGTGCCGTTGCGCGCGGGGAGCGGCGCGTCGGCCGTCACGTCGAGCCTCCTCGAGCTGTTCACGAGCGGGTCCATCGCCCCCGGATCGCGACTGCCTCCCGAACGCCGTCTCGCCGAGGTGCTCGGGGTGAGCCGCTCCGCGGTGCGCGAGGCGCTCGCGACCCTCGACACCCTCGGCGTCGTCGAGACCCGGCCGGGTGCCGGCACCTTCCTGCGCTCCGAGCGCAGCGCCGTGCTGCCCGAGAGCATCCGCTGGGGGATGCTCGTGGGCGAGCGCGACGTCGAGGAGCTCGTCGAGCTGCGCAGCGCCCTCGAGATCCACGCCGCCTGGCTCGCGGCCGAACGATCGGGCGCGGCGACGGCGGCACTGCTCGCGCCGCATCTGGCGCGTGCGGCGGCGAGCCTCGACGCGGTGACGGAGTTCATCGCGGCCGACCGGGAGTTCCATCGCGAGCTCGCGCGCGCGACGGGCAACACGACCCTGCAGGACGTGCTCGACACGACTCACGGCCTCCTGCGCTCACGCGCGATGGGGCGCACCGACGTGCGGCACCACGCCGCGGCCGCCCTCGAGGAGCACCGCGCCGTGCACGCCGCGATCGCCGCGGGCGACCCCGAGGCCGCGGCGTCGGCGATGCGGGCTCACATGCGGAGCGCGGCGGCCCTTCTGCGCGACGAGACCGCCGCCTGACACGCTCGGTCGTCGCCGACCGGGGGCTTCTCCCAGGTGGTTCCCAAGCTCGCTGGTAACCTGGGTGCGCGTCACCCCCCGTTCGGGCGACGCCGGAACGCCTATGACGCATCTGCCCACGGTCTATCGCATGCTCCGCGAGAGGTTCGACGCCTCCCGTGCGGGAGGACGCACCCGGGGGGCGCTCGTGGGCGCGGCGATCGCCGTCACGATCGGCATCGTGACGACCGTGGCACTCGCGCCGCCCGCTTCGGAGAGCGACGCCTCGGCGGACATCGCCGCCTTCGCACAGGAGCACGCTCAGGAGCTCGAGGTCTCGACGCACGAGGCACTGCAGCACCTGGAGGCGACGGGCGCCGTGGCGCGCGACGAGTACGACGCGACGAGCGGCGAGGAGACCTTCATCGCGGGCGGCACCAACCACGACTGGGCGAAGCTCGTGCTTCTCTACGCGGGCTTCCCGGTGACCGAGTCCAACGTCACCGTCATCACGCGGTGGATGCGCCAGGAGAACTACGTCGACAGCTGGTGGACGCGCAACAACCCGCTCAACAACGGATGGGGCGCGAGCTACGGACCGGGCGGCACGGGATCGAACACGGATCTCGTCGCGGCGGCCCGCAACGCGGCCGATGCGCTCGTCACCAACCGCGGCTACGCCGGTATCCGCGCGGCGTTCATGGCGAGCGTCGACACGGCATCCGTCGAGCAGGCGATCTGGGCCTCGCCGTGGGCGTCGGGGCACTACGCGAACGGGGCGCACTGGCACTACACGCCCGTGCCGGTCGTCCCAGCGCCCCGTTCCGCCTGGGGACGCTAGCGCTCAGGCGAGCGCGGCCGTCACGGCGGCGAGGTTCGCGGCCATCCAGTCGAGGTAGTGCTCGCCCTCGGGCAGCAGCTCGCTGAACGAGACGACGGGCGTGCCCGCGGCGATCGCGGCGTCGAGCACCTCCTCGGTCTGCGGACCGACGGTCTGGGCGTTGTAGGCGAGGAACGCGACGGAGCCGTCGCTCACGAGGGCGACGACGTCGCGCACGAGGAGGGGCGGCGCATCCGTGCCCTCCTCGACGGCTTCGCTGAACGCGGCGGGCGTCGCGTCGACGAGTCCCGCACTCTCGAGGAGGAGCAGCGGCACGGGCTCGGTGAGCGCGTATCGCTCGCCGGCGTGCGCGGCGGCGATGCCGGATGCCGTCGCCCGGAGCTCGTCGATCCCGGCGCCGAAGGCCGCGGCGCGGTCGGCGAAGGCCGCGGCATCCGCCGGCACGAGTGCGCCGAGTTCCTCCGCGATCGCGTCGGCGAGCGCGGCCATCGCGGCGAGGTCGTACCAGACGTGCTCGTTGGTGCCGTGGTCATGGCCGCCGTGGTCCGTGTCGCCCCTCTCGTGCCCCGCGAGCTCGAGCGCGTCGAGCACGACGGCGTCGCCGCCGTGGGCGTCGAGCAGGGTCGTCATGAACTCGTCATAGCCGCCGCCGTTGACGATCACGAGATCGGCCTCGGCGATCGCGAGCGCGTCGCGGGGCGTGGCCTCGTACTCGTGCGGGTCTTGCGCGGCGTCGTGGATGATCGACGTCACGTGGGCGGAGTCCCCCGCGATCGTCTCGGCGATGTCGCCGTACACGTTCGTCGAGGCCACGATGCGCACGCTCGCGTCGGACGCGGCGCCTTCTCCGGGGGCGGCGCAGCCCGCGAGCGTCAATGCGAGGGCCACACCGAGAGCGGGCGGGGCGATGCGGAAGGTCACGAGGTGACCCTACGCCTTATTGATAATGATTGTCAAAACAGATAGCGCGCGACGCTAGTGGCGTCCGCCCGGCGGGCCCACGATGAGCAGCACTGTGAAGAGCACGACGACCGCGAGCAGGATGAGCAGCGCGAGCAGCCACGGGCGCCGCAGGAACCAGCGCAGCGGCACGTCGTACCAGCGGCGGTCGGCGGGGTCGGCCGCGGGCTCCGTGCGCCACTCCCCCGCGAGTCGGCCCGTGCGGGCGAGCCACAGCTCGGCCGGAACCGTCGCGTAGGGCACGACGGCGCTCACGAGGGCGACGACGACGGGCAGCGGGCGCCAGCGGTTGTTGAGGGCGACGAGCACGGCCGTCGCGCCGTACGACAGGAACACGAAGCCGTGGATCGTGCCGCCGATGGTCGTGGCGATGTCGAGCCCCGCCGTCGCGCGCAGGACGAGACCTGCGATGAGCAGCGTCCAGGAGAACACCTCGGCGATCGCGAGGGTGCGGAAGAGGGTCTGAGGGGCGCGGAACACGCCTTCAGCATAACTGAAGGATGTCAGCCGCGCTCGCCGACGCGGGCGAACGGATCGTCGTGCAGGCCCTCGAGCGCGTCGCCGAGGGCGGGCGCCTCCGCCGCGAGCTCCGCATCGAGGGTGGCGAGCATCCGCTCCGCCTCGTCGAGCACGCGCACCCCGGCATCCGTCACCCGCAGCACCGACGCCGCCCCCGCGTGGGCGGTCGCGTCGGCCACGAAGCCCGCGTCGACGAGCGCCCGCACGGCCGTGTGCGCGGATTGCACGGTGATCTGCGAGCGGCGGGCGAGTTCCGAGAACGAGATGCCCGGCGTCGCGCGGATGTGGGCGAGCAGGCCGTACTTGCGCGTCGTGAGGCCGAGGCCGCGGAGCTCGTGGTCGAGGCGCGACTCCCACGCCGAGGCGACCGTGAGCAGCGAGACCACGGGGCTGAACGGGCCGCGCGCGGTGGTGCGCTCCGTCATCGCCGCCGCAGTTCCACGACGGGGATCGTGCGTCCGGAGCGCTCCTCGTACTGCGCGAACGCGGGGCTCGCCTCGAGGAACCGTGCCCACCCGGCGTCGCGCTCCTCCCCTTCGAGCTCGACGGCGTACACGGCGACCTCGCCGTCGTCGGGAGTCTCGATCACGACATCCGGATGCGCGCGCAGGTTGTGGAACCACGCGGGGTGCTCGGGAGCGCCGCCCTTCGAGGCCGCGATGATCCAGCCCTCGGCGGTCGGAAGCGCCATGACGGGTGAGACGCGCACGGCGCCCGACTTGGCGCCCACGTGGTGCAGCAGCACGAGTCGGCGCCCGAAGCCCGCCGTCTCGACCGTTCCCCCGTTTCTCCGGAACTCGTCGACGATGCGCTCGTTGAAGTCGCTCACGCTCGCTCCCTCCGCCCGTGCCAGCCTAGCCGCGGGCGGAGGGGCGGGCTCGACGGGGCCGCCGTCGCGCGCCGGCCCCGGGGTCACCGCCCGAGCCGGATGAGCTGCGGCCCCGGCGCACAGCACGCGGCACCCACGGCGCCCGCGGCATCCGCGGGGCCGTCGGCGAGGCCCGCGCCGCCGCACACGCCCGTCTCCGGCAGCACGAGGTCGACGCGCGTCGCCCCCTCGTGATCGCCCGCGAGCTCGGCGACGACGGAGCGCACCTGCTCGTATCCCGTGAGAGCGAGGAACGTCGGCGCCCTCCCGTACGACTTGGCGCCCAGGAGGTAGAAGCCCGGCTCCGGCTGGGCGAGGTCGGCGGCGCCCGTCGCGCGGACCGTGCCGCACGAGTGGATGTTCGGGTCGACCTCCGCCGCGACCCTCACGGGGGCCTGCATCCGGGGGTCGAGCTCGAGGCGGACCTCGGACAGGAACGACAGGTCGGGACGGAACCCGGTCAGCACGACGACGGTCGCGGCGGGCGGCAGGGTGCGCCCGTCCTCCGCGGTGAGCACCACCCCCGCGTCGGCGGTGTCGATCCGCTCGACGCGGAACCCCGTGACGAGCTCGACGAGCCCCGCCTCGACCGCCTCCTGGGCCCGCAGGCCGAGGGCGCCGCGCTCCGGCAGCTCGTCGGCCGCGCCGCCCCCGAAGACGTTCCCCGCCGAGGCGCGGCGCAGCACCCAGGTGATCGCGGTGCCCGGGTGCTGCCGCACGATGCGGGCGAGCTCGATGACGGCGGTCTGGGCGGAGTGCCCGGCGCCCACGACGACGGTGTGCCGGCCGGCGTAGGCGGCCGCGTCGGCGAAGTCGGGGATCCGGTACGAGAGGGCATGGGCCGCGGCGGCCTCGCCGAGGGCGGGCAGTCCGTCGGCTCCCGCCGGGTTGGGGCTGCGCCAGGTCCCGGATGCGTCGAGCACGTTGCGCGCCTCGATCCGCTCCTCCGGGCCGTCGGCGCGGCGCACGTGCACGACGAACGGCTGCTGGGCCCGGCCCGCGTCCACGAGCAGATCGCGTCCCTTGCGGCCGACGCCGACGACGCGGGCGCCGTAACGCACGTGGTCACCGAGCGCCTCGGCGAGGGGGGCGAGGTAGCGCTCGATCCAGTCGCGCCCCAGCGGGTAACCGCCCTCGGGGGCGGTCCAGCCGCTCGCCGCGAGGAGGCGGCGCGCGGCGGGGTCGATGAGCTCGGGCCATTCCGAGAACAGCCGCACGTGGCCCCACTCGGCCACGGCGGCGGCGGGGCCGTCGCCCGATTCGAGCACGATCGGCTCGAGGCCGCGATCCAGCAGGTGCGCGGCCGCGGCGAGGCCCTGGGGGCCCGCGCCGATCACGACGACCGGGTGTTCGCTCATCTCGATGTCCTTCCTCGGTGGATCGAGGATGATCGATACATCGACAAATGTCAATGTGACGTGCGAGACTGGGACCATGACGATGCCGCTCGCGACGATCCAGGCCCCGGCCGCCGACGCCTGCTGCGGTTCGGTCACGGGCGGCACGCTCGAGACGGCGCAGGCCGAGCGCATCGCCCGCGTCTTCAAGGCGCTCGGCGACCCCACGCGCGTGCGGCTGCTCTCGCTCATCGCCGCGAGCGAGGGCGGCGAGGCGTGCATCTGCGACCTCACCGCACCCGTCGGCCTGTCGCAGCCGACCGTGTCGCACCACATGAAACAGCTCGTCGAGGCCGGGCTCGCGACCCGCGAGCAGCGCGGCAGGTGGGCGTACTACCGCGTCGTCGACGGCGCCCTCGAGACCGCGGCCCGCACGCTCCTGCCGGCATGAGCACGATCGTCCGCCCGCTCGAACCGACCGACTGGCCGGAGGTCCGGCGGATCTACGCCGAGGGCATCGCGACGGGTCACGCGACCTTCGAGGCGGAGCCGCCCGGATGGGAGCGGTTCGACGCCGACAAGCGGACGGACCTGCGCCTCGTCGCCGAGGTCGGCGCGCGCATCCTCGGCTGGGCCGCGGCCTCCCCCGTCTCGAGCAGGCTCGTCTACGCGGGCGTCGTCGAGCACTCCGCCTACGTCGACCCCGACGCGCGAGGCCAGGGCGTCGGCAGGACTCTCGTGGAGGCCCTCATCGCGCGGGCCGAGGCCGCGGGCGTGTGGACCATCCAGTCGAGCATCTTCCCCGAGAACACCGCGAGCCTCGCGCTCCACGACGCCCTCGGTTTCCGCCGCGTCGGCCGCCGCGAGCGCATCGCGCTCATGAGCTACGGGCCGATGCAGGGAACGTGGCGCGACACGATCCTCATCGAGCATCGGCGCGCGGACGACTGACGCGCACGTCGACGTCGAGCGGATGAACGCGGCGACCGGTTGATGGTGGACCCAGGGGGATTCGAACCCCCGACCTTCTCATTGCGAACGAGACGCGCTACCAACTGCGCCATGGGCCCGGACTGCCTGAACACGATATCACCCCGCGACGGGGGTGCCCGACCACCGCGGGAGCGCTCAGCCGGAGCGGCGGCGGCGCAGCACCTCGTCGAGGTCGGGCAGCGGTGCACCGCCCACCCCGTCGACGATGCCCATCGACGCGAAGCGGCTGGGGGCCGCAGGCGCGCTCTCCGCGGATGCCGCGGGCCCCTCCGCGTCGCGGCGACGGAACGGCACGACCTCGGGCTCCGCGTGCGCCGCGGCGAGGGCGCGGCGCGCCTCCTCCTGGGCGGCACGCAGCAGCTCCTCGGGGCTCACGGGCGGCGCGACGGGCACGCGCGGCGCCTCGCCGCGCTCGAGGTAGAGGGGCTTCGGCACGGGCACGGGCGTCCACTCGCGGGAGGCGGCGGGATGGGGTGTCTCGGCGTCGAGCAGGGTCGAGCCTCCGCGGTGCGCCGGGACCGGAGCGGCCACGTCGCCCGCGAGAGCGCGTGCCCGCGTCGCGATACGCGACTGGAGCCGCACCGAGAGCGCGACGGCGCCGACGCATCCCCCCACGACGAACCACGCGCGCACGGCGACGCCCGTCGTGGCCATGAGCCACAGCTGCACGGCGCCCACGACGATCGCCGCGAGCAGGAGGAGCCCCGCGACGCGACGCGCGCGGCGCAGCCGCGCGAAGGCGAGCGTCACGGCCGACGGTGCGAGGGCCCCCGCCGGAGGGCGCGCGACGCTCGCGCGGGACGCGATCGCCCGGTTGGCACGCTCGAGCTCGGCGGCCTGGGCCTCGGCGGCGCGGGCACGCAGCTCGGCAGCCTGGAACTCCGCCCGCGCGAGGGCCTCGGCGCGGCGGCGCTCCTGCTCGAGCAGGCGCTCGGTGCGGGCGACGTCGCGCGCCGTCGCCTCGACGCGCAGCTCCACGGGCGCCTCGGCGGTCTCCGCCATGACGCGGATGGCGCGCTGCAGCCGCGTCGCGTTGCGCTCGGTCGCGAGGAACTCGCGTCGGCGCATCCAGCTCGGCAGCAGGTACAGGAACCACAGCACGGCCGCGAGCGCGAGCATGATCGCGGTGCCCGCTCCCGAGAAGTCCATGCCGCCAGGGTAGGAGCGGATCGCGCGCAGGCCGGGAAGGCGCGCGCGGCTAGAACCGCAGCGGGCGCGTGGCCGCCTCGAGGTCGGCATCCGGGATGCGGGCCGCCGACTGCGGCGCGCGCCCGTCCTTCCAGCGCCGCAGCACGCCCGTCGGCACCTCCTCGACGACGAGCCCGAAGCAGAAGTGGTCGCGCCAGTCGCCGTTGATGTGGATGTAGCGGCGGCGCAGCCCCTCGTAGCGGAACCCGAGCTTCTGCACGACGCGCAGGCTCGGGGCGTTCTCGGGCCGGATGCAGATCTCCATGCGGTGCAGGCCCAGGCCGAAGAAGCAGTGGTCGGTCGCGAGCGCGACGGCGGTCGGCGTGAGCCCGCGGCCCGCGAAGCGCTCGGCCACCCAGTAGCCGATCGTCGCCGACGAGAGCGACCCGTAGGCGATGCCCGACACGTTGAGCTGCCCCGCGAACTCGCCGTCGTGCTCGATCACGAACGGGAGCCCCGCGCCCGATCGGGCGTGCGCCTGCAGCGAGCGGATCGACGCCTTCACGTCGAAACCCGCGGGCCCGTGGGGGTTCGTCGCCTCCCACTGGCGCAGCCATCCGCGGTTGCCGAGCAGCTCGGCCTCGAGCGCGCGGGCGTCGCGCACCCGGATGGGGCGGATCGTGACGCGCCCGTCGCTCAGTGTCGGTGTTGCCATCTCGGCGTCAGACTACTGGCCGGGGTGCCCCGCGGGGCCGAGGCGCGTCAGCCGTCTTCGCCGCCCTGCCACTCCTGCTCGTCGGACGGCATGGTCTGCACGAACTCGCGCAGCCACGGCCGGAACTCCGGGCCGAGATCGTCGCGGTCGGTCGCGAGCCGCACGATCGCCTTCAGGTAGTCGAGCCGGTCGCCCGTGTCGTACCGACGCCCGCGGAACACGACGCCGTAGACGCCGCCCGCCCAGGCGGGGCCCGTCGCGAGCGCCTGCAGCGCATCCGTGAGCTGGATCTCGCCGCCCTTGCCGGGGGGCGTGCCCTCGAGCACCTCGAAGATCTCGGGCCGCAGCACGTAACGCCCGATGATGGCGTAGTTCGACGGGGCCTCGCCCTGCACGGGCTTCTCGACGAGGCCCGTGATCTTGACGACGTCGTCCTCGTCGGTGGCCTCGACGGTCGCGATGCCGTAGAGGTGAGTCTGCGAGGGGTCGACCTCGAGGAGCGCCACGACGGTCGTGTTCTCGCGCTGCTGGATCTCGAGCATCCGCGAGAGCAGCGGGTCGCGCACGTCGATGATGTCGTCGCCGAGAAGCACCGCGAACGGCTCGTGTCCGACGTGCATCTTCGCCCGCAGCACGGCGTGCCCGAGGCCCTTCGGGTCGCCCTGGCGCACGTAGTGCACGTCGGCGAGGTGGGTGGAGTAGTCCACCTTCTGCAGCTTCTCCTCGTCGCCCTTGCTCGAGAGCACCGCCTCGAGCTCGCCCGCGCGGTCGAAGTGGTTCTCGAGGGCGTTCTTGTTGCGGCCCGTGATCATGAGCACATCGTGGAGGCCCGCCGCGACGGCCTCCTCCACGACGTACTGGATCGCCGGCTTGTCGACGACGGGGAGCATCTCCTTCGGCATCGCCTTGGTGGCGGGCAGGAAGCGCGTGCCCAATCCGGCGACGGGGATGACGGCCTTGGTGACGGTGACGGGGGAAGCCATACGGTCGAGGCTAACGACAGAACCCCGCATCCGGGTTACACGTCTTTTACAATCGGTCACGTGTCCGATGAACCCGAGAACCGCAAGCGCGCCCTGCGCGCCGAGCTCCGGGAGCGTCGACGCATCCGCACGGCGACCGAACGGGAGCGCGCCTCCGCCGACGTCACGCGGCAGCTCGTGCAGCTCGCGAGCGACCTCGGCGCGCGCTCGATCGCCGCATACCTCTCGACCCCCGACGAGCCCGAGACCCGCGACTTCCTGCGCTGGGCGGACGGCCGGGGCGTGCGGATCCTCCTCCCGATCTCGCGCGAGGACGGCCTGCTCGACTGGGCCCCGTACGACGGCGAAGACGAGGAGCAGGACATCCTCGGCATGCCGACGCCCACGAGCGAACTGCTCGGACCCATCGCCATCAACGGCGTCGACCTCATCCTCGTGCCGGCCGCGTGCGTCGCGCGCGACGGGATGCGGCTCGGATGGGGCCGCGGCTACTTCGACAAGACGCTCGGCTCGATGGAGGCCTGCCCGCCCGTCTACGCCGTCATCTTCGACGACGAGCTCGTCGACGAGGTGCCCGTCGAACGCCACGACATGCCCGTCGACGGCGTCGTGACCCCCGGCGGAATCCGCACCTTCGCGAAGCGCTGACCCGGACGTAGCCTGGGACGGGGGCTGCGCACCGCCGTCCCCGCACAGAGGGGAGCTACCGTGAAGGGCTTCAGGGACTTCATCCTGCGCGGCAACGTGATCGATCTCGCCGTCGCCGTCGTGATCGGAGCCGCGTTCACGGCGATCGTCAATCAGATCGTGAACGCCGTCATCAATCCTGCGATCGGGGCGCTCTTCCAGGCGGACTCGCTCGACACCGCGCTGCCGGTGACGATCCCGACCACCTCGGGGGGCGAGGCGACGATGTACTTCGGCGCCGTCATCGGCGCGATCATCAACTTCCTCATCATCGCCGCGGTCGTCTACTTCGCGCTCGTGCTGCCCGTCAACAAGCTGCGCGAGCGGCAGGCGGCGAAGAAGGGCATCGCGGAGGAGGAGGCCGGGCCCACCGAGACCCAGCTGCTCGCCGAGATCCGCGATCTGCTCGCCGAGCAGAACCGGGTCTGACGGCCCTCGGCGCCGCGCGCCGAGGTCACCAGTGCGGGGGCTTCTCCCGCCGCATCCGCTCGTCGTTCTCCGTCGTCGAGTGACGCGGGGGCTCGGGCGCGGGGTGCGGATCACTGCCGGGCGGCGGCTCCGTCGTCACCCGGCGCCGACGCCGCGGGCGCGGCTCGGTCGGCCGGCTCTCGTCAGGGGGCGGGGTGTCCGGCAACGACGGGTATCTCCTCCGTGAGCGGACCGCCTGCGAGCCCGACCATGCGCGCGATCCGGTCGGCCACGGCATCCGGGTCGGTGAACAGCTCGAACGCGTGCACACGCGCGTAGTGCCAGCCGAGGCGGCGCAGCACCTCGGGACGCAGACGCAGCGCCTCGCGCAGGCCGCGCCCCGTGAACACCGTGTCGGTGTCGACGACGACGCACATGCCGCCGTTCGCGGCCACGAGCCCGAGCTTGCCGCGGTGCCCGAGCGCAACACGCAGGCCACGCGCCTCGAGCCGACGGGAGAGGTCGACGAGCATGGGGTCGGAGTCGTCGGGCAGCGGCGGTTCGGCGCGACGCGACGCGATCTCGCCGAGCAGCTCCGCGAGCGCCACGGCGCCGTGCTTCATCCGCGTCTCGTCGAGGTCGGACGGCTGCACGCACGTGACGATCACGAGCGAGCGGCGGGCGCGCGTCATGGCGACCGCGAGGAGGCGCTCGCCGCCCGGGCGGCCGAGGGCGCCGAAGTCGCTCAGCACGCGCCCGTGCGGGGTGCGTCCGTAGCCGAGCGAGAACACCACGCGGTCGCGGCTCTGCGCGACGGCGCGTTCGACGGGCAGCACGGCGAACGGCTCGGCCCGCTCGCCCAGCACGAAGTCGCTGAGGGCCGGATGCGTCGCCATGGCGGCGAGCACGGCGTCCATGACGCGCACGGCGTGCTTCTCGGACGCCGTCACGACCATGAGCGACTCGCGCGGCCGGGTCTCGGCGTGGTCGACGACGAGCTGCAGCACGCGCGCGACCTCGGCGTCGACCGACTCCACGGCACCCGTGTCGGGGTCGGGCAGGCCCGTGCCGTTCTCGATGTAGTCGAGCGAGAGGCTGCCGTGCCCGAGGAACGATCCCGCCCACGGCAGGGCGTCGATGCGCCCGCCGTAGAAGCGGCGGTTGACGAGCTCGGCGAGGTCCTCGCCTCCCGCCCGGTAGCTGCGGGTGAGGCTCAGGGTGGGGAGCACGGATGCGAGCTGCGCGAACGCCGAGCGGCCGTGCAGGTCGGTCTCGGCTGCGGCCTCGGCTGCCTCCTCCTCGGGCACCTCCTCGGCCTCGGCGTCGGCCGCGGCCGGGGGCACGGCCTCGTCGTCGGTCGGCGCCTCCGCGTCGGCATCCTCCGTCTTCGGGGCCCGCACGGGCATGCCGATACGCGAGGGGTAGGCGACCGCGACGGGCGACTCCTCGCCCTCGTCGAGCCCGATCCGGAAGGGCGCGGGGGTCTGGGTCACGGGGTCGCCGAAGGCGATCACCTGGCGTGCGCGACGGATGGCGCCCACGTTCTCGGCGATCGTCGTGGCGCCCGCGTCGACGAGCACGACGACGTCGACCGGCATCGTGTCGCTCACCTGGTCGATCTCGTAGGGCGACACGAGCCACACGGGCGCGACCGTGCGCGACAGGTGCGGGGCGAGGCGCTGGAGCGACTCGGAGGTGAGCGCGCCCGCCGTGATGAGCTGCTTGAGAGCGGCGGCCTCGTCGGGCCAGTCGATGATGCCGATGCGCCAGCTCTCGGCCAGCTGCCACGCGAGCAGCCCCGCGTTGCCCTGCTGGTGGGCCTCGTCGACGAGGCGGAAGTCGGCCTCGAGACGCTGCAGCACATCCGTCTTCGCCCCGAGCAGCGCGCGGTCGTCGACGAGCAGGCTGTCGAGCGCGGAGCGCCACCACGCGAGCTCGAGCTCGGCGGGCACCTGCTCCTCGGGCACGTGGCGGGCCGCGAGGTCGGCGATGAAGTCGTCGAGCTCGAGGTCGCGCAGCTGCTGCATGAGGGCGCTGCGCTCCTGCAGGTTGTTGAGCACGTCGGACTCGGCCGCGAGCTGGTCGAGCAGCTCGGAGAGCTGGTGCAGCGGCAGCTCCGCGAGGCTCGTGCCGGGGGCCGTGCGCCCGAGGGGCGCGTCGAGTTCGGCGAGGTCGGCCGACACCTGCTGCCACCCGACCTGCACGTCCGAGATACCCGTGGGCACCTCGGGCGTCACCCCGGCGGCGACGTAGCGCTGCCAGAGGATGCGCTGCTGCTGGATCGCGGTGAGCGCCTCGTGCAGGTCGCCCACGTGCATGCCGGGGCGCACGTACTCGCGCGCGAGCTTGCGAAGGCGGCGGCGGTTGGCGCCCGACATCTCGGGGGCGTCGCGGCGCGGCGCGGTCGCGACGATGAGCTCGGAGAGCGAGCGGTCGAAGACGGCGGGCTCGAACTTGTCGAGCGTGTCGCGCAGGTCGGAGAGCAGCCGCAGGTAGATGCCGAGCTCCGCGATGGTCGTGAAGGGGCGCATCCGCGTCTTGCCGATGACCTCGTTGGCCTTCACGAGCAGGCGCGGGAACGTCTCCGCGTGCAGGCGGCGCGCGATCGCGTGCGCGCGCGCGGCGTCCTCCCCCGTCGCGAACTGGGCGCCGTACCACGGCGAGTCGCCGGGCCCGTACCGGAACTCGCCCAGCCGGGCGGCCTCCACCATGGTGCCGGCGACGCGGGCGCGATCGCCGGCGAGCGCGTGCACGGCGCGGGGCGAGAGGCGCGCCGTCGTGGTGGGCGGATGCGGCAGCAGGGCGAGGCGCGAGAGCTCGGCCACGCAGTCGAAGACCGACACCCACAGCGTCTCGTCGGTGCGCGAGAGCGCCTCCCGGTAGTCGACGAGCACGCTGCGCAGCCGCACGAGCGCCTCGTCGACCTCGGCGAGCTGGGGCTGGGCGGCCTTCTCGTTGCGCGCGATGCCGCGCACGACGTCGCGCCGCAGCGTCGCGGGGGTCACCGCGAGTCCGGCGAGGCCGACATCCCCGAGCCGCTGAGCGATGCCGCGCAGGCTCGCGCGTCGCGGGCTCACGACGATCACGCGCTTGTTCTGGCTCACGAGCATGCCGAGGGCGTTGACGATCGTCTGGGTCGCGCCGGTGCCGGGCATCGTGCGCACGACGAGCGAGTTGCCCGCGGCGATCTGCGCGACGATGTGCTCCTGCTCGGCGTCGGCGTCGAGCAGGAGGGTGTCGACGCTCGGATCACGGCGGTCGGGGTCGCCCTGGTCGACCGCCTGGTAGCCCTCCTCGAGCGCCCACTTGGCGGTCGCGTCGCCCGCGACGGCGTCGAGCACGGGATGCTCGAGGTTGCGCGCGTCGGCGACGAGCGCCTGGGCGACCTCCTCGAACGACGACACGACGAGACGCGGCTGCACCGTGATCTCGCCGAGGTGCCCCGTGAGGCGGCGCAGCTGGTCGATCACGGCGTTGGGCTTGAAGGTGCCGTCGTCGTCGGAGAGAGCCACGAAGGTGGCCGCGTCGAGCGAGATGCCGTACTGCTTCTCGAGGGCGCGGGCGAGCGCGGGGTTGAGCACGGCGGCGCCGCGCAGCTTGAGCTCGTAGTCGCGCCCGTGTCGGCGGATGGCGAGGGGGCGCAGCAGGAGCGGCGCGCAGTAGTCGATGCGCTCGTGGCGCCAGCGCACGATCCCGATGCCGAGGTGCACGCTGTCGAGGCCGCGCGTCGTCGAGAGCTCGAGGCCCTTGGCCGTGATCCGCTCGGCCGCCACGCGGGCGGCGCGGAGGGCGAGGTCGTCGCGGATGAGCTGCGAGAGCAGGGTGGGCTTGCCCGTGATGAAGCGGGCGAGGCCGCCGGGGTGCGTCGTGGAGAGCTCGATGCGCGTCGTCGCGGAATCGACGAAGTGCAGGAGCGGCGAGGTGCCGCCGAGACGCGAGAGCTCCTCGCGCCACGCGTCGCGCACGGGGTCGGCCACCGCGCGGGCGGCGGGGGCGGGCACGAGCAGCGGCGCCGTCGCCGGCTGCACGGATGCGTTCGAAATCACCGGTATCTCCCCGGAGTCGTCATCCCGACGGTTGGCAGGCCACACACGGCCACGATAGGTCGCGCGGGGCCCGGAACCCGGGAGCGAAACGCATCCGGCTCCCGACCGGCTCAGGCTCCGAGCTCGAGGGTCAGGTAGGTCGAGTTGGGGTCGAGCGTGTAGTCGGCGAACGGCCCAGTCTCCACGAACCCCGCGCGGGCGTAGAGGGCGCGTGCGGGCGCGAAGAAGTCCTCGGTGCCGGTCTCGAGGCTCACGCGGCGGTAGCCGCGGGCGCGGGCCTCGGCGAGCACGTGGTCGAGCAGCATCCGCCCGAGCCCCCTGCCGCGGGCGGCGGCATCCGTGCGCATCGACTTGAGCTCGCCGTGGTCGGGGGCGAGCTCCTTGAGGGCGACGCAGCCGAGCACCTCGTCGCCGTCGCTGAGCGCCCAGAAGGTGACCGACGGATGCTGCAGGCCCGTCACGTCGAGGGCGTGCACGCTCTCGGGCGGCGAGGTCGCGTGCATGTCGGCGAGGTGGTCGTCGAGCAGCTTGAGCACGCGCGGGTCGGTCAGGTCGCCGCGGGCGATCACGGGTGCGGTCATCGTGCTCTCATCATGGCGTGCGCGCGTTTCGGGCATGTGTCATCCGGGTCGACCGGGAGGACGTAATCTCGTCCGGTGCGTCTCGCGATCGTCGGCTGCGGCCTCCTCGTCGTCGGCGGCGTCGCCGTCGCCGCGGGCCTGCTCCCGGTCGCGGATGCCGTGGGCGTCGCCGAGCGCGTCTGGCCCGTGCTGCTCTTCGCGGTCGCGGTGACGGTCGTGGCCGAGCTCGCGGATCGCGCCGGCGTCTTCGCGGCGGTCGCGGAGCGGCTCGCGCGGCTCGGCCGGGGGCACGGGTGGGTGCTGTGGACGCTCGTCGTGCTGCTCGCAGTGGCCGCGACGGTGTTCCTCTCCCTCGACACGACGGCGGTGCTGCTGACGCCCGTCGTCGTGCTGCTCGCGCGCCACCACGGCTACCCGCCGCTGCCGTTCGCGCTCACGACGGTGTGGCTCGCGAACACCGCCTCGCTCCTGCTGCCCGTGTCGAACCTCACGAACCTGCTCGCCGAGCACGCGCTCGGGTTCTCCGACCCCGGCCGGTTCGCCGCCCTCATGGCCGCCCCCGCGATCGTCGCGATCGTCGTGCCGTGCGTCGTGATCGCCCTCGTATTCCGTCGCGAGCTCGGCACCCGCTACCGTCCGGTCGCGGCGGAGGAGCCGCACGACGTCGTGCTCTTCTGGTGGTCCGCCGCCGTCGTGGCGCTGCTCATCCCGCTGCTCGTGAGCGGGCTGCCGGTGTGGATCCCGGCGACGGCGGCCGCGTTCGTGCTCGTCGTCGTCTTCGCGGTGCGCGACCGCGCCGCGGTGCGGCCGTGGCTCGTGCCGTGGGGGCTGCTGCTCTTCGCGGGCGGCCTGTTCCTCGTCGTGGAGGCGGCGCACTCGCTCGGGCTCGCGACCGTGCTGGCCGAGCTCACGGGCTCGGGCGACGACGCCGCCGCGCTCCTGCGGATGTCGGCCTCCGGTGCGGTCGGGGCGAACGCGATCAACAACCTCCCCGCCTACCTCGCCCTCGAGCCGGTCGCCGACTCCCCCGCCCGCATCGCGGCGCTCCTCGTGGGCGTCAACGCGGGGCCGCTCGTGAGCCCGTGGGCGTCGCTCGCGGTGCTGCTGTGGCACGACCGCCTGCGCGCCCTCGACGTCGAGCTGCCGTGGCGGCGCTACATCCTGCTCGGGCTCGTCGCGGCGCCGCTCACCGTGGTGCTCGCGACGCTCGCGCTCGCAGCACTCCCCGTCGCGTGAGGCGTCAGAGCCGTTCGAGGAGCTGCGAGACCTTGGCGAGCCGGTCTCGCGGCAGCGCCGCCGTGGCGTCGTCGGGCGCGCTCTTGACGGCGCTCGCGAGGATGTCGTAGATCACGAGCTGCGCCCAGCGGGGGGCGTCCTCGTCGGACTGCGCACGGATCTGGTGCTCCATCGTGGAGGTCACCTGGCCGCTCGCGGGGTCGTACTGCACGAGCAGGCCGCGCCACGAGTCGCCGTGCGGGAAGCAGACCGCCTTGATCCCGGGCAGCACCTCGAACTCGGCGGCGTGCTCGAGACCGTCCGGGTTCGGCGGAAGGGTGCCGAGCCGCGGGTTCATCTCCGGGAGGTCCCAGACGAGGGTGTCGACGAGGTCTCGCGCACGCTTCTTGTCCGCCCGGGTAGCCGCCATGCGACCAAACTAGCGGCTCGGAAGAGCCCGTCATGGCGCTCGTCCTGGGGCAGTCCGGCCGTCCTGTCCTCATCGGCGGACGCCAGGTAGACCACGGCGTCTGCCCCCGAACAGGGAAGGGCACCCGACCTCCCGCTCCCCTAGCGTGTGCCGCGTGGACCCGCGGACGCCGCTCATGCTCGCTGCGGTCACGTTCGCCCTGTGCGCCACGTCGGGCATTGCAATGCAGGCGCTCCTCGCACCTGCCGAGAGCGCGTGGGGTCCGATCGAGAATGGTGCGTTCATCCTGGGCCTCGTCGCGGGGGCCTTCGTGTTCCGCACTACCCGACGTCGTCCGCTCTAGTGGAACTGGCAACCACCGTCACCCTCGCCGCGCTCGGCGTCGTGCTGCTCGCCACCATCCGGCGTGATGTCGCGGTGCTCCTCGCGGCCGGCGTCACGACCGCGCTCAACCTGCTCGTCCCCGTGTCGCGGATGGAACCCGACATCCTGCGGTTCGTCGTCCCGCTCACCGGGCTCGCCCTCGCCGCGATCGCCGCGGTGCGCACACCCGGATGGATGAAGTGGATGACGCTGCCCGTCGCCTACCTCTCCTTCACGGGCGTCGTGGCGCTCACCCAGTCGGGATTCCTGCTGTGGCTGCTCTCCGCTGCCACCCTCATCAGCGGAACCGTCCTCGGAACTGCGCTCCGCAGCGCGGACCGTGTCGACCGGTTCGCCGTCGTGTTCGCCTGGTTCGCCGCCGCGCTCGGGGTGGCCGCCACCCTCGAGTACGCACTCGGATGGCCACCCGCCTGGCGGGGCGCCGTCATCAACGCCGACGGCACCTCGTATCCGCTGCATCAGGTGCTGATCGCCGGCACCCGTGCGCAGGCGACCCTCGGTCACCCGCTCCCGCTGTCCACGATCCTCGTGCTCGCGCTCGCGGTCCTGCTGCTGCACCGCACCCGACACCAGGTGATGCGCGCGATCGGCATCGTCGCCGTGACTGCGGGGCTCATCGCGGCCGGATCGCGCAACGCGCTCATCCTCGCCGTGGGTCTGGTCCTGTTCCTCGCCGCACGCCGCCTCACCACGATGCGTGTCCCGGCCTTCGCCGCGATCTTCGTCGCCGCCCTCGTCGGCCTCGTGTGGGCATCCGAAACCGAGTTCACCGGCACAGGGTCGTACACGCACCGCATCGAGGCGATGGAGTCCGTCACGAACCTGCTCACCGAGCGGTCACCCGTCGAGGTGATTTTCGGATCGACGGCAGGCGGGGTGCCCGAGCTCTACGCGCGCGGGCTCCTGCAGTCCGATGGGCTCGAGGCGATCGACAACCAGTACGTCCACACCTTCGCCGCCGACGGACTGATCGGCGTGCTGATGCTCGGAGCGATCGGAGTGCTCGCTTTCGTGCGCGCCACCCCCCATGGACGCATCCTGATCGGAGTGCTCGCGACCCAGGGGATGATCTTCGACTATCTGGCCTGGCCGCCCACGGCGCTCATCGCCTGGATCATCTTCTCGTCGGCGCTGAGCCGCACCCCGGACCCTCCTCGCGGCGCGCCCGCGGTCGCCGCCCCCCGGTGGGAGCCGCGGGAAAATCGCGTCCTGCTCGTCGCAGCGCCGGACCGCGCCGCGTCCGAGTCGCGACACGTGCTGTCGAAGGCCTTCTGACGCGCGCGAGCGCGCGGGCGACTCGCTCCCTACTTCTTCTTCTTCGCGGCGTTCTCGTCGGCTCGGTACTTCGCGATCTTTCCGATGAGCTCGAAGGGGATCGGCTGGTCGTACGGGAACTGCACGGCGCTCTTCGACACCTTGTAGGGCGAGAGCTCCTCCGCGAACACCTCGAAGGCGGGCGGTTGCGCCGAGATGGAGAGGTGCTTGGCGTACCCGCCGAAGTAGAGGATGAAGCCGTCCTTCTTGTAGGCGGGGAGCTGGTAGCTGATCACCTCCTCGGCATCCGGCACGGCGTCGAGGATGGCGCGCCGCACCTGCTCGAGCACGGCCTGCGTCTCCTCCGGGAACCCCGCGATGTACTCGTCGACGCTCTGGAAGTCGGTCTTCGCCATGGCGGGGATATTAGCCCGAGCGACCGACGCGAAGGGCGTGGAGTTCTGCGAGAACAGGCGGCACGCCGTCCGTCATCATCGTGCGCCGCACGTTCGACAGAAGTCGAGACATCGCGAAGCCGCCGATCCCCGTGAAACCGGTGTGGTCCCAGGTGAATCGGGTGCCGTTTCCGGTCGGCTCGAGGATGTAGCGCACATCGGTCACGTCGCCTGCATCCTGGTCGCCCCTCCACGTGTAGTGGAGCATGCGCGGCGCATCGACCTCCTTGACCTCGCAGTAGACGACACCGGCCCAGCCCATCGTCGGTTTTCCGACGAAGCGGAACCTCTGGCCCACGACGGCGTCGAAGCCCTCCGGGCGCCCACCCCGCCCCGTGGTGGTCCACTTGGCGACCCACTCGGGTGCCGTCATGACCTCCCAGACCTCGTCGATCGGGTACGCGTATTCGCGGATGATCCTGTAGCCGCTCATTCCCCTGTCCTCCCACCCTCAGCCTACCTACCGTTAGGTAGATTGGCGAGGGAGATCTACGATGAGGCGATGGCACCAGCGAGACGATCGGGCGCCCAGACGCGCGCAGAGATCCAGAGAGTCGCCCTCGACCTCTTCACCCGACGGGGATACGAGGCGACATCTCTTCGCGAGATCGCGGATGCGCTCGGCATCAACAAGGCGTCGCTGTACTACTACTTCCCGGGCAAGGAGAGCATCCTCCAGAGCCTGTTCGCTCGGCGAGGCGACGAAGCCGAGGCGCTTCTCTCCTGGCTCGAGGAACAGCCGCCCTCGCCGGACCTGCTCGAGCACGCCGTTCTCCGATGGGTCGAGAGCTTCTCCGCCGACAAGCTGCACGGCATCCGCTTCCTCGCGGCGAATCCGCGACTCTCGGGCGAACTCGGTGGCGCGGAGGGCGAACGGATCGGCGAGGGTCTCGACCGGGTGGCGGCGAGGCTGACCCCCGTGCTCGACGACCCCACGCCGTCTGACGCGCTTCTCATTCGGATGGCGCTTCTCAGCATCAACTTCGCCGTCGAAGCGGCCGCAGGAACCGAGAGCAGCGACGAAGAGATCCTGTCGGCAGCTCGCACGGCGGCTCGAACGCTCGTCGGGGAACTGCTCGCGTCGAGAAGCGCCGACGCCGCGCGCAGCTCGTAGAGGTCGGGGGAGGCGGGCGTCGACCTTCGCCGCGCCGGGGAAACCTGCCTCACCGACCGACGGACCCGCCCCGCGGGTCGCAGCGGGAGCGTCGCCACTCCCCCTGCGACGAACCGCGGGCGTGCTCAGGGGTGCTCGGCGAAGACCTCGGCCGCGATGCCGTAGCCCTCGAACGCGCGAGCGACGCTGGCGTAGGCGGCGTGCTGGATGAAGACCTCGACGATCTCCTCCTTGGTGGCTCCGCTGTTGAGGGGGATGCGCAACTGCCCCCGGAGCGGTTCGAGCACCCCGAGAGTCGCCGCGATCGTCACCGACACGAGGGCGCGGGTGCGCGTGTCGAGGTGGTCGGTTCGCGGCCAGGCGTCTCCGAACGCCTGGAGGGTGGCGATCCGCTTGGACGAGGTGGGCGAGCGAGCGGGTCAGGGCTGCGGGGGGAAGTCCACCGGGAAGGGTTCGCCGATGTCGGCGGAGCGGCTGACGGGTCCCCAGAGCAGGTCCGAGACCAGGAGCTTCCGATCCAGGGCCACGGCCATCTCGGTCGCGTTCACACCGACGGGCAGGTTCTCCGGGATCTCCGACCGCTTGGCGAGCGCGACCAGGATCTCCGCCACACGCGCCGGGTCACCCGGAGCCTCGCTGGCGAGCGTACGCAGCGCACCGCCCCCGGCGCCGACCGTCGCGGCGTACTCCTCCGGCACCTCCTGGACCTCCATGGAGGACCCCGCCCAATCCGTGCGGAACCCGCTGGGCTCGACGACGAGGACCTTCGTGCCGAAGGGTGCGATCTCGGCGCGGAGCGAGCGGCTGAAGCCGTCGATCGCGAACTTCGCCGCCTGGTAGGACGCGAGGCCGGGGGTGCCGCCGACCCGTCCGCCGACGGAGGAGAACTGGACGATCAGGCCGCTCCCCTGTTCGCGAAGCAACGGGATCGCCGCGCGGGAGACGTGGTAGACGCCCCAGAAGTTGGTCTCGAACTGGCGGCGGAAATCCTCCTCCGATGCCGTCTCGATCGGCGCCACGTTGGCGTAGCCCGCGTTGTTGACGACCACGTCGATGCGACCGAAGTGCTCGCGCGCCTCGTGCAGGGCGTCGACGACGCGGGCGGGATCGGTGACGTCGAGCGCCAGCGGGAGGATGCTGTCGCCGAATTCAGCGACCAGCTCGTCGAGCTGCTCGGGCCTGCGGGCGGTGGCGACGACCTGGTCGCCCGCACGCAGTGCCGCGAGAGAGAGGGCGCGACCGAACCCGCGCTCTTCGCCCAGACGCCGATGAACCTCGAGCGGAATGTCTCGGTGGAAGCCGTGCGCGCCTACAAGCTGGCCGTCGGCGATCATCTGGACCGGATCGCCTCGGCGGCCCGGGGCGCACTGCCCGCGCTCGGCGACGACGCGGCCCGCGACCTCGTGGCCGTGGCCACGTCGCTTGCCGGCACCTTCTGGCAGATCTCGACACCGCCTCCGGAGATTGCCGCCCTGTATCGCGCCGATCCCCGCCTCGGGCACGCACTCGTCGACTTCGAGCCGCGGCTCAGCCGCATCCTCACCGCCTACCTGGAGGGCAGCCTCGTCGCCGACTGAGCGGCGGATGAGCCGCAGGCTCTCAGAGGGGTGATACGAGAGCGGCCGAACTGCTCGAGTCTCCGGGCGCAGCTACGCCCGCACGAGCTGCGCGACGAGGTCGTCGACGAGCTCCCCAGTCCCCACGCCCCACTTCTCCTTCCGGAGGTGTCCGTTCGCCGCCATGTCGGCGATCCCGTGCGTCGTCGCCATCACGAGCGCAGCGACTCGGCGGGGGTCGACGCCGGGGCCGACGACGTCAGCGACGAGGCCGATGAAGAGATCCTGAGCCTCCGACGCCGCGCGCGCCACGAGCTCGGGGTGCTCGTCGGGAACCGTGAACATGAGGTCGTAGCTCGGCCGATGCTCGACCCCGAGCTCGACGATCGCCTGGATGGCGGTGCGGAGGCGCATCGCCGGGTCCTTCTCGGTCGCGGGGAGCGCGGCAAGCCGGTCGCGCATTCGGCCCCAGCTCTGCGCCGCGAGCGTGGCGAGCAGGTGCGCCTTGCCATCGAAGTGGCCGTAGGGCGCGCCACGCGAGACCCCCGCCCGTTCGCCGACGGATCGGAGTGTCACCGCGGCGGGACCCCCCTCCTCGAGCAGGGCGGTCGCGGCGTCGATGAGCGCGCGCCGCGTGCCGGCCGCCGACTCCGCGCGTGTGGTCATGTCGGGAGCTTACTTGACAGCGTCACATGAACCGCCTACCGTTCCCATATGACAACGTCACATGAATTGGTGGTGGTGACCGGAGCGTCCTCCGGGATGGGTCGGGCGACCGCCGTCGCGCTCGCCCGACGGGGCTTCCACGTGCTGGCGGGGGTGCGGAGCGCGGAGGCCGGCGACGACATCCGCGAACCGGGGCTCGAACCGGTGCTGCTCGATGTGACGCGGCCCGAGGATGTCGCGGCGCTCGCCGGGCGCGTGGCCCGCGACCCCGAGCAGCGCCCGCTGCGGGCGCTCGTCAACTGCGCCGGGATGGCCGCGAACGGGCCCGTCGAGGCGCTCCCGCTCTCCACCTGGCGCGCCATGTTCGAGGTCAACCTGTTCGGCCAGATCGCGCTCATCCAGGCGCTCCTCCCCGCGCTTCGGCGCAGCGGCGGCCGCATCGTGAACATCAGTTCGACCGGCGGACGCATCGCCATGGCGGCGTTCGGCGCGTACAGCGCCACCAAGTTCGCGCTCGAGGCGGTGAGCGACGCCCTCCGGCGCGAGGTGCACGACCAGGGCGTCGAGGTCACCGTGATCGAGCCGGGGGCCGTCCGCACAGGCATGACCGACTCCGGCACGCGCGCGGCGCACGCGCTCACCGCGACCATGTCCGACGACCAGCGCATCCGCTACGACCGCCTCATGACGACGTTCCATGCGACCGTGCGGGAGTTCGAGCGCACGGGCATGAGCGCCGATGCGGCGGGCGCGGAGATCGCGGACGTCGTGACCGCGCCACGTGCGCGTTCGCGTCGCACGATCGGTCGCGATGCGGCCCTCTTCACGCGCCTCGCCCGGCTGCTCCCGGATGGCGTGCTCGACTGGGCACTCGCGTCGAGCGGTCGCCGCGCCGTCGTCCGTTCCGCGCGAGCCGAGTAGGGCTATTCGTCGGTGCGCCTGCTGGGACGGTACTTGAATTCGGAACCAGAGACGAAGCGACTCCTCGGCCTCTTGAGCCGCGCAGCACCTGAACGCGTCGTGCGCTCGCTCGCCCGTCGCCCGAAGTCTCCAGTACGCCTCACGGCCGCGCAGAACGCTCGGATTGTCGAGCTCTACGAAGCCGGCACGGCGCCGGTGGACATCGCACGCGAAGTCGGAACGTCCGAATGGACGGTGCATCATCGGCTCAACAGGAATGGGGTCAAGAAGCGACGTAGAGCCCAGGGATCTCGACGCTCGTAGTTGAGCAAGATCTTCACGAACTTCTCAACCTCAATTTCGGGGTGAACTTCACCCAAGACTCCGATCTCGTAGCCCGCACCCTTCTTCGGCCGCGGACGAGCTTTGGTGACCTCCTGGTACCGCTCGAGAGCGCTGCTGAGCGGGCGTATTCGCTGAAGGCCCGTCCAGCCTGTTGTGACAGTGATGGGTCGGAGTCGGTCATCTGCCAGGCGCACGACCACCGGACACAAAGAGACATCCAATCGGTACAACGGATATCTGTCGCTTCACGCCCTACCGTGAGTAATGATCATGCTTGGCGCACTGGCTGGGACGCCACGGGTTGCCGATGGTCACGAGCGTGTCGAGGCCGCGGGGAGCACGATCTCCGCACAAGCATCTTCACCGCATTATTCGTCTTGCGGAGCGTCAATCACATTTTCCTTGTTCGGCTCTGTGCCGGCGTGTACCTTGTCCTTCAATAGCCGAGTTGAGAGGACGTCATGATCGTGAAACGGATGCGAAGGAAGGTTCTCGTGTCGCTCCTCTTAGCGACCGCCATCACGCTCACGCCGCTGTCGGCAGCCGTCGGTGACGACAGCTATTACTCGAACGGACAGAGCGTTCCCCGGCTCACGATCTACCCCTATAGCTACAACTCAACATGGCAGACGCCACTCAACAACGCGATCTCAAACTGGAATGCGACCTATTCGCCGGTTCGGCTCACGAAGCAGTCCGATGCGGTCTCGACCGTCACCGCTGCGTCGTACAGCGACACGTGGTTCGGTCTCTATACGAGCTGCAGCCCCAACAACTGCATGTACATCAGTCTCAACGCGCGAACGATTTCGGCGAGCGCGGTGAACTTCGGGAACTTTGTCACCAGCGTCACTGTTCACGAATACGGGCACGCTCTCAAGCTCGGTCACCGCGATGGCCAGGACTCGATCATGAACCGCAACCGACCCAGGAACAGCATGGTCAGCCCCTCCAGCAGCGACGTTGTGAACGTCCGGAACAACTACCCCGGCTTCCCTAACGAGTGAGTGAACAAATGAATCACACGAGCAGAATTCCGTACCTCGGAGCAGTGGCGGCTGTCGTTGTGTCCTTGGCAGCGTGCGCACCAGTGGCCCCGCCCAGCGAACCGGCCACCGAACCCCAGGTCGTGGAGTACCACGCGGACTACCCCGAGTTCGACACCCTGGACGACCTCACGCAGGCGGCAGACTTGGTGGTCGTGGTCGAACTCACCGGCGAATCGCGGACCTACGAGCTGGAGCCGATCGCACCGGAGAACCCCGACGACCCCGAACAGAACCCGCAGCTCGGCGCGCCTGCCTCGACTGCTTCCGATGCGCCCGAGACCCCGCCCATCATCGTCACGGCCTACACCGCCGTCGTGGTCTCATCCCAGAAGGGAGATCTGCTACCCGGAGACGTGATCGAGATCAAGCAACTGGGCGGCGAGGCCGACGGAGGCACGTTCATCGCCCCCGATGAATCGTCCATCGCGCAGGCCGGCTCGGTGCTCGTCTTCCTCTCCGGCGACGGCGACTCCCCCTACAGTTTGCTCAACCCGGATCAGGCGCAGTATCCGGAGCAGTCCGATGGAACCTTCGAGCCGCTCCCGGAGAACGACATGAGCGTCACTGTCGACGAACTCACCGCTTTCGTCGACGAGTAATCGCGGGCAATGAGCGGAACCGATCAGCCTTCGGTCGGTTCGAACTCCATCGCTTCGCAGGCTGAGGTCATGACCTTTGCGGATTCGAGGACAGCGGCGCGATCTCCGCTCCTGGCTGCGTCGGCGAATTCTCGCGCGGCTTCTGCTAGCGGGCCCGAATCGCCTTCGGGTACAAGCCCGGCGACGACTCGTCCCACGCGTTCTTGATCCGCCTCTGGCTGCGCGGCCGAGGTCCACGAAGCCAGAGCATCGCAGGATTCCACCGCCCACGCCGCCTCTCCGGAGGCCGCGCACGATGCGGTGGAAAAGCACATCGAAACAGCGACAGCGGAGAGGGCGACCTGTCGTAACTTCATGGCGACAGTCTGTCCCAGCGCCGCCATGTCTGTCACGGTCGATATGGTCACGATTCCCTTTCGGGCAGCGACCCGAATCGCCGCACCCGCGGAACGGATCGACCCAGTCCTGGGCCCCCCGGCGGAGACATCCGTTCGATCATCGGGCGAGTGCCCGCAGCCCGAACGCATCGCCGCCGTCAGAAGTAGTCACCTCTCGCTCGGGTTGCCCGCCCATAGGGCACCCGAGATAAACGAGCGGATCTCGCGTTCGACGACAACCCAAAGTATGTGTCTGCCGGGAGATGGCCGGCGCTCAGACAAGGTGGACAGCTGGGGTCCGATTCTGCGGGCCGCCCGTGCAAGATGCCAGTTCCCAGCGCGAAAGGCGCCCTGAAGGCGGACGTTCCGGTCGGTATTCCGATGGAGTGCCCCTGGAGGGACTCGAACCCCCAACCCTTTCCTTAGGACGGAACTGCTCTTCCATTGAGCTACAGAGGCTGACCGCTCGAGTCTAGCGAGCGGCGGCAGGGGGCCACGGGACGCCGCGGGGCGGGATCAGCGCGGGGGCGGGGAGAGGTAGATCGCGGACCCGGCCTCGATGATGCGCTGGTTGTAGACGTCGCGGCCGCCCCAGTTGTACTCCTCGATGAGGACGGAGCCGTCGGGCAGCACGTTGTTGACATAGGCGACGTGGTTCTGACCCGGGAACCAGGCGACCCAGCCGGGCGAAGGCGTCGTGCTCGTGGCCCAGCCGTGGTTCTCCCACTGGCGCTTCCACGACGACGCGTTGCCGCCGCCGGGGGTGAGCGACGACCAGTCGTACTTGAACGGCTGGCCGTAGCTGCCGGCGTCGCGGTTCAGGCGCCACGCGACGAAGTCCACGCACTGGCGCACGAAGTACCTCAGCGGCGACAGGCCGCCGCCCTGACCCATGCCGAGCTCGGTGGCCCAGGGGTAGTCGTCGCCGAGCGCCTGCGCCCCGGAGGCGAGGTACTCGGCCATGCGCTTCTGCTTGAGGGCGTCGCGGTAGAGGCGCTTGAGATCGGATGCGCTCACGGCGTCGTAGCCGTCACGGGTGTCTCCCACGGCGGCCGTCGCGGCGATGTCGGCCTTGAGGGCGAGGGTCTGGCCGTCGACCTCCGCGGCGGAGTCGGCGAGCTCGCCCGTGTAGTCGGCCGACCCGTACGCGGGGAGGGTGAGCGAGACGAACAGGCCGCCCACGAGCACCATCGTGCCGGCGACGCTCAGCCGCTTGCGCACGGCACCGGAACGGCTCACCTGGCCGGTCGTGACGGCACGAGCACCCGCGGCCTGCGGCGGCGGGGCCGTGCGGCCGCTCCGCGAACGCCGCGACTCGTGCGCGTTCGCGGCGGGGGCCGGCGCGAGCTCGAAGGTGCCGAACGGCGCTGCGACCTGCGGCACCGAGACGGTGGAGGTGCCCTCCGACGGCTGCACCGGCGTCAGCCCGAAGGCGGCGGAGGTCGGGATGGGCGCCTCGCTCGCCGCGCGGGCCTCGCGCGCCGCACGACGGGAGCCCGGCTGTGCGGGAGTCGCGGCGGCGTGCATCACCGCGTCGACGGAGACGACGGGAGGCACCGTGGAACGGAGCGAACGACGGGACGGGAACTCGCGGAGCTCGGCAGCATCCGAGCCCGCATCGGAGGCCGCGCGCGGTGCCTGCGCGGGGTTCCCCGAGTTCGCCGCAGCATCCTGGGTGAAGCCCAGGGCCGCGAGGGTCTCGTTGTCAGTCACGTAGTTGAAGCTCTCCGGGTCGAAGCGACCCGACCGACGTTACGCGACATCCGGCGGATTGTCACGTCTCGATAACGGCCCGTATTCCAGGGCAGACAGGCCAGATCACCAGGATTTTCTCAGCTTTCCGCGCGATCCACGACGGATCCCGTCGCACTTCCGCGAAAACGCTACGCCGCGGGCGCGAGGAACTCGCGCCACTCCGGCTGCGCGCGCTCGGTGCCTCGCACGAGCCACGCCGTCCCGTGCGGCGGTCGCGGCGCGAACCGCAGCGACCATCCCATCTCCTGCGGCGTGCGATCGCCCTTCACGTTGTTGCAGCGCAGACAGCACGCCACAAGGTTCTCCCAGCTGTCCGCTCCCCCGCGCGAGCGCGGCACGACGTGGTCGATCGTCGAGGCGTGGCCGCCGCAGTAGGCGCAGCGCTGGTCGTCTCGCCGCAGCACACCCCGACGCGACACCGGAACGGCTCGGCCGCTCGGCACCCGCACGTAGCGGCGCAGCAGGATGACCGACGGGCGATCCCACTCCCCGCCGATGCCGTGCACGGGATTGTCGTCGTCGCTCGCGACGACGACCGCCTTCCCCGACAGCACGAGCACGAGCGCTCGCTTGAACGACACCACGGCGAGCGGCTCGTAGCCGGCGTTGAGTACCAGGGTTCGCAACGGGTCTCCTCTCGAGGGGGCCTGCATGGCGTGCAGGCCGTCGAACTCCCCGGAGGAGCCGCGAACCCGAGATGAGAACAGAAAAGGCGCCGTCGCGAACGACAGCGCCTATCCGACCACGACGTGACAGTGCACGTCGGGCCGACTGCTGAGCTGTATGCGGAACAGCGCGCGCGCGTCCATGGTGCGGATGCTGTGCGCGTTTCGCATGGTGCCCTCCCCGGTCCGAAGAACCTCCGAGGAACCCAGGGTAACCCCCATGGGTCCGCGCGCACGGAGCGACACAGGACGCGGGGGCTCCCCCGCTCAGACGCCGTAGCGCACGAACCAGTGGTTCGCCGTGTAGATGGGGCGCACCTGCACGGTCTTGCCCGGGTACGGCGCGTCGATCATCGAGTTGCCGCCGAGGTAGATGCCCACGTGCCCGCCGCCGTCCATCGCGACGATGTCGCCGGGGCGCGCATCCGCGGCGGAGATGCGGATGCCGCCCGCCCCCTGCGCGCTCGAGGAGTGCGGGAGCGTCACGCCGACCTGGGCGTAGACGTACGACGTGAAGCCCGAGCAGTCGAAGCCGGTGGGCGTCGAGCCGCCGTAGACGTACGGCACCCCCTGGTACTGCAGCGCGATCTGCACGACCTGGTCGAGCGAGAACGACGGGTACGGCGCGTTGCCCACGGCGGACCGGCTGCTCGGCCCGGCCGCGATGGCGGCGCGCTGCGCCTCGCGGCGGAGGTCCGCCGCCGAGGTCACGTCGTAACCGTCGCGCTGCTCGGGCTCGACCGCGACGGCCGCGACGGCGACGCTCTGCGCGTCGCGCTCGAGCCGCTGCCGCAGCGCCGAGTGGGAGGTCTCGCCGGGCGCATCCGCCTGGTCCGCGTAGGCGGGCAGGGCGACGGTGGCGAAGATGGAGGGGATGACGAGGGTGATGACCGCGATGCCGCGGAGAGACGTACCTGACAAGAGCATGCTCCGCGTCCCGGCCGTGAGGTGCCGGCCCCATCCCTTCCGTATGTCACGTCGCCCGGCAGAGGATGGGTGAACGGGACGCCCTGCCTGGCGGCCCCGCACCGGATTCGGGTAGCGCGGGGACCCGGCGAGTTTAGGCGGGGATTGCGCAGATGTCACATCGAGGGGTGCTCAGCACCCCGAAACTCGGGCCGCCTCAGGCCTCGACGTAGATGTGCGAGGCGACCTCGTTCGGCAGCTCGAGGCCGTCGCCGAAGCCGTCCACCTGCACGATCACGTACGACCCGGCGGCCGCGAGCGAGACCGTCGCGCCCGGCACGACGCCCGCATCCCGCAGCTGCGCGAGCAGCTCCGGCTCGAACTGCACCGGCTCGCCGAGGCGACGCACGATGCCGGTCGTCTCGCCCTCCGCCGACGCCACGCGCGCGACGATGCTCTCCACGCCGTCGAGGAAGCTGCCGGCGGGCGCGCCGCCGAGCTCGTCGAGACCCGGGATCGGGTTGCCGTAGGGCGACTCTGTGGGGTGGCCGAGGAGGTCGAGCAGGCGGCGCTCCACCTGCTCGCTCATGACGTGCTCCCAGCGGCACGCCTCGTCGTGAACGTACGCCCAGTCGAGCCCGATGACGTCGGCGAGGAGGCGCTCGGCGAGACGGTGCTTGCGCATGACGTGCATGGCGCGCGTGCGGCCGTCGGCGGTGAGCACGAGGTGGCGGTCGCCCTCGACCACCACGAGGCCGTCACGCTCCATGCGTCCGATGGTCTGCGACACCGTCGGACCGGAGTGCCCGAGACGCTCCGAGATCCGGGCACGCAAAGGCGTGATGCCCTCCTCCTCCAGGTCGAGGATGGTCCGAAGGTACATCTCCGTCGTGTCGACGAGATCGGTCATCGTGGCCTCCCTGCACGTCTAAACCAGCCTACCCGGCGGCTCAATAGACTCGTTGCGTGCCGGAGATCGTGATCCCCCAGAACCTGCTGCCCGCCGACGGACGATTCGGATGCGGA
The DNA here is from genome assembly GCA_023428065.1 of Actinomycetes bacterium. Classification (GTDB taxonomy): domain Bacteria; phylum Actinomycetota; class Actinomycetes; order Actinomycetales; family Microbacteriaceae; genus Homoserinibacter. The sequence continues at coordinate 12,386 of JAEYZI010000039.1, read as the reverse complement.
CCCTCCAAGGTGCGGCCGGAGCAGCTCGCCCACCTGCGGGCGAACGAGGGTCTGCTCGGCACCTCGCACCGGCAGAAGCCCGTCAAGCAGCTCGTCGGCCGGGTGCGCGCCGGACTCGCGGAGCTCTTCCGCCTCCCCGACGGCTACGAGGTCGTGCTCGGCAACGGCGGCTCGACCGCGTTCTGGGATGCCGCGGCCTTCTCGCTCATCGAGCGCCGCAGCGAGAACCTCACCTTCGGCGAGTTCGGGGCGAAGTTCGCGCAGGCCGCGACGACCCCCTTCCTCGAGGCGCCCCACGTCGTGTCGGCCCCCGCCGGGTCGCGCGCCGAGGTCGAACTCGTCGCGGGCGTCGACGTGTACGCGTGGCCGCACAACGAGACCTCGACGGGCGTCATGGCCCCCGTCGCGCGGGTTCACGGCGACGAGGGCGCGCTCACGGTCGTCGACGCGACGAGCGCCGCGGGCGGGGTCGAGGTCGACCTCGCCGAGACGGACGTGTACTACTTCGCTCCGCAGAAGAACTTCGCCGCCGACGGCGGCCTCTGGTTCGCCACCATGAGCCCCGCCGCGATCGCGCGCATCGAGGCGATCGCGGCATCCGGACGCTGGATCCCCGAGTTCCTGAGCCTCAAGAACGCGGTCGACAACTCGCGCCTCGACCAGACGCTCAACACCCCCGCCATCGCGACGCTCCTGCTCATGGAGGCCCAGCTCGACTGGCTCAACGGCAACGGCGGCCTCGCCTTCGCCGACGCGCGCACGCGCGAGTCGTCGAGCCACCTCTACGCGTGGGCCGAGGAGCGCGACTTCGCGACCCCGTTCGTGGCGGATGCCGCCCACCGCTCGCAGGTCGTCGTCACGATCGACTTCGACGAGAGCGTCGACGCGGCGGTCGTCGCGTCGGTGCTGCGCGCGAACGGCGTCGTCGACACCGAGCCCTACCGCAAGCTCGGCCGCAACCAGCTGCGCGTCGCGACGTTCGCCGCGATCGACCCCGACGACGTGCGCGCGCTCACGGCGGCCGTCGACTACGTCGTCGAAGCCCTCTAGGCTCCCCGCATGCGGTTCTGGCTGAGCGAAAGCGAACGGCGCCCGGATCCCGCGCCCGTCGCCACCGACGACCGCGCCGCGATCCTCACGGGGCTCGCGCTGTGGGTGCTCGGCTTCGCCGTGCTACTCCTCTTCGTCGGCGCGCTCGTCGACAGCGGCCGGGTCTGGTGGCTGTGGACCTGCCTCGTCGGCGTCGGACTCGGCCTCGTCGGCCTCGTCTACGTGCACCGCTTCCGCCGCCACCGCTGACGCCGCCGACTCGAAGTCGATGCCGTCGTCGGGGTCGTCCCCGAAGTCGTCGTCGTCATCGTCGTCGTCATCGTCATCGTCGTCATCGTCGTCGTCCGACTCATCAACGTCGTCGTCCGACTCATCGTCGTCGTCATCCGACTCGTCGTCGTCCGCGTCGTCGTCGGCGGCCTCAGCAGCGGCCGCCGCCTGCGCCGCGCGGTACTCCTCGAGACGCTCCGACCACGGCACCCAGTCGGGCGCGAGCAGCGCGCCCTCGCCGGGCAGCAGCTCGGCCTCGAGCACGGTCGGCTCGGCATCCGCCACCTGGGCCACGGATACCGTCCAGCGCCACCCCGGATAACCCGACATGCGCGCCGCGAACGCGAGCGTCACGACGCCGTCGTCGGCGGTCGACTGCTCGAGCAGCTCGCCGATCGTCGCCTCGGGGGTGATCTCCCCGAGCGCCTCGCGTGCGAGTTGCACGCGCTCCTCGTCGGTCACGCGGCTACGCGTCCAAGTCGTCGGCGACCTTGCGCAGCACGGCCGCGATCTTCGCGCCGTGGGCACGGTCGGGGTAGCGTCCGCGGCGCAGACCCGCCCCGATCCCGTCGAGCAGCTTCACGAGATCCTCGATCACGATCGCCATGTCGTCGGCCGAGCGACGGTTGAGCTTGCTGAGGCTGGGGGGCGCGTCGAGCACGCGCACGGAGAGCGCCTGTGCGCCCTTCCGTCCGTCCGCGATGCCGAACTCGAGACGCGTTCCCGCGCGGACGACCGCGCCCGCGGGCAGCGCCGAGGCGTGCAGGAAGACCTCCTGGCCGTCGTCCGAGGTGACGAAGCCGAAGCCCTTCTCCTCGTCGTAGAACTTCACCTTGCCGGTGGGCATGCCGAGCCTCTCTCGCTGAATCCGGTGCGCATGAGGGGCTTAGTGTTGTCTCGTGCCCGAGAACGCCCCCGTCCCGCTCAATCGTATCGAACGCGTGCTCGCCGCCATGATCGCCGCAGTCGCCGGGATCTCGATCATCGCGATCGCCTCCACCATGATCGCCTCCGTGTCGGGAGCGGCCATGTCGGACGGCGTCTGGCCCGCGGCCGTGCTCGTCGGCTACTTCGGTCTGCCGCTCGCGTTCCTCCTCATCGTGGCGTTCATCATCGTCAGCTCCGTGCGCCGTCGGCGGATCGCACGGGCCGGTGAGCGGTAGCGGCTCGGCCCTCGCGCTCGCGGCACGGCTGCGGGCGCTCTCCGACGACGCCCTCCTCGAGCTCCTCCACGCGCGGCCCGTCCGCGAGGCCGGCATCCGCGACGTCTTCGACCTCGCCGAGGCCCTCCTCGACCCCGCCTCGATCCAGGCGGCGCTCAGACGGCTCGACCGCGCGCAGCTCGCGGTGCTCGCGGCGGTCGTGCTGCTCGGGGAGCCGGATGCGGGCGCCGTCGCCGGCCGCACCGGCCGGAGCGTCGCCGAGCTGCGCCCCGCGCTCGCCCACCTGAGCGACCTCGCCCTCGTCGCCGATACCGACGGACACCTCGTCGCGCCCGAGCAGCTCGTGGACGTGCTGCGCGGCTGGCCGGCCCACCGCCTGCCCTCACCCGAGGAGCTCATCGACGCGCCGCCGCCCGCGGCGCTCGAACCCGTGCACGTCGACGATCGCATCGCCGCCGACCGCGCGGCGGGCGAGCGCGCCTTCGCGGCCGTCACCGCCGTCGGCGAGCTCCTCTCCGCGCTCGAGCGGGAACCCGCCCGGATGCTGCAGCGCGGCGGCGTCGCCCTCCCCGACTGGCGCCGGCTCCTCGCCGCCACGGGCGCGCACGACGACGCCGAGCTCGACACGATCCTCGAGCTCGCGGAGGGCGCCGGGCTCGCGAGCGCCGCCGAGGCGGCCTGGCGCGTGACCCCCGCAGCCGAGGCGTGGTCAAGCTCGTCGCGCGTCGACCGGTGGACGGCCCTCGCCTCCGGCTGGCTCGCGCGCGTGCCCGTCGAGCTGCAGGAGCAGTTGCGCGCCCGCGCGGGTGCGCGCTGGGGCGACGGGCTGCTCGACTACCTCGACTGGCTCTACCCGGCGGGCGGCGACTGGCTGCCCGAGCGCACGAGGGCCGTCGTACGCTCCGCGGAACTGCTCGGCATCGTGGGCGCCTCCGTGCCGTCGACCGCGGGCGCGGCTCTCCTCGCGGAGGGGCCGGAAGCCGCGGCCGCCGCGGTCGACGAACTCTTCCCGCCCGACGTGCGCCAGGTCTACATCCAGCACGACCTGTCGATCATCGCGCCGGGGCCGCTCGCCGCCGACGTCGACCGGCGCCTTCGGGAGGCCGCCGAGGTCGAGTCCGTCGGGCTCGCCTCGAGCTACCGCGTGACGGCCGCCTCCGTGACGCGCGCCCTCACGACGGGCGTCACGATCGAGGAGGTGCGCGCGCTGCTCGCCGAGATCTCGCTCACCGGCATCCCGCAGCCGCTCGACTACCTGCTCACCGAGACGGCGGCGCGGTTCGGCAGCCTCCGGGTGAGCGCGGTCGACGCCCCGGCCGGGAGCCCGGATGCCGGCGCCCACTCCTCGGTGCGGGCCGACGACCCGGCCCTCGTCGGCCAGCTCGTGATCGACCAGGCGCTCGCACCGCTCGCCCTCCGGCGCACGGGCGAGCACCGGGCCGTGAGCCGCCTCGACGCCGAGACGCTCTACTGGGCGCTCGTCGACGCGCGCTACCCCGCCGTCTTCGAAGACACCGACGGCGCCATCCGCGCGGTCCAGCGCGCGACGATCCGCTCGCTCCCGTCCGAGCCGCCGCCCGATCCCGCCCGCCGGATCGTGGAGCGCATCCGCGAGTCGGCCGCCCAGCAGCCCGAGGAGAGCGGCGCGGCCTGGAACGCTCGCCAGCTCGAGCTCGCGATCCGCGGCAAGCTGCAGGTGACCGTCGTCGTGCGGATGCCCGACGGCAGCGAGGTGCCCTACGTGCTCGAACCCGCGGCCCTCGCGGGCGGGCGGCTCCGCGCACGCGACCGTCGGGCAGACATCGAGCGCACGCTCCCCCTCTCGCACATCGTCGACGTGACCCCCGTGTGAGGGCTGGCGGGGCAGCCAGCACGATCCGCGCCCGCGCCGTTAGGCTTGCTCGGTTATGAACGGACCGCTGATCGTCCAGAGCGACCGCACCGTGCTGCTCGAGGTCGTGCACCCCGAGGCCGAGGAGGCGCGGCACGAACTGGCGATCTTCGCCGAACTCGAACGCGCACCCGAGCACGTGCACACCTACCGCATCACGCGGCTCGGGCTCTGGAACGCGCGCGCCGCGGGTCATACCGCCGAGCAGATGCTCGCGACCCTCGAGCGCTACGCGAAGTTCCCCGTGCCCCAGACGGTGCAGATCGACATCGAGGAGACCGTCGGACGCTACGGCCGCCTCGTCATCGCGCGCGACGACGCGGGTGAGCTCGTCATCCGGGGCTCGGATGCCGCGGTGCTCGCCGAGATCACCCGCAACTCGAAGGTCGCGCCGTTCCTCGGCATCCGCCGCACCTCGACCGAGTGGACGCTGCAGCCGTGGGCGCGCGGCCAGGTGAAGCAGGAGCTGCTGAAGATCGGCTGGCCGGCGGAGGACCAGGCCGGCTACACCCCGGGCACCCCGCACGAGATCGAGCTCGTCGAGGACGGGTGGAGCCTCCGCCCCTACCAGCAGCAGGCGGTCGACAACTTCTTCGCGGGCGGTTCGGGCGTCGTCGTGCTCCCGTGCGGCGCCGGCAAGACGCTCGTCGGCGCGGGCGCGATGGCCGCCGCCGACACCAACACCCTCATCCTCGTCACCAACACCGTGTCGGCGCGGCAGTGGCGCGCCGAGCTGCTCAAGCGCACGAGCCTCACCGAGGACGAGATCGGCGAGTACTCCGGCCAGTCGAAGGAGATCAAGCCGGTCACGATCGCGACTTACCAGATCCTCACGGCGAAGCGGAAGGGCGAGTACGCCCACCTCGCGCTCCTCGACGCGCTCGACTGGGGCCTCATCGTCTACGACGAGGTGCACCTGCTTCCCGCCCCCGTATTCAAGCTCACCGCGGAGTTGCAGGCGCGCCGCCGCCTCGGCCTCACGGCGACCCTCGTGCGCGAGGACGGCCGCGAGTCCGACGTCTTCAGCCTCATCGGTCCGAAGCGCTTCGACGCCCCGTGGAAGGAGATCGAGGCGCAGGGCTTCATCTCGCCCGCGTCGTGCTTCGAGGTGCGCATCGACCTGCCGCAGTCCGAGCGCCTCGAGTACGCCGCGAGCGCCGACGACGAGCGCTACCGCCTCGCCGCGACGGCCCCCGCGAAGCTGCAGGTCGTGAAGGATCTCGTGGCGAAGCACGCGGGCGAGCGCATCCTCGTGATCGGGCAGTACCTCGACCAGATCGAGGAGCTCGCGGAGGCGCTCGGAGCCCCCCAGCTCACGGGCGCCACGCCCGTCTCCGAGCGCGAGCGGCTCTTCCAGGAGTTCCGCGACGGCCCGACGCCCGTGCTCGTCGTGTCGAAGGTCGCGAACTTCTCCGTCGACCTGCCGGAGGCGACGGTCGCGATCCAGGTGTCGGGATCGTTCGGCTCGCGCCAGGAGGAGGCGCAGCGCCTCGGGCGTCTGCTGCGCCCCAAGGAGTCGGGGCTGCCCGCGAACTTCTACACGCTCGTGGCGCGCGACACCGTCGACCAGGACTTCGCGCAGAACCGCCAGCGCTTCCTGGCGGAACAGGGCTACAGCTACACGATCCTCGACTCGCACGAGATCGCCGCCTAGGTCGGGTGACGGCGGGGCGTGCACGTCGCGGTCACGCCCGCGCGTAGCGCAGCAGGAGCGTCGACCCCGAGCGCAGCACGTGCGCGAGCTCGAGGGAGCGGGCCTCGGGCAGTTGCCCCGAGGCGATGCGGCGCGCGTCGCCCGCCTCGAGCCTCGGCGACACGGTCACGCACAGCTCGTCGACCACGTCCGCCGCGAGGAGCGCTCCGAACAGGCTCGGGCCGCCCTCGCACAGGATGCGCGTCAGCCCCCGCGCGCGCAGCGCCGCGACGGCGGCATCCGCGTCGATGCGCGAACCGCTTCCCGTCTCGACCACATCCGCGACCTCGGCGAACGCGGAGATGTCGCGACCCGGCGTCGTGACGACGATCGGTCGTACGGGCGCCTCGCGGAAGATGCGCGACTCCGGGTCGAGGTGGAGCGTCCCCGACACGATCGCGAAGACGGGGTGCGGCGGAAGCTCATGCTCCTCGCGCCAGGCGGCCGAGGCATCCGACACGCGCAGCGGCCCGTAGCCCTCGGCGCGCACGGTGCCCGCGCCCACGACCACGACGTGCGCGACGCGGCGCAGGAGCTCGAAGTAGCGGCGGTCGGCGGCGTCGCCGAGCGCGCCCGAAAGCCCCTCGTGAGTCGCGGCGCCGTCGACCGACGACACGAAGTTGACGCGGAGCGCGTCGCCCGAGGCGAGGAGCGCCTCGGCGAGCTCGTCGTCGCCGACATCCGCGGCCGGGTCGGGCCAGACGCGGTCGATCGTCACATGTTGTGCTTCAGCCACGCCGGCTCCCGCCATCCGAGGATCGCCTCCGTCATCCGCACCGCCGCGACGCTTGCGCGCACGTCGTGCACGCGCACGATGCGCGCGCCGTTCACGATCGACACGACGGCCGCCGCGAGTGAGCCCTCGAGGCGCTCGTACTGCGGGCGGTCGAGGGTCTCGCCGATGAAGTCCTTGTTCGACAGCGCCACGAGCACGGGCGGGCCGAGCTGGGCGACCTCCCCGAGCCGTCGGGTCAGCTCGAGCGAATGCAGCGTGTTCTTGTTGAGGTCGTGACCGGGGTCGACGATGAGGTGCTCGAACGGCACGCCCGCCGCCGTCGCCGCCTCGATGCGCGAGCGCAGGTGCTCGACGACCGCCGCGACGACGTCGTCGTAGCGCGGGGACGGATGCGGGGTGCGCGGCGGCGTGAGCGAGTGCGTGAGCACGATGTGGCCCCCGGATGCGGCCACGACGGGTGCCATGTCGGGGTCCCACAGGCCCGAGGTGTCGTTGACGACGTCCGCGCCCGCCGCGAGCGCGGCCTCCGCGACCCTCGCCGAGAAGGTGTCGACCGAGATCACGACGTCGGAGACCGCGCGGATCGCCTCGACGAGCGGCACGATGCGGTCGAGCTCCTCGGCGAGCTCGACGACGGGTCCTCGCCCGAACGGCACGCCCCCCACGTCGACCCAGTCGGCGCCGTCGGCGACGGCGGCGAGCGCGGCCTCGACGGCGCGGTCGAGCGCGAACGTCGCACCGCGGTCGTGGAACGAGTCGGGCGTGCGGTTGACGATCGCCATGACGGCGACGCGACGCGAGAAGTCGAACTCACGGGCCCCGATGCGGCGGGCGAGCGGGGAGGAGGTCACGCGCTCGATGCTAGAGCTCGCCGAGGGGGACCGCCGGGTCGGCGAGCCGCGCACGGTCGACCTCGTGGCCCGCGAGCCCCGCGCGCACGAGCCGCTCGATGTCGTCGGCGACGTCCCACACGTTGACGTTCATGCCCGCGACGACCGCCCCGCCGCGCACCCAGAAAGCGATGAACTCGCGCCCCGGACGGTCGCCCCGGATGACGACCTCCCCCTCGGCGGCGAGCCGCGCGAAGCCCGTGTACTCCATGCCCAGATCGAACTGGTCGGTGTAGAAGTACGGGATCGCGTCGTACGGCGTCTCGTCGCCGAGCATCGATCGCGCCGCGGCGGGTCCCGTCCTCTCCGCGTTCGCCCAGTGCTCGCTGCGGATGCGGGAGGCGAGCCCCGCCGCCTCGAGCACGGGGTGCACGGCGGCCGCGATGTCACCCGCCGCCCAGACCCGAGCATCGGAAGTGCGCAGACGCGCGTCGACGTGCACGCCGTCGCCCACCTCGAGTCCTGCGGACGCCGCGAGTCCGACCGCGGGGCTCGCGCCGACCGCGACGACCACGACATCCGCGGGCACGACCTCGCCCCCCTCGAGCAGCACGCCCGTCACGGCGCCGGAGCCCTGCAGCTCGCGCACGCGCGCCTCCGGGCGCAGCACGACGCCGTGCTCCTCGTGGAGCCGGGCGAAGTCGGCGCCGAGCTCGGCACCGAGCTGCGACGCGAGCGGCACCTCGCCGCGCAGCAGCACCGTCACCTCGTTGCCGAGCCGACGGGCGGTCGCGGCGACCTCCATGCCGATCCACCCCGAGCCGACGAGCACCACACGCCGCCCTCCTCCCGCGAGGGCGGCGTGCAGTGCGTCGGCCTGGTCGATCGTGCGCAGCACGTGCACGCCGTCGAGGTCGCCGCCGGACATCGGCAGCGCATCCGGGGTCGACCCGGTCGCGAGCAGCAGCCGGTCGTACCTCAGGGCGTCGCCCCCCGCGAGCCCCACGAGCTGCGCGTCACGGTCGATCGTCACGGCGACGGAGCCGGGGAGGAAGCGGATGCCGTGCTCCTCGTACCAGCCGAGCGGATGCACGTCGAACGACCCGCGCTCCTCCTCGCCCGCGAGGTAGCCCTTCGAGAGCGGGGGGCGGATGTAGGGCGGGTGCGGCTCGGCGCCGAGGAGCGCGATGTCGCCGTCGAATCCCCGGGCGCGCAGCTCGGCGGCCGCTCCGGCGCCCGCGAGCCCCGTTCCCACGATCACGATGCGCTCGGCGGCCATCCCCCGATGCTAGGGCACCGGCCCCCGTGCGCGGGTAGACAGGATCCGCCAGAAGTTCCAGGCCACATTCAGCGAACATGCAGGGATAATGGGTCCATGAGCGACGGACCGAAGATCCTCATCGTCGACGACGAACCCAACATCCGCGACCTGCTCACCACGAGCCTCCGCTTCGCCGGCTTCGCCGTGCGCGCGGTCGGCAACGGAGCGCAGGCCATCTCCGCGGTGCTCGACGAGGAACCCGACCTCATCATCCTCGACGTCATGCTGCCCGACATGAACGGGTTCGGCGTCACCAAGCGCCTGCGCGCGTCGGGCTACACGGCGCCCATCCTGTTCCTCACCGCGAAAGACGACACCGAGGACAAGATCACGGGCCTCACCGTGGGCGGCGACGACTACGTCACGAAACCGTTCAGCCTCGACGAGATCGTCGCGCGCATCAAGGCGATCCTGCGCCGCACGATGCAGGACGAGGAGGACGCGATCATCCGCGCGGGCGAGCTCACGATGGACCAGGACACGCACGAGGTCACGGTGGGCGACATCCCCGTCGAGCTCTCCCCCACCGAGTTCAAGCTCCTGCGCTACCTCATGCTCAACCCCAACCGCGTGCTGTCGAAGGCGCAGATCCTCGACCACGTGTGGGAGTACGACTTCAACGGCGACGCGGGCATCGTCGAGAGCTACATCTCGTACCTGCGCCGCAAGATCGATCAGCACTCCACCGAGCCGATGATCCAGACCAAGCGCGGTTTCGGCTACATGCTCAAGACCGCGAAGGCGTGAGAGCCCGCACGACCGCGGGGCGACGGATGCGGGGCCGCTGATGGCGAAGCTGCACGCGTCGTTCGAGCGGTGGTGGAACGGCATCTCCCTGCGCACGAAGATCACGGGCGTCACCGTGCTGCTGCTGACGTTCGGCCTCGCGGTCGCGGGCATGGGCACCATGACGGTGCTGCGCACCTACCTCTTCGACCAGCGCGACGCCTCCGTCGCCTCGTGGTTCCAGCAGGTGCTCGGCACCTCGGATACGGCGCCCACCAACCTCTCCACGTGCAACTTCCGCTACGAGCCGGGGTACCTCGTGGCGATCGTCGACGCGAGCGGTCAGGTCGTGTGCGACAACGTGCCCGAGAGCGCACTCCAGCCCGACCTCTCGGGCATGACGCTCTCCTGGAGCGTGCCCCACGACAGCAGCCTCTCGACCGTGACGGATTCCTCCGGTCGGGGCCAATGGCGCGTCATGACGAGCGTGCTCACCGGGTCGGACGGGTCGCTCGCGACGCTCGTCGCGGGCATCGACCTCACCGACATCGACACGACCATCACGCGCTACAGCCTCATCTTCTTCCTCTTCGCGATCGCCGTCGTGCTGCTGGGCGCCGCCGTGACGCAACTGCTCGTCACGAGCACCTTCGCCCCCCTGCGCGACGTCGAGCGCACGGCCGCGCGCTTCGCGGCGGGCGACTACAGCCAGCGCCTCGGCGGCGCGACCCCCAACACCGAGGTGGGCCGCCTCAACCGCTCCCTCAACGCGATGCTCGCGCGCATCGATCTCGCGCTCGCCGACCGCCAGCGGGCCGTCGACCAGATGCGGCGCTTCGTCGGCGACGCGAGCCACGAGCTGCGCACGCCGCTCGTGTCGCTGCGCGGCTACGCCGAGCTGTACCGCATGGGCGCACTGCAGAAGCCCGACGACGTCGCCCAGGCGATGGACCGCATCGAGCGCGAGGCCATCCGCATGGGCGGACTCGTGGAGGACCTGCTCGAGCTCGCCCGCCTCGACGAGCCCCGCACGGTCGCGCACGAGCCGGTCGACCTGCTGCCGATCGCCCAGGATGCCGCGCTCGACGCCTCCGCGTACGCGCCGCAGCGCCGGATCACGGTCGTCGTGCCCGAGCCGATCGAGCCGGTCGAGGCGGAGGCCGCGACGGACGCCCGCGCGGCGGCATCCGCCGAGCTCGACGCGACGACCCCGCCCGCGGCCTCGCCCGCCCCGACGCCGCCCTCGACGACCATGACGGGACCGATCGCCTTCGCGGGCTCCGCCCTCGCGCGGCTGCGTCGGCGTCGCCCGGCGGCCGCCGAGACGACCGCCGCGACGACGACGGAGGGCGCCGTGCCGCTGCCCGAGGTCGGGCCCATCGTGCGCGGCGACGAGGACAAGCTGCGCCAGGTCGTGACGAACCTCATCGGCAACGCCATGCGCTTCACGCCCGACGACAGCCCCATCGAGATCGAGGTCGGCGTCGACCGCGCGGGCGGCTACGGCGTCATCGCGATCGTCGACCACGGCGAGGGCATCCCGCCCCAGCTTCGCGAGAAGATCTTCCAGCGGTTCTGGCGCGCCGACACCTCGCGCACGCGCGAGACGGGCGGATCGGGACTCGGCCTCGCGATCGTCGCGGGCATCGTCGCGAAGCACGACGGTCACGTCGAGGTGCTCGAGACGCCCGGGGGCGGTGCGACGTTCCGCGTGAGCATTCCGCTCCTGCACTCGATCGACGAGCAGCAGGACTCCACGGATGCCGCGAGCGGCGAGGCGGGGGCGGCGGCGCGTTCCTAGCGTGGCGCCATGAGCACCTTCCAGGTAGACAGCGAAGCCGTCCTCGCACACGCGACGGCCGCCCGGCAGACCGTCGGGCGCATCCAGGCCGAGGTCGCCGCGCTCCACGCCCAGCTCGCCCAGCTGCAGGCCTCGTGGACCGGCGGAGCGGCCGCCGCCTTCCACGGCGTCGTCGCCGAGTGGCGCACGACGCAGCAGCGGGTCGAGGACTCGCTCACCGCGATCGGCACGGCGCTCGCCCAGGCCGGCCAGCAGTACGCCGAGATCGAGCAGCACAACACGCGTCTCTTCCTGCGCTAGCAGTCCCCGGCACACACGACGAAGCGGGCGGCTCCCGAAGGAGCCGCCCGCTCGTACCGCTGGGGTGTGGGTTCCGACCGTCAGGTCAGAAGTCCATGCCACCGCCCATGTCGCCACCGGCGGGAGCCGCAGCCTTCTCGGGCTTGTCGGCGACGACGGCCTCGGTGGTGAGGAAGAGGCCCGCGATCGAGGCCGCGTTGAGCAGCGCCGAACGGGTCACCTTCACCGGGTCGCTGATGCCCGCGGCGAGCATGTCGACGTACTCGCCCGTGGCGGCGTTGAGGCCCTGACCAACGGGGAGGTGACGCACCTTGTCGACGACGACACCCGGCTCGAGACCCGCGTTGAGCGCGATCTGCTTGAGCGGCGCGTCGATCGCGACCTTGACGATGTTGGCACCGGTGGCCTCGTCGCCCGAGAGCTCGAGCTTCTCGAACGCCGTCTTGCCCGCCTGGATGAGGGCGACGCCACCGCCGGAGACGATGCCCTCCTCGCCGGCCGCCTTCGCGTTGCGGATGGCGTCCTCGATGCGGTGCTTGCGCTCCTTGAGCTCGACCTCGGTGGCCGCACCCGCCTTGATGACGGCGACGCCGCCCGCGAGCTTG
>JAEYZI010000061.1 GCA_023428065.1 Actinomycetes bacterium | reverse complement strand
TCCTCAACCTGTGGCAGGGCGCGTGGATCGCTGCGCTGGTCACGGGTGTGATCGTGTGGGGCCTGATCTTCTATTCGATCATCCGCTACCGGCGTCGCTCCCATGACGAGATCCCCGTGCAGACGCGCTACAACCTGCCGCTGGAGATCTTCTACACGATCGCGCCGGTCATCATGGTGATCGTGTTCTTCGCGCACACCGTGAAGACGCAGAACGCCGTCCTCGACGAGGACCTGCCGGTCGACAACACCATGGAGATCACCGGTCAGCAGTGGAGCTGGACGTTCAACTACGGCATCGGCGAGCGCGACGACGCGGCCGACGAGGACGCGGCCGACGACGAGTTCGCCTACTCCTCCTACGTCTACACCTCGGGCACCGGCTCGGACATCCCGACGCTCTACCTGCCCGTCAACGAGACGACGCGTTTCAACCTGCACTCGCCTGACGTCATCCACGACTTCGGCGTCCCCGCCTTCTTGATGAAGATGGACGTCATCCCCGGTCGGGTGAACCACTACTCGATCACCCCGACCGCCGAGGGCACTTACGCCGGCAAGTGCTACGAGCTGTGCGGTGTCTACCACTCGCGCATGCTCTTCACTGTCGAGGTCGTCAGCCGCGAAGAGTACGACGCGCACCTGGAGCAGCTCGCTGCCGCGGGTCAGACGGCGGAGAAGCCGCTGATCGGCGGCGAGAACGCCAGCACGCAGGTCGGACTCGACGAGAACCCTGAGGGAGAAGGCAAGTGACCGCGACGTCCGCCCCCCAGTCCGCCAGCCAGGTGCTGGCGCCGGCTCCGCGCCGCCCGCTGGGCGAGCAGCTCGTGCGGGTCATGACGACGACCGATCACAAGCTGATCGGCAAGCTGTACCTCGGCACGTCGTTCGCGTGGTTCCTCATCGGTGGCCTGATGGCCATGCTGATCCGCTCCGAGCTGGCCTACCCCGGCATGCAGGTCGTCAACGACGAGCTCTACAACCAGCTCTTCACGATGCACGGCACGATCATGCTGCTGCTCTTCGCGACCCCGCTGTTCGCGGGTTTCGCGAACATCATCATGCCGCTGCAGATCGGTGCCCCGGACGTCGCGTTCCCGCGCCTGAACGCATTCTCGTACTGGCTGTACCTGTTCGGCGGCCTGATCGCCGCGGGCGGGTTCCTCACGCCGTCCGGCGCGGCATCGTTCGGCTGGTTCGCGTACACACCGCTGTCGACCACGACGTACTCGCCGGGCCTCGGCGGTGACCTGTGGGTCTTCGGCCTCGCACTCACGGGCTTCGGGACGATCCTCGGCGCGGTCAACTTCATCACCACCGTGATCACGATGCGCGCCCCGGGCATGACAATGTTCCGGATGCCGATCTTCACGTGGAACACCCTCGTGACCAGCCTGCTCGTGCTCATGGCGTTCCCGCCGCTCGCGTCGGCCCTGTTCGCCCTGGGCTCCGATCGGCGCCTGGGCTCGCAGGTCTTCGATCCCGAGCACGGCGGTGCGGCCCTGTGGCAGCACCTGTTCTGGTTCTTCGGGCACCCCGAGGTCTACATCATCGCGCTGCCGTTCTTCGGCATCGTGACCGAGATCCTGCCGGTCTTCAGCCGCAAGCCGATCTTCGGCTACAAGGGCCTCGTCTACGCGACGATCGCGATCGCCGCCCTCTCGGTGACCGTGTGGGCGCACCACATGTACGCCACCGGCGCCGTGCTGCTGCCGTTCTTCGCGCTCATGACGATGCTCATCGCGGTGCCGACCGGGGTGAAGTTCTTCAACTGGATCGGCACGATGTGGCGAGGAAAGCTGACCTTCGAGACGCCGATGCTGTGGACGATCGGCTTCCTCATCACCTTCCTCTTCGGCGGCCTCACCGGCGTCATCCTCGCCTCGCCGCCGCTGGACTTCCACGTCACCGACACGTACTTCGTCGTCGCGCACTTCCACTACGTGGTGTTCGGCACCGTCGTGTTCGCGATGTTCGCGGGCTTCTACTTCTGGTGGCCCAAGTTCACCGGCAAGATGCTCGACGAGCGACTCGGGAAGATCCACTTCTGGACGCTGTTCTTCGGCTTCCACGCGACGTTCCTCATCCAGCACTGGCTGGGCGTGCGCGGCATGCCGCGACGCTTCCCGGACTACATGCCCGAGGACGGCTTCACCTGGATGAACCAGGTCTCGACCGTCGGCGCCGTGCTCCTGGCCGCGTCCACGCTGCCGTTCCTGTGGAACGTCTACGTGACCGCAAGGCAGGCGCCGCGCGTGGCTGTCGACGACCCGTGGGGCTACGGCAACTCCCTCGAGTGGGCGACGTCCTGCCCGCCGCCGCGGCACAACTTCGTGTCGCTGCCCCGGATCCGGTCCGAGCGCCCCGCGTTCGACCTGCACCACCCCGAAGTCGCGGCCATGGACCACGTCGAGCCCGATGCCGACGGCGTCCTCGACTGGGAGGCCGACCGCAGGGGCCAGGTGAACCTGGGCCGGGAACGTACCGCCGAGGGGACGGGCCGCACGGACCGCTCGTCGACCACGATCGTCGACGACGGACCCCGCCAGGGTGACGACGAGGAGGACCGGCCGTGAAGTTCGAGACCCGACTGTTCCTCTGGCTGACGCCGTTCTTCATCGTCGTGTCCGCGTGGTACGGGTGGTGGAGCGAGTTCGAGCCGGTCGGCACCCTCGCTCTGCTGCTCCTCGCCGGCCTCGTGGGCATGATCGGCGCCTACCTCGGGCTCGTCGCACGACGCATCGACGCCCGGCCGGAGGACGACCCCTACGGCGAGATCGCGGACGGCGCGGGGGAGCAGGGCGTCTTCAGCCCCGGCAGCTGGTGGCCCGTCGCCTGCGGGGCCGCGGCCGCCGTGGTCTTCCTGGGCCTGGCCGTCGGCTGGTGGCTCGTCGGCGTCGGCATCGTGCTCGGCCTGATCGCCCTCGTGGGCTGGGTGTTCGAGTTCTCCCGGGGCCAGCACGCCCACTGACGGGGCACTGACACGAAAGCGCCCGCCGGGCTCCCAGGGGAGCCGGCGGGCGCTTGTCGTCCGTCCGGTGCGGGACGTCAGGCCGGGACGATGAGCCCCGAGGTCTGGGTGCGCGCCCGCGCGAAGCGCTCGGCGGCGTCGGCCCAGTTCACGATGTTCCACCACGCCGAGACGTAGTCGCCCTTGACGTTGACGTAGTCCAGGTAGAAGGCGTGCTCCCACATGTCGAGGAGCACGATCGGGACGACACCCAGCGGGATGTTGCCCTGCTGGTCGTACAGCTGGAACATGACGAGCTTCTGGCCCACGGAGTCCCAGGCGAGGATCGCCCAGCCGGAGCCCTGGATGGTCGTGGCGACGGCCGCGAAGTGCTTCTGGAATGCCTCGAACGAGCCGAAGAACTCGTCGATCGCGGCGGCGAGCTCGCCCTCGGGGCGCTGACCGGCGTCGGGCGTGAGGTTCGCCCAGAAGGCCGAGTGGTTCACGTGGCCCCCGAGGTTGAAGGCGAGGGTCTTCTCCAGGCCTACGACCGCGTCGAACGCGCCCTTGTCCCGGGCCTCCGCGAGCTTCTCGAGCGTCGTGTTCGCGCCCGTCACGTAGGCCGCGTGGTGCTTGTCGTGGTGCAGCTCCATGATCCGGCCGGAGATGTGCGGCTCGAGGGCGGCGTAGTCGTACGGAAGGTCGGGGAGGGTGTAGTCAGCCATGTGGTGCCTCCGGCTCGATGGGCGTGCGTATGTCAGTGCGAACCCCCGCCTCAGGCAGGGCATTCCCACTCTGGTGCAAGATCAGGGACGGCGCACGTCCGACTCGTCGGCGAGCTCCGTCCCGGTGGCCTCGTCGACGGGCGCGGCGTCGTCGGCGGCGTGCGAGCCGACCGGCAGCTCGCCGGGGTGACGCGCCTCGACGGCCTCGACCGCGTCGTGCTCCCCGTGCGCCTGGGCGGCGGCGAGCTCGGCGGGGGTGACGGGATCGACCCGGTCGGCGTAGAAGACGCGCGAGATGCGCGCCCGGACCGCGTCGCGTCGGTAGCCCTTGCGACGCACGCCGCGCTCGTCCTCCGCGGGCTCGAGCTCGAGGGGGCGCTTCGCGTCGTGGGAGACCAGCGTCCAGCGCTCGTACTCATCGAGCGGGCGGTGGACCTCGGTGTACTCACCGTTGGCGAACCGCACGATCCGGCCCGTCTCGTGGCCGTGCAGCACGAGGTCGCGGTCGCGCCGCTGCAGCCCCAGGCAGATCCGCTTGGTGGCCCAGAACATGACCGGCGGGAGCACGAGGAAGAGCACGCGGTAGGCGTTCGTGATGTCGTTGATCGACAGCCCGAAGTGCGTCGCGAGGACGTCGTTCGAGCCGGCGACGACCAGGACGACGAACGCGGTCAGCGTCGCGACGCCGACGGCGGTGCGCACCGGGTTGTTGCGGGGACGCTCGGAGACGTGGTGCTCACGCTTGTCGCCGGTGACCCACGCCTCGATGAACGGGTAGGCGCCCAGGACCGTGAACAGCAGCCCGGGGATGATCACGCCGGGCACGAGGATGTTCATCGGGATCGTGAACCCTGCGATCACCCACTCGGTGCCCTGCCCCGGCATCAGCCGTAGGCCCCCTTCGAGGAAGAGCATGTACCAGTCGGGCTGGGCGCCGGCCGAGACCGGCGAGGGGTCGTACGGGCCGTAGTTCCAGACCGGGTTGATCGTCTTCGTCGCGCCCATGAGGGCCAGCACGCCGAAGACGATGAAGAAGAAGCCGCCGGCCTTCGCCACGTACACCGGGAACAACGGGTAGCCGACGACGTTGCGGTCGGTGCGGCCCGGGCCCGCGTAGTGCGTGTGCTTGTGCAGCACGACGAGCAGCAGGTGCAGCCCGACGAGGGCGAGGATCAGGCCCGGCACGAGCAGGATGTGCACCGCGTACTGGCGGGGGATGATCACCTCGCCGGGGAACTCGCCCCCGAAGAGCAGGTAGGACGCGTAGCTGCCCACGATAGGGATCGACCGCGCGACGCCGTCGGCGATCCGCAGGCCGTTGCCGGACAGGACGTCGTCGGGCAGGGAGTAGCCGGAAAAGCCGGCGGCGAGACCGAGCAGCATCAGCACGAAGCCGACGAGCCAGTTGACCTCGCGCGGCTTGCGGAAGGCGCCCGTGAAGAACACGCGCATCATGTGCGTGACGATCGCGGCGATGAACAGCAGCGCGGCCCAGTGGTGGATCTGCCGGATGAGCAGGCCGCCGGTCACCTCGAACGAGATCTTCAGCGTCGATGCGAACGCCTCGGACATCTCGACGCCGTTCATCGGCGCGAACGGGCCCTCGTAGACGGTCATCCCCATGCTCGGGACGAAGAAGAACGTGAGGAAGATACCCGTCAGGACGAGGACGAGGAACGAGTAGAGCGCGATCTCGCCGAGCAGGAACGACCAGTGGTCGGGGAACACCTTGCGGGCGAAGCTCTTGACGGCCAGGCCGATGCCCGTGCGCTGGTCGAGGTAGTCGGCCGTGGCGGCCGCGGCCGCGCCGGTCCGGTCCTGGGTCTGGTTGCCGCTCACTTCAGACGCTCCCAGTAGCTCGGCCCGAGCGGTTCGTGGAAGTCGCTCTGGGCGATGAGGTACCCCTCGTCGTCGACCGTGATCGGCAGCTGGGGCAGCGGCCGGGAGGCCGGCCCGAAGACCACCCGCGCGCCGTCGGCCATGTCGAACGTCGACTGGTGGCAGGGGCACAGCAGGTGGTGGGTCTGCTGCTCGTAGAGCGCGACGGGGCATCCGACGTGCGTGCAGATCTTGGAGTACGCGACGATGCCGCGGAAGTTCCAGTCCTCGCGACCCTCCGAGACGTGGAGGTCCTCGGGGTTGAGGCGCATGAGGAGCACGGCGGCCTTGGCCTTCTCCTCGAGCGGGTGAGACGACTCGTGGAGGTTCTCCGGGATGACGTGGAAGACCGAGCCGATCGTCACATCCGACGCCTTGATCGGAATGCCGTTGGGGTCGCGCGCGAGGCGCACGCCCTTCTCCCACAGCGTGTGCTTGAGGAGCTTCACCGGGTCCTCGGCGGGGGCGAAGTCGCGGAAGATCACGATCGCCGAGAGCGGGGCGAGCGCGAGGGCGCCGATGAGGCTGTTGCGGATGAGCTTGCGGCGAGTGAAGCCGGACTCCTTGTTGCCGAGGGTGAAGATCTCGGCTGCGCGCGCGATCGTCTCGGGCTTGCCGCGGGTCTCGTGGCGCTCCTCGACGAGGTCGTGGCCGTCCATGAGCGACTTCGACCAGTGCACGGCGCCGAAGCCGATGCCGAGCAGGCCGAGCGCGAAGCCCAGTCCGAGGAAGAGGTTGTTGAGGCGCACCGATCCGATGTCGCCCTCGTGGATCGGGAACACGATGTACGCGACGACCGCGAACACGCTGCCGACCATCGAGGCGAGGAAGAGCCAGAAGACGCGGCGCTCGTTCTGGCGTGCCTTCTCGGGGTCGAGATCCGAGACCCGCGGCCGGTACGGCGGGAATCCGGGGTTCTCGACGCGGTCATCCGAGACGACGGCGATACCCGACGGCAGCGGCGCTTGCTCGTGCCTCTCGACTGCGGTGCCGGGTGCGGCCCCGTCGGTCCCTGCCATGCGCTTCCCTTCCTGTGTTTCCGTGCTCACGCGTCAGTTCGACTTCGCGGTGAGCCAGACGGTGATCGCCACGATCCCGCCGAGGGCGAAGATCCAGACGAAGAGGCCCTCGGACACCGGACCCAGGTTGCCGAGGTCGAGACCTCCGGGCGACGAGTGGGTCTCGAGGTACTTGAGGTACGTGATGATCGCCGACTTGTCCTCGGGCGTGATGTTGGCGTCGTTGAACACCGGCATGTTCTGCGGGCCGGTGACCATCGCCTCGTAGATGTGCTTGGCGCTCACGCCCATGAGGGCGGGGGCGAACTTGCCCTGGGTGAGCGCGCCCCCCGCGCCGGCCACGTTGTGGCACATGGCGCAGTTGATGCGGAAGAGCTCGGCGCCGACGGCGAGGTCGCCGTCGCCGGCGAGGTAGCGCTCGTCGGGGATGGCCGGGCCGGGGCCGAGGGAGGCGACCCACGTCGAGAGAGCCGCGATCTGCTCTTCGGTGAACTGCACGGGCTTCATCTCGGCCTGCGGACCCGAGGCCGCCATGGGCATGCGTCCGGTGCCGACCTGGAAGTCGACGGCGGCCGCGCCGACGCCGATGAGGCTCGGCCCGGACTCGGTGCCCTGCGCCTCGAGGCCGTGGCAGCTCGCGCAGTTGGCGGCGAAGAGCTTCTCGCCCTCTTCCGAGAGCTTGGTCACCTGGGTCTGGCTCGCAGCGTCCGCCGTGGAACCGGCGGTGAAGGCCGTGTAGGCGCCACCCGTGGCCAGAAGGCCGATGAGGAGGAGCGCGCCCGAGGCGAGCGGGGAGCGCCGACCGGAACGGCGGGAACGTGAAGAGGTAGCGGAGGTCGCCATGATCGTGAAGTGGATCCGTTCTGCGGGCTATCTGAGGACGTAGATGACGAGGAACAGGCCGATCCAGACGACATCGACGAAGTGCCAGTAGTAGGACACGACGATGGCGCTCGTCGCTTCCTTGTGCGTGAACTTCTTCACCGCGTACACGCGGCCGATCACGAGGAGGAAGGCGATGAGGCCTCCCGTCACGTGCAGGCCGTGGAACCCGGTGGCGAAGTAGAAGACCGAGCCGTACGAATCCGACTGGAACCCGACGTGCTCGGAGACGAGCAGCGCGTACTCGAAGATCTGGCCGACGACGAACACGGCGCCGAGGGCGTAGCTCAGGAAGAACCACTCGACCATGCCCCACTTGGTGAGGGCGAAGACGCCGCCCGTACGGCGCGGTTGCATGCGCTCGGCGGCGAAGACGCCGAACTGCGCCGTGAACGACGACGAGACGAGGATGAGCGTGTTGACGAGCGAGAACGGCACGTTGAGCTTGGCGGTCTGCTCGGCCCACAGCTCGGGCGACATGGCCCGGAGGGTGAAGTAGACGGCGAAGAGGCCCGCGAAGAACATGACTTCGCTGCCGAGCCACACGATGGTGCCGACGGCGACGGTGTTCGGCCGATGGATGACCGGCGTGCTCGGGGCGCTGACGGCGGAGGTAGTGGTCACCTGACCATTATGGCCGATATCGCTCAGGGCGAATTCACACTCGGGGGCCTGTCGCGCCGCCCGGGCCCCGATCGGGGGTCTCCCGGGTCGCTACGATCGTGGCCATGCCCACCGAACTGACCTGGCCGGCCGTGCTCACCGAGCTCCTCGCGGGGGGAGACCTCTCGATCGCGGAGGCGGACTGGGCCATGGGGCAGGTCATGTCGGGCGACGCGTCGCCCGCCCAGATCGCCGCGTTCCTCGTCGCCCTCCGGGCGAAGGGCGAGACGGTCGACGAGATCGTCGGCTTCCGCGACGCGGTGCTCGCTGCGGCCAAGCCGCTCGCGATCGACCCCATGGTGCTCGACGTCGTCGGCACGGGCGGCGACCGTTTCGGGACCGTCAACGTGTCGTCGATGTCGTCGATCGTGTGCGCCGCGGCCGGGGTCCCCGTCGCCAAGCACGGGAACCGTGCGGCGAGCTCGGCATCCGGGGCCTCCGACACCCTCGCGGCGCTCGGCGCCGACATCCTCATCGAGCCCGAGCGGGTCGCCGGGGTGCTCGAGGAGACGGGCCTCACCTTCGTCTTCGCCTCGCACTTCCACCCGGGATTCAAGAACGCGGGACCCGTGCGCGCCGAGCTCGGCATCCCGACGGTCTTCAACTTCCTCGGCCCGCTGTGCAACCCGGCGCGCCCGGAGGCGTCCGCCGTCGGCGTCGCCAACCTCGACAAGGTGCCGCTCGTCGTGGGCGTCTTCCAGACGCGCGGGGCGACGGCGCTCGTCTTCCGCGGTGACGACGGGCTCGACGAGCTCACGACCACGGGCCACAGCCACATCTGGGAGGTCTCGCGGGGAGCGGTCGACGAGCACGACATCGACCCCGCCGACCTCGGGCTGCCGCGGGCCACGATCGACGATCTGCGCGGAGGCGACCCGGCCACCAACGCGGCGATCGCCAGGCGCGTGCTCGCGGGCGAGACGGGCCCGGTCCGCGACATCGTGCTGCTCAACGCGGCCGCCGGCCTCGTAGCGTTCGACCTCGCGCGCGATCACACGCGCCGCGAGGAGGACATCCGCTCGCGGTTCCGCGACAAGATCGCCGTCGCGGCCTCCGCGATCGACTCGGGCGCCGCGATCGCGAAGCTCGACGAGTGGGTCGCGGCCACGCGCGCCTGAGCGTCCTCAGATCCGCACGACGTCCTGGGGTGCGAGTTCCGCGACCGTGCGATGGCCCGAGAGGCCGAGGGTGAGATCCGTCTCGGCGACGAGGTCGCGCAACACCGCGCGCGCGCCGTCCTCGCCCGCGATCGCGAGCCCGTAGACCCAGGCGCGGCCGACGCCGACCGCCGTCGCGCCGAGAGCGAGCGCGCGCACGACGTCGGCTCCGCCGCGCACGCCGGAGTCGAGGAGCACGGGGATGCGCCCGCCGACCGCGGCGACGACCCCCGGGAGCGCGTCGAGCGAGCCGATCGCGCCGTCGACCTGGCGGCCCCCGTGCGTCGAGACCATGACCGCGTCGGCGCCCGCGTCGACGGCCCGGCGTGCGTCGTCGGGGTGCTGGATGCCCTTGAGCACGATCGGCAGGCGCGTTCGCTCGCGCAGGAACGGCAGGTTCTCCCAGCTGAGGCCCGGTCGGGAGAAGACGTCGAGGAAGGTCTCGACCGCCGCGCGCGGCTCGCCCGAGCGGAGGTTCTCACGGAAGCCGCCCGGGTGCCGACGGGTCAACTCGAGGAGCGTGCGCACAGCTGCCGGTGTGACGCGCGGGCGGTCACCCGCACGCGGTCGCGCGAGTCGTGCGCGCACGAGCTCCTGGAAGACGGGGTCGCTCGTGTACTGCGCGATCCCCATGCCGCGGATGAAGGGGAGATAGCCGCGGTCGAGGTCGCGCGGCCGCCAGCCGAGCATCCCGGTGTCGAGCGTCACGACGATCGCCTCGGCCCCCGAGGATTCCGCGCGCCGCACGAAGCTCTCGACGAGCGCATCCTCGCTCGACCAGTACAGCTGGAACCACCAGGGACCCGCGTCGAGGTCGGCGATGCGCTCCATGGGGTGCGAGGCCTGGCTCGAGACGATCCCCGTGATCCCGAGCGATCCGGCGGCCCGCGCGATCGCGAGGTCGGCGTCCGGGTCGACGAGCTCGAGCACGCCGATGGGGGACGCGAGGAGAGGGGTGGCGTGCCGCCGCCCGAAGAGCTCGACCGAGAGGTCGCGGTCGGCGACGTCGCGCAGCATCCGCGGGACGAGCCGCCACGCGTCGAACGCGTCGTAGTTGGCCTCCGCCGTCGACTCTCGGCCCGCCGAGCCGGCGACGTAGGCCCAGGCATCCGCCGTCATCGCCCGCTCGGCCGCGGCGACGAGGGCGGCCCACCCCGTGGGCACTGCCGGGCGCGCCCCCGACGCGCCCGCGCGGAAGATCTCGGACTGCCGGGCGCGGCCCGGGGCGGGGGAGCGGACCTCGTCGTCCGTCATGGCGGCCTCCTGGAGGTGGGGATGGGACGTCAGGCCTGCCCGTGCGCGGCGCGCGCCCGCCGCGAGAGGGAGTCGATGATGACCGCGAGCAGGAGCACGCAGCCCGTGATCATGTAGCGGATCGAGGAGTCGAGGTTGAGGAGGGTGAGCCCGTTCGAGATCGACTGGATGACGGCGATGCCGAGCAGGGCGCTCCACGCCGAACCGCGTCCGCCGAAGAGGCTCGTGCCGCCGATCACGGCGGCCGCGATGGCGTTGAGGTTGGTGTCGCCCGCCCCCGAGTTGAGATTGACCGACATGAGGCGCCCCGCCGCGAGGAGCCCGCCCACGACGGCGAAGCTCGAGCACAGCACGAAGACCGAGATGTACACCCGGTCGACGCGGATGCCGGCCCGGCGGGCGGCCTCGACCGAGCCGCCGACCGCGTAGACCTCCCGGCCCCACCTCGTGCGGGTGAGCACGACGTCCATGACGATGACGAGCAGGATGAAGAACACGAACATGACGCCGACGCCGCGGTTGGTCGCGAGGTAGCTGACCGCGATCACGCACAGGACGAGCAGGCCGCCCGCCTTCGCGGCGTGCCAGCCGAGCGGGGTCGTCGTGAGCCCCGCGCGCAGTCGGCGTCGGCGGCGCAGCACGGCCGCCGTGAACATGCCTCCCGCCCACAGCGCCGACAGGAGGTACGCGACCCACGGCGGTAGGAACCAGCTCGTGGCGAAGGCGACGAGGGCGGAGTCGGCGGGCAGGTTGATCGAGCCGTTCGGGCCGAGCACCTTGAGCTGCAGGCCGAGCACGCCGAGCAGCCCCGCGAGGGTGATGATGAAGCTCGGCACGCCGAAGCGCGTGAAGAGGACGCCGTAGAGGAGCCCGACCGAGGCGCCAGCCGCGATCGCCGCGAGGATCGCGACCGCGAGCGGCCAGCCGAACTGGGTGAGCCCGACCCCGAGGATCGCCGCGGCGAGTCCGCTCACCGAGCCCACCGAGAGGTCGATCTGTCCGAGCAGGAGCACGAGCACCACGCCGATCGCGATCGTGCCGCCCGCCGCGCACTGGAGGGTGAGGTTCACGAGGTTGTCGGCCGACAGGAAGCTCGGATTGAGCACCTGGAAGACGCCCCAGATGAGGACGAGGCCGACGACGACGGGAAGCGAGCCGAGGTTGCCCGTGAGCCGCGCGCGCACGTCCTCCGTGAGAAGTGCGAGCCGCGTGCGGGCGGTCGTCGGATGCGTCGCCTCGCTCATAGCACCGGTCCGATCCGGCGCGGGCGGGGGTAGGGCGGCTCGGGCAGCCGACGCGCGTGATCCGTCGCCCCCGTGATGGCCGCGATGATGTCCTCGTAGCCGACGTCGGACGCGAAGAAATCGCCGTTGTTGCGCCCGAGCCGCAGCACGACGATCCGGTCGGCTACGGCCTGCACGTCGGCCATGTTGTGGCTGATGAGCACGACGCCGTGACCGCGCTCGCGCAGGCGCTCGATGAGGTTGAGCACCTCGGCCGTCTGAGCGACGCCGAGCGCCGCGGTGGGCTCGTCGAGGATGACGACGCGCGGGTCGCCGATGAGCGAGCGCGCGATCGCGACCGTCTGGCGTTGACCGCCCGAGAGCGCGGCGATCGGCACCCGCACGGAGGGGATGCGCGCCGAGAGCTGGCGCAGGAGCTCCCACGCCTCCTTCTCCATCTCCTCCTCGTCGAGCGCCATCCCCGCGATCTCGCGACCCAGGAAGAGGTTGGCGACGACGTCGAGGTTGTCGCACAGGGCGAGGTCCTGGAACACCGTCGCGATGCCGAGGGCGCGGGACGCCGTCGGGTCGGGGATCTGCACGCCCTGGCCCTCGAACTCGATCTCGCCGTCGTCGGCCGGGTGCACGCCCGCGAGGATCTTCACGAGCGTCGACTTGCCCGCTCCGTTGTCGCCGACGATCGCCACGACCTCGCCCGCGAAGATGTCGAGCTGGATGTCGGTGAGCGCCTGCACCTTGCCGAAGCTCTTCGAGATGCCGCGCATCGAGAGCACGGGCACCCGTCCCGGGGGACCGGGATCGGCGAGTCGCGCGACCGCCTCGACGCTCATGTGATCCCCGCCTCACGGCAGGCCGCGGCGTACTCCGAGGTGCACAGTTGCCCGACCGTGAAGAAGCCGTCGTCGATGACGACCGAGGCGATGTCGCCGCGACGCACCGGGAGGGGCTCGAGCAGGAACGACGGGATGCTCGCGTCGCCGACCTCGACCTGCACCTTGCCCGCGGGCCGGCGACCGTTGAGCAGCTCGATGGCCAGCTCCGCGGCCTGGAAGGCCTCGGGCCGGAGCGCCTTGTAGACGGTCATGTACTGGTCGCCGGCGAGGATGCGCTGCAAGCCCGCGAGCTCGGCGTCCTGCCCCGTCACGGGGGGCAGCGGGCTCACGCCCGCGGCCTTGAGCGCGGCGATGGCCCCGCCCGCCGTGGGGTCGTTCGCGGCGTACACGCCGACGACGCGCGAGCCGAAGCGCGTGATCTGCCCCGAGACCCAGTCCTGCGCCTTCGCGGGATCCCACCCCGGCGTGTCGAACTCGGCGAGCACCTCGTAGCCGCTCGCGTCGATGACCGCGTGCGCGCCGGCCTTGAACTGCGAGGCGTTGTTGTCGGTCGGCGATCCGTTGACCATGAGGATGCCGCCGTCCGCGGGATCGACCCCGAGCTCGCGCAGGCGGTCGACGAGCGCCTGCGCCTGCAGACGACCCACGAGCTCGTTGTCGAACGAGATGTAGTAGGCGAGGTCGGGGCTCGCGATGAGCCGGTCGTAGGAGATCACGGGCACCCCGCGCGCGTCGGCGAGCCCGACGATCGAGGCGGCGGCGACCCCGTCGAACGGGTCGAGCACGAGCACGCGCACACCCTGGGTGAGCATCGACTCCGCCTGCTGCTGCTGCTTCGCCGCGTCGCCGTCGGCGTTCGCGTAGAGCACGTCGCAGCGGGGGCAGAGCTCCGCGATGCGCTGCTCGAAGTACGGGCGGTCGGCGCTCTCGTAGCGCGCCGTCACCGAGTCGGGCAGGAGGAGGCCGATCTTCGCCTCGTCGGGGTCTCCCGACGCCGACCCCGTCGTCACCCCGTTCGTGCATCCGCCGAGCACGAGGACGGCGGAGAGGGCGACGGTCGCGATGACGACCGCCCGGGGGGTGCGGATCATCGTGTCACCCGAGCGCCACACGCAAGTCGGCGGGACCGGCGACGGCGGGGAACGCGCTCGAGTGCTCGGCCGCGAGCGAGAGGGCCCCGACGAGCGCCGCGCGCGGTCCGAGCTGCCCCGCGACGATCTCGGGGGGTGGCGCCAGTCTCGTGGCGAGCGAGCGGTCGACCACCTGACGGATGGGGCCGAGCAGCAGCTCGCCGGCTCGCGCGAGGTGCCCGCCGACGACGATGCGCGCCGGGTCGAACATGCTCGCGACGTTGGCGGCCGCGATGCCGATGTGCGCCCCCGCCTCGGCGATCGCGCGGATGCTGACATCGTCTCCGGCGGTCGCGCGCACGATGACGTCGCTCAGCTTGAGTCCCGAGTAGTGGGCCTTGAGGCCCTCGACGACGGCGTCCCCGCCCGCGATGGCCTCGAGGCAGCCGAGGTTGCCGCAGCGGCAGAGCGGGCCGTTCTCGACGATGACCATGTGCCCGAACTCGCCCGCGCTCCCGCTCGCGCCCCGGTAGGCGCGCCCGCCGACGAGCACGCCCGCGCCGATGCCGTCGCTCACCTCGATGAACATGGCGTCGTCGTGACCCCGCAGGGCCCCGAGACGGTGCTCGGCGAGGGCGGAGAGGTTGGAGGAGTTCTCGACCATGACGGGGACGCGCAGGGTGCGCTCGACGGCCTCGCCGATGGGGATGCCCTCCCAGCCGCGCAGGAGGCCCGGGCGGGCAACCATGCCGCTCGCGGCATCCATCGGAGCGGCGAGGGCGACGCCGACGGCGAGCAGTTCGTCGCGCTCCGCGGAGACGTTGTCGAGCATGTCGGCGACGAGCATGCCGACGCGGCGGATCTCGTTGTCGGAACGATGGTCGCGCGCGAGGGGCATCTCGTGCTCGGAGACGACCGTGAGGCTCGTGTCGGCGAGGGCGATGCGCAGGTGGCGCTGCGAGAAGTGGATGCCGCACACGAGCCCGGAAGCGTGGGCGAGCGTGACGTACTGGGCGCGACGACCGGAGCGCATCGACTTCGAGGTGCTCAGCACCCCCGACTCGGAGAGCTCCTTGACGATGTTGGAGACGGTCGCGGCGGACAGGCCCGTCGCTCCCGCGAGCTCGACCTGCGTGAGCCCGCCGTGCTTCTTGACGGCGTCGACGATCCGGCCGCGATTCGCCTCGCGCAGAGACGTCTGCGACCCCGGGGTGCGCCGCTGGTCCGCCATGCGGACAGGATACCGGCGCGACCCCCGGATGCGGCGGAATCGGGCCGGACCCGAACGGGGGCCGCGTCCGGGGAGGGGCTCGCGGCGTCCTAGGCTGGACGGGTGACCAAGGTCTTGAGCTCCCTCCCCGTCGGCGAGCGCGTCGGCATCGCGTTCTCCGGCGGCCTCGACACCTCCTGCGCCGTCGCCTGGATGCGCGACAAGGGCGCCATCCCGTGCACCTACACCGCCGACCTCGGGCAGTACGACGAGCCCGACATCGACGCCGTGCCGGGTCGCGCCCTCGAGTACGGCGCCGAGATCGCCCGGCTCGTGGATGCGAAGCGCGCCCTCGTCGAGGAGGGGCTCGTCGCCCTCCAGTGCGGCGCGTTCCACATCCGCTCGGGCGGGAAGACGTACTTCAACACGACGCCCCTCGGTCGCGCCGTCACGGGCACGATGCTCGTGCGCGCCATGAAGGAGGACGGCGTCGAGATCTGGGGCGACGGCTCCACCTACAAGGGCAACGACATCGAGCGCTTCTACCGCTACGGGCTGCTCGCGAACCCCCGCCTGCGCATCTACAAGCCCTGGCTCGACGTCGACTTCGTGACCGAGCTCGGCGGACGCACCGAGATGAGCGAGTGGCTCGTCGCGCACGGCTTCCCGTATCGCGACTCGACCGAGAAGGCGTACTCGACCGACGCCAACATCTGGGGCGCCACCCACGAGGCGAAGAACCTCGAGGAGCTCTCGAGCGGCCTCGACATCGTCGACCCGATCATGGGCGTCGCGTCGTGGCGCGACGACGTCGAGGTCGCGACCGAGGAGGTCTCGGTGCGCTTCGAGGCGGGCCGCCCGGTCGCGATCAACGGCGTGGAGTTCGACGACCCGGTCGCCCTCGTGCTCGAGGCCAACGCGATCGGCGGCCGCCACGGCCTCGGCGTGTCGGACCAGATCGAGAACCGCATCATCGAGGCGAAGTCGCGCGGCATCTACGAGGCCCCGGGCATGGCGCTCCTGCACATCACCTACGAGCGGCTGCTCAACGCGATCCACAACGAGGACACCGTCGCGAACTACCACGCGGAGGGCCGTCGCCTCGGCCGGCTCATGTACGAGGGCCGCTGGCTCGACCCGCAGTCGCTCATGCTGCGCGAGTCGCTTCAGCGCTGGGTCGGCTCCGCCGTCACGGGCGAGGTCACGCTGCGGCTGCGTCGCGGCGACGACTACACGATCCTCGACACAACCGGCCCGCACCTCAGCTACGCGCCCGAGAAGCTCTCGATGGAGCGCGTGGGCGACGCCGCGTTCGGTCCCGACGACCGGATCGGCCAGCTCACGATGCGCAACCTCGACATCGCCGACTCCCGCTCGCGCCTCGAGCAGTACGCCGCGCTGGGCCTCATCGGCGGCCCGACGGGCGAGCTCGTCGGGCGCCTCGAGTCGGGTGCCGCCGAGCAGATCCTCGGCGCGGTGGAGGAGCACTCCGCCGCCGAGGAGGCCATCGACGCGCGCGTCGACGCGGCGAACGAGGGCTCGGCCTTCGACCTCGGCACCGACTGAGCCCGCCCGTCGCGGGCGGGAGCGGACGGAAATAGGCTGGCACCTTCGAGGGAAGGATGCGGGACATGCGGGAACTGCAGCAGCTCATCATCGAGGAGCTCGGGCCGCGGCCCGAGATCGACGCCGCGGCCGAGATCGAGCGCCGACGTGACTTCCTCGTCGACTATCTCCGTTCCACGGGCGCGAAGGGCCTCGTGCTCGGCATCTCCGGGGGGCAGGACTCCTCGCTCGCGGGGCGCCTCGCGCAGCTCGCCGTCGAGCGCATCCGCTCGGAGGGCGGCGAGGCCACGTTCACGGCCGTGCGGCTGCCGTACCGCGTGCAGGCGGACGAAGCCGATGCCCAGCTCGCGCTCGACTTCATCCGCCCGGACGAGTCGGTCGTGTTCGACATCGCGCAGGGCGTCGACGGCATCGCCGCCGAGTTCGAGCGCGAGGCGGGGCATCCGCTCAGCGACTACCACAAGGGCAACGTCAAGGCCCGCGTGCGCATGGTGGCCCAGTACGCGATCGCGGGGGAGCGCAGCGCGCTCGTGATCGGCACCGATCACGCAGCCGAGGCCGTGACGGGCTTCTTCACGAAGTACGGCGACGGCGGGGCCGACGTGCTGCCGCTCAGCGGCCTCACGAAGCGTCAGGGTCGCGCCCTGCTCGCGGAGCTCGGCGCGCCCGCGCGCCTCTACGAGAAGGCGCCGACAGCAGACCTGCTCGACGGCCGGCCGGGACAGGCCGACGAACACGAGCTCGGCATCACCTACGAGCAGATCGACGACTACCTCGAGGGGCGCGAGATCGACGAGGAGGTCGCGACGGCGCTCGAGGCCCGATTCCTCGCGACACGGCACAAGCGCACCGTCCCGGTCGGCCCGGATGACGCGTGGTGGCGCTGAGTTCCTCGGTTCTCAGAGGGCGAGCTTCTCGCGCAGGAAGTCGTTGACGAACACGCCGCGGGGGTCGTGCCGCCGCGCGAGCGTCCGGAAGTCGTCCAGGCGCGGGTAGAGCGCGGCGAGCTGCGCGGATGCCGCGTGGAAGCGCTTGCCCCAGTGCGGCCGCGCGCCGAGGGGCAGCAGACGCTCCTCGATGCGGGGCAGGAGCGCATCGACCGCGGGCTGGTCGGCGACCCACGTGAAGTGCAGGCCCACGGCATCCGTCTCGAACGCCCCCGAGAGCCACAGCCCGTCGGCGGCGATCTCGCGCACCTCGGTCACCTGCAGGAGCGGGCGGACGTCGGGCGCCAAGTCGTGTACGGCGCGCAGCGCCTCGATCGCGGTCGCGCGGGGCACGAGGTACTCCGTCTGCAGCTCCTCACCCGCGGACGGGGTGAACTCCAACCGGAAGTGCGGCAGCCGATCGAGCCAGGGCCCGGCGGCGCCGAGCTGCGGGGTGCAGTTGACGGGGTCGACGCCCGCGATGGGGTGCATCTCGTGGGATGCGGGGAGCGCGCCGAGCACGTTCGCGGGGGCTGCGGGATCGCGGTCGACGCGCCGCTTGACCCAGAGCTGGTCGACGGTGTCCGGATCGGCCCACGTCGTGAAGAGGCTCACGCTGTAGCCGAGTGCCGTCACCTCGTCGAAGGCGTCGAGGACGGCATCGAACGTGAGGGCGCGGTAGACGGTCTGCGCGACGTCGAAGGTCGGCTCGACGTCGAGCTCGAGCGCGACGACGACGCCGAGGGCGCCGAGCGCGACGACGGCCCCGTCGAACCCCTCGTCGCCGCGTCGCAGGGTGACGAGCTCGCCCGTGCCGTCGACGAACTCGAGGGCGCGCACCGAGGTGGCGAGCGACCCGTTGCGGACCCCTGAGCCGTGCGTTCCGGTCGCGACCGCACCGGCGACCGAGATATGGGGGAGCGAGGCGAGATTCGCGAGGGCGAGGCCGTGCGCGTCGAGCACGCGGGCGAGGTCGCCGTAGCGGATGCCGGCGGGCACGCGCACGCTCGTCCGGTCCGCCGCGAGCTGGACCGCCGCGGGGTCGGCGAGCCCGCTCGAGGAGGCGAGGACACCCGCCGTGTCGGCGATCGGCGAGAAGGAGTGTCGGGTTCCGAGCGGCCGGAGGGAGGCCGCGGGTGCATCCCGCACGAGCGCGCGCACCTCGTCGATGTCACGCGGCGCGACCACGCGTCCCGCGAACGCGATGTTGCCCGCCCAGTTGCGCTCGGTCATCCGTCTCCCGCCGTCCGGACGATCGTACGGGGCGACGGGAGACGGATGCGGTGGGCTCGGGGTCCGTGTCAGGCGGCGGCGGGGCTCAGCCTGCCGTCGACCATCTCGAGCA
Source organism: Actinomycetes bacterium (assembly GCA_023428065.1). GTDB lineage: Bacteria > Actinomycetota > Actinomycetes > Actinomycetales > Microbacteriaceae > Homoserinibacter. The sequence goes on along the minus strand of JAEYZI010000061.1, from coordinate 53,600 downwards.
CGCGGTCGCAGTATTCGAGCACGTCGTGGTCGTGCGTCACCATGACGACGGCGACGCCGGACTCGTGGGCGCGGTCGCGGAGGAGCCGGACGACCTCGTGGCTGCGCGCGCGGTCGAGGGCGGCGGTCGGCTCGTCCACGAGCAGGAGCGTCGGCGTGTTCACGAGCGCGCGGGCGATGCCGACGCGCTGACGCTCGCCGCCGGAGAGCTGCCCGGGGCGGTTGCCGGCGCGGTGCGCCATGCCGACGGCCTCGAGGAGCGGCTTCGGGTCGACCTTGCGGTTGCCGGCGAGGCGGCCCGCGAGGCGCAGCTGGTCGGCGGCGGAGAGGGCCGGGATGAGGTTGCCCGACTGGAACACGAAGCCGATGTTGTCGAGGCGGAACCGTGCCGCGGCGTTCCCGCGCAGGCGCGACAGGTCGGTGCCGTGCACGCGCACGGACCCCTTGTCGACGCCCGAGAGCGCACCGGCGACCGCGAGGAGCGAGGACTTGCCGGCGCCCGAGGGGCCGATGACGGCGACGAACTCGCCGGGGGCGACGGTGAGCGAGACCTCGTCGAGGGCGCGCACCTTCGTGTCGCCGTCGCCGTGCTCGAGCACGACGTCGCGCAGTTCGAGCGCGGGGATGACCGCGATGTCGGTGCTGTTCGTCATCGCTGGCCTCCCAGGGCGGTGATGGGGTCGACTCGGGAGATGCGCAGCACCGCGATCGCGGCGCCCGCGAGGCCGAGCGCGATCGTGAGGACGGTCGCGATCGTGATGGGTCCGAACTCGAGGTCGAAGGGCATCGCATCGGGCATGAGCGCCCCGAGCCCGACGCCGACCCCGACGCCGAGCGCGGTGAACCCGATGAGCAGGATGGCGGCCTGCGCGAGGCTGTCGCGCAGCAGGTAGCCGCGTGAGGCGCCCACCGCGCGGAGCACGGCGAGCTCGTGCGAGCGCTGGATCGTCCAGACCGTGAAGAACGCGCCGACCACGAGCGCGCAGATCGCGTAGAGGAAGATCTGGATCATCTCGAGCGTGAGGGTCTCGGCCTCGTAGCCGGGGGAGGCGTTGAAGGCCTTCTCGCGCAGCATCGTCATGGTGCCGGCGGTCTCGTCGATCGCGGCGAAGTCGGCGTCGGCATCCGCCGAGAGCGCGACGACGCTCGAGAAGTCGTAGTCGAGGGCGTCGATCGCCTCGGCGGTGGGCTCGCCGGCGGCGGCGGTCCCGGAGGCGAGCAGGCGCCAGGTGTCGATCGGCAGGTAGGCGACGTCGACGTGGCCGAAGGTCGCCTGGCCCTCCGTGAACCCGATGACGGTGAGCTCGACGTCGACGCGGTCGAGCGTCACGACGGAACCGAGCTCGAGACCCTCGCCGCGCGCGGTCTCGGAGACGACGATGCCGCCGAGCTCATCGCCGAGGGCCTCGCCCTCGGATCGCGTCGGTTCGAGGAAGCCGCCCGGTTCGACGCCGAAGAGCACGAGGTCGACCTGGTGATCGTCGTCGGTCACGCCGTTGACGAAGCTCACGCCCATCGGCTCGGCGTCGTCGACGCCGTCGGCGTCCTGCCAGGCGGCGAGCTGCTCGCCGTCGACGAGCGAGCGGCTGAAGGCGTTGTCGGTGATGGTGCCCTCGTCGAAGGCGAAGGCTGTCGCGGGCATCGACTTGAGGCCCGAGACGCCGTCGTTGACGAGGCCGGAGGACAGGCCGGAGAGCAGCACGACGAGCACCGCGATCAGGGAGATCACGACGCCCATCAGAGTGAACCGGCCGCGAGCGAACCGCAGTTCGCGCAGAGCGAGGAACATGGTCACTTTCGGGAGGGGGCGGGATGCCGACATGGTGTCGGTAAGACGATCTTCGCACTCGTCCGGGGCCCCGTGCAAACTCAGGGGACGTTCAGGTCGTCAGGGGTGCACGCCCGCGTCGACGACGGTGCCGATCGAGCCGGCCACGTCATCCGGGGACGCCCCGTGGGCGACGAGCCCGAGTCCCGCGTCGATGAGCCCCTGCACGAGCGCCGCGAACCTGTCCGCATCCGCGACGCCGAGCCCCGCGAGCAACTCGCGCAGGGGAGCGGTGATCCGCTCGTGCAACTGCATGATGACGTCGAAGCGCGTGGGGGAGAGCTCCGCCTCCTGCAGCTGGGTGGCGAGGTCGTGTTTGCCATCGGCCGCCATCCGGAGGGTCGCGGCGATGTAGGTGTGCAGTCGGGCGCGCCCCGGCTCGACCCCCGAGAGCGCCTCGTCGATCTCGGCGGCCCAGTCGTCGAATGCCTGCAGGGCGATCGCGGCGAGCAGGTCGTCGCGCGAGGGGAAGTACTCGTAGAACGTCGATCGGGCGAGGCCCGCGCGCTCGGCGACCGCCCTCGGGGTGGCCGCCGCGACGCCCGCCTCGGTCACGACGGCGACGCCGGCGTCGAGGAGCGCGCGCCGCTGGGCGACGCGGTGCTCGGCGACGGTGGGCGCGGTGATCCGGGGCATCGCACCATTATCGACCCGGCGTCCGTGCGCGACGCCGATCGCGACTCCGTGCGGATCTCCGTGCCGCGCACGGATGACCGCGGTCGCGCACGCCGGGAGAGTGTTCCACGCCGTATTCCGCGGCACGAAAGGAAGCACTCACCATGTCGACCATCACCCCCCGAACCCCCCGCACGCCGGCGCCGAAGGACCGCGCACGCGCGATCTGGGCGGCGGGCGACTACACGCGCGTCGCGGACGAGCTCATCCCGAGCCTCGGACCGGCGCTCCTCGACGCCCTCGGCGACGTCGCCGGCGAGCGACTGCTCGACGTGGCGGCGGGCGACGGCAACGTCGCGATCCCGGCGGCGCTCCGGGGCGCCCGCGTCACGGCATCCGACCTCGTTCCTCAGCTGCTCGACGCGGGCCGCGCGCGGGCGGATGTCGCCGGAGCGGAGCTCGACTGGGTCGAGGCCGACGCCGAGGCGCTGCCGTTCGCGGACGGTTCGTTCGACGTCGTGACGTCGTGCGTCGGCGTCATGTTCACGCCCGACCACCAACTCGCGGCCGACGAGCTCGTGCGCGTCACGCGCACGGGGGGACGGCTCGGCGTGCTCAACTGGACGCCCACGAGTTTCGTCGGCCGCCTGTTCACGACGATGTCGCAGCACCTCCCGCCGGCACCGGCCGGGACCCTGCCGCCCGCAGCGTGGGGAGATCTGGACCACGTCACCGAACTGTGGGGCGATCGCGTCGACATCGTCACGGCGACACCCGGAACGCTCGTGACCGACAAGTTCCCGCGACGCGGCGACTTCCGTCGCTTCTTCGCCGCCTACTACGGGCCGACCGTCATGGCCTTCGCCGCCCTCGCGGAGGACGAGGCGGCGACCCGGGCGCTCTCGGAGGCGATCGACGACCTCGCCGAGGAGTTCACGCACCCGGACGGGATGCACTGGGACTACCTCATCGTGACGGGGCGACGACGGGAACAGTCGTGAGCGACCACTCCTCGTGGATCTGGCGCACCGGGCCCGACGAGCCGCGCGTCCTGCTCGAGCTCGAGTACCGGAGGCGTGCCCTCGAGCGCCTCGAACCCCGGCCGCCACGGATGCGGACGCTCGCGCGCACGCTCCGGCGGGCCTTCCTCGACGGGTGCGCCCGCATCCGCCGAGCGCTACCGTGGGCGGCATGAGCGGCGTGGAGCTCACCCCTCGCGAATCCGAGGTGCTCACGGCGATCGGACAGCGGCTGACGAACGCCGAGATCGCCGGGACCTTCTACGTCTCGGTCCGCACCGTCGAATCGCACATCGCGAGCTTGCGCCGCAAGCTCGGCGCGGCCTCCCGAGCCCAGCTCGTGGAGGCCGCGCTCGCGCGCCGACGCGACGTCGTCGACGCGCCGGCGGGCGCGCTGCGGGGGAGGGATGCCGAGCTCGCCGCGCTCGAGGCTCTCGTCGCACGCTCCGACGTCGTCGCGCTCACCGGGCCGCCGGGCGCCGGCAAGTCGCGCCTCGCGCGCGAAGTGCTGCACCGCACCGAGTCGGTGCCGGTGCTCGTCGCGCTCGACGGCGCGCGGCCGGCAGAGCTCGCGGGCCGCCTGGCCGACGCGCTCCACGTCGTGATCGGGCTCGACAACGACGTCGTCAACTCGTGCGTCGTCGCCCTCGGGACGCGAGAGCACCTCGTGGTCTTCGACGACGCCGACGGCGCCGTCGAGGAGGTGCACGAACTCGCGCGCGCGATCGCCCGCCGCGCACCCGGAACGCGCGTGATCGTGACGTCGGTGCTGCCGCCCGTGGACGCGGCGGGGGAGCGGCGCATCGGCGGCCTCGCTGACCGCGACGACGCCGTGACCCTCTTCCGCGACCGTGCCGGCGACGCCGTCGCGCCCTCCGACGTCGCGGCCATCACCCGGATCTGCGAACTCGTCGACGACCTGCCGCTCGGCATCGTGCTCGCCGCCGCCGCGGCCCGCAACCTGAGCCTCGAGGAGATCGAGGTGCGGCTCCGCGGCGATCTGGGAGTGCTCGAACGCCGCGCGGGCAGCCGGCACGCGTCCCTCGGCGCCGCGATCGAGCGCGCGATGGACGGACTCGACCCCGACGACCGCGACGCGCTCCGGTCACTCGTCGCGGGGCCGCCGCGGTTCGCGCTTCCCGCGGCCGACGTGCTCATCGGTCGCGACGCCGCGGGACCCGTCGTGCGCCTCTGCGAGGCGTCGTTCGTCGTCCCCGCCGGGATCTCGCCGGATGGTGCGCTCTATCGCGTGCCGAGCGCCGTGCGCACCCACCTGAGGGCGAAGGCCGGTTCGGATGCGATCGCGACCGTGCGGCAGCGCGGCTTCGCGTCCTGGCGGGAGCGCCTGCGCGAGGTCGTGGCCCTCGCGTGGCGCGACGACCTGTCCGAGGCGGGGGACCGGGCCCGATGGGTCGCCGCGAACACCGCCGCGCTCCTGCCGCTCGTGGAGCTGCCCCCGCGCGAGCGCTCCGCAGTCGTCGGCGACCTCGCCTTCTGTATCGAGCAATACGGCCCGCACGCCGAGGTGCTCGCGGTCATCGCGGAGCTCGCCACAGGCGAGCTGCTCGCGGTCGCCGCGGTCGAGGAGCTGCATGTGATCGCGCTCGCCCTGTGCTTCCGCGACCTGCGCCTCGTCGCGCCGGTCGTCGAGGCGGCCCTCGCCCGCTTCGGCGAGACCCACGTGCACCCGCATCACCTCGCGGCCGTCCTCGCCGCCTTCAGCGGGGAGGGGGAGCGGGCCCTCGCATCCGTGGCCGCCGCGAGACGCCTCCCGGATCCCGGCCCGTGGATGCGTGCGCATCTTCTGCACGCGGAGGGCCTCGGATGGTTCACGAGCCACCCGAGCGACATGGAGCGGGGCCTCGCGGCGTTCGAGCACGCCATCGAGCTGTTCGCGGCCGAGGGTGACACCCGCAACGTCGACAACGTGCGGTTCTCGATGGCGTCGTGCGTGGGACTGCAGGGGCACAGCCACCCCCGGGCCGCCGAGTGGGCGCACGAGTGCGTGCGTTATGCGGCATCGCGGCACCGCGTCGTCGAGCAGGCCCTCTCGGAGGTGCTCGAGCATGCCCTCGCGGTTCCTCCCGCGGAGCGCGACCTTCATCCGCCTCAGCTCGAGGTGCTGCGTGAGCACGGAGCGACGCGTTGCCTCACTCGGGTCCTGAAGCTGCTCGCGTGGCGGGTCGAGGGGCCGGAAGCGGTCGAGCTGCTGTCGGCGGCAGTCGCGACCGCCGTGGAGGCGGGCGACCGCGGGGGCTACGCGCTCGCGCTGCGCGATCTCGTCTCCGTGCTGTGCCGTCAGGGAGCGGAGGACGAGGCCGCCGTCGCGTTCGGCGAGCTCACGGCGGTCGTCGGCGCGGAGCGCGCACGCGAGGCGTGCCCGCCCGAGCTCGAGCCCGTGCTCGTCACCCGCACGACGCTCGTGCTCGAGGGCGTGGGCCGCGCGAACGCGCTGCTCGGTTAGGCGGTGACGGGCTCCCGCCGACGCGCCGTGCGCGTGACGGCGACGGTGGCGAGGAGGAGCAGGGCGTTTCCCGCGATGAAGAGGCCCGTCGACGCGGTTCAAACTGACATAATCGCGCTTATCAGTGCTAGCTTAGGATCAGGCGGTGCAGGACGGCAGCTCGCGGCGGATGAGCTCGAGGAGCTGCGGAGGCTCGAAGCGCGGACGCTCCGCGAGCAGCTCCGCGAGGCTCCACCAGCGGTGCTCGAGCACGTCGACCTTCTCGTCGTCGGTCCAGCCGTCGGGTGATGGCTCGAACGCGTCCGTGACGTGCACGAAGAACTCCGCGTGGCCCGTGTCGTGGTCGGCCGAGTCCCACTCGACGTCGTAGTCATGAGCCCAGACGGGACCGCGGAGCGCATCGACGGCGAGCCCGGTCTCCTCGAAAAGCTCGCGGCGGGCGGCCTCCTCGTGGCTCTCCCCCGGGTCGACCCCTCCGCCGGGGGTCAACCAGCGGGCCACTCCGGAGGAATCGGGCGCCGTCGTGAGGAAGAGCAGCACGCGGTCGTCGCGGTCGAACAGCAGCACGCGCGACACGAGACGGTGCCGGTGCGCGCTCACCACGGTGTCGCCTCCGTCAGTGCCCGACGAAGTCGCTCACGTCGCCGACGAGGCGCGTGTTGTCCTCCGGGATCTCCTCGACCGCGGCGCGTGCGACCTCGGCGGCGAACTCGGACACGTTGTAGAGCTTGCCCGCGGCCTCGCGGCGCGACGCGATCGCTCCGGGGTTGACACGCTCGAGGAGCGTCGCGGTGATGGTGCCCTCGATCATGTCGCCCGAGACGACGACGAACGCGACGCCCGCGGCGTCGAGCTCCGGAAGGCGCGAGCGCAGGGCGTCCTCGCCTGCGCGCTTGCTGCGCGCGACGGGCTCGTACTCGGGCATCGTCGGCACCGTCTCGATGAAGTGCGCCTGGTGGCTCGTGACGAACACGATGCGCGAGCCGGCACCGAGCAGCGGCAGCGCCGCGTCGAGCACATTCAGCTGCGCGTCGCGGTTGAGGCGCATCGCGTAGTCCTCGCCGAGCCCCGACTCCATGCCGCCCGAGGCGTTGAGCACGAGCAGGTCCAGGCCGCCCCAGCGCTCACGCACCTCGGCGAACATCGCGGCGACCGACGACGGGTCGGTGAGGTCGGCGCCGATCGCGATGGCCTCTCCCCCGCGCTCCTCGATGCCCGCGACGACCTTCTGCGCGCGGGCCTCCTTGTTGCGGTAGTTGATGACGACCTTCGCGCCCGCAGCGGCGAGATAGGCGGCGGTCTCGGCGCCGATGCCGCGCGAGGAGCCGGTGATGAGGGCGCGGACACCGCGCAGCGAGTCGGGGGCGAGCACGTCGTTCACGATCCCCCACCCTAGCGACCGCGGTCGCCGGACCCGGCATCCGGGGCATGCGCCCCCGACGGTGCTAGTTTCGAGGTACGACGACGAAGGGATGCCGCCGTGGAACCCGATGTGATCTCGAGTTGGGCGTGGGTGTTCTGGCTCGGCCTCATCCTCCTCTTCGTCATCATCGAGGTGAACACCCTCGAGTTCACCTTCCTCATGCTCGCGCTCGGCTCCGTGGGCGGACTCGTGACGGGCCTCGTGGGCGCACCCTGGTGGGTGCAGCTCATCGTCGCCGCCGCCCTCGCGCTCCTGCTCGTGCTCTTCGTGCGGCCGCCGCTCCTCCACGCGCTGCGCAAGGGGGGCGATCCCGCCCGCAGCAACGTCGACGCCCTGCTCGGCCTCGGCGGTGTCGTGACCGTCGACTTCCGCTTCGGTTCGGGCCAGGTCAAGCTCGCCAACGGCGACGTGTGGACCGCGCGCGTCGCCGAGGGCATCGGCGCGCGCGGCCTCGAGGAGGGTTCCCGCATCGTGGTGACCGCGATCGACGGCGCGACCGCCGTCGTCGTCCCCGCGACCGATCCGACGCCCGAGGAGGCATCCGCATGACCGACGCGAACCTCGTGCCGACGATCGTGACGATCGTCATCGTCGCGATCATCGTCATCTTCGTCATCACGATCCTGTTCAAGTCGATCCGGATCATCCCGCAGGCCTACGCGGGCATCGTCGAGCGGCTCGGCCGCTACCACAAGACGCTGAGCCCGGGACTCAACATCCTCGTGCCGATCATCGACCGCCTGCGGCCGCTCGTCGACATGCGCGAGCAGGTCGTGTCGTTCCCGCCGCAGCCCGTCATCACCGAGGACAACCTCGTCGTGTCGATCGACACGGTCGTCTACTTCCAGGTGACGGATGCGCGCGCCGCGACCTACGAGATCGCCAACTACCTCGGCGCTGTCGAGCAGCTCACCACGACGACGCTCCGCAACGTCGTCGGCGGTCTCAACCTCGAGGAGGCGCTCACCTCGCGCGACAACATCAACGGCCAGTTGCGCGTCGTGCTCGACGAGGCGACGGGCAAGTGGGGCATCCGCGTGAGCCGTGTCGAGCTCAAGGCCATCGACCCGCCCGTGTCGATCCAGGACTCGATGGAGAAGCAGATGCGCGCCGAGCGCGACCGTCGCGCCGCGATCCTGACGGCCGAGGGCACGAAGCAGGCCGCCATCCTCGGCGCCGAGGGCGAGCGGCAGGCCGCGATCCTCAAGGCCGAGGGCGACGCGAAGGCCGCCGTGCTGCGGGCGCAGGGCGAGGCGGAGGCCATCCAGACCGTCTTCAACGCCATCCACGTCGGCGACCCCGACTCGAAGCTGCTCGCGTACCAGTACCTGCAGACCCTCCCGAAGCTCGCGGAGGGCGACTCGAACAAGCTGTGGATCATCCCGAGCGAGCTCACCGAGGCGCTCAAGGGCATCGGCGAGGGCTTCTTCGCGCCGCGCCACGCGCGCACCCCCGGGACGGATGCCGCGCCGCGCGCGTAAGGCGGAGGAGGCGGGCTACTTCGTCCCCGCTCCCCCGCGCGTGCTCGCGCACCGCGGGCTCGCCCTCGACGCGCCCGAGAACACCCTCCTGGCGTTCCTGCACGCCGTGAACGCCGGGGTGACCCACATCGAGACCGACGTGCACGGATCGGCCGACGGGGTCGCGATGGTCAGTCACGACGCCGACCTCACGCGGCTCGCCGGCCGCGAGGTGAAGGTATCTCAGCTCACCTCGGCCGAGCTGCGGCGCGTGCAGCTCGGAGCGGGTCAGGGATTCTGCTCGCTCGCCGAGGCGCTCGACGCCTTCCCCGAGACGCGGTTCAACATCGACGTGAAGTCGGCGGACGCCGTCGCCGGCACCGTCAAGGCGGTGCGCGACGCGCGCGCGATCGAACGCGTGCTCATCGGCTCGTTCTCGGCCGCGCGCCGTCGCGCGGTCGTCCGCGAACTCCCCGGCGTGGCGACCTCCCTCTCCGCCGCCCGAGCGGTCCCCGCCGCCCACGCCGCGCGCGCCGGGGCCCACGGCGCGTTGCGTCGCCTCCTCGCGGGGGTCGACGCCGTGCAAATGCCCGTGCGCGTCGCGGGCGCCACGATCACGACCGAGCGCGCCGTCCGCGCCTTCCACTCGGCGGGCGTCGAGGTGCACATCTGGACGATCAACGATCCGGACGAGATGCGGCGCCTCCTCGATGTCGGCGTGGACGGCATCGTGACGGACCGGGCGGACCTCGCCGTACCCCTCGTCGCCGCGCGACGCCGGGCGCGCTGAGCCGCGCGCTCCGCCCCTCGCTGCCAATGCGGGCCGAGGAGGCTGGGAATGCACTGTAAACGCCGAGTGCCGGGGATGGCATCCGTCACCGTAGACGTTGTACTCGGGTGACGCCGTCCCACCGGACCTCGTCCCCCCGTGCGCGATGACACGCGCACACACCGACACGGCGCATAAGAGGAGGCCACACGATGGCGGATCGCAGCTTGCGCGGGATGCGACTCGGAGCTCAGAGCATGCAGAGCGAAGAGGGAGTCGAGTTCTCGCCCCGGAAGAAGGCCGTGTACCGCACGGACGACGGGACCACGTTCGAGGTCGTCTTCGCGGCCGAGGCGGAGATCCCCGAGACCTGGGATTCGCCGCGCACCGGACAGGAGGGCCGCCTCGTCGGCGACGACGGCAAGCTCGTCGAGAGCGAGGCCGCCGAGACCAAGGCGCCCCGCACCCACTGGGACATGCTGCTCGAGCGTCGCACGCGCGCCGAGCTCGAGGAGCTCCTCGAGGAGCGCCTCGCCTACCTGCGCGCCCGCCGCGGCGAGGCCGCCGACAAGAGCAAGAGCGCCTGAGCCTCAGGCGTGACGACGGCGCCCGCCGATCGCCGCGCCGATGAGCGCGCCGAGCGCGATCGCGGCGACCCCCCACTCGACCCCCCGGCCGATCACTACCGCGGGGGTCGTCGTCGTGCTGAGCGGCACATCGACGACCATCGCCCCCGCTTCGAAGCGCGGGAGCTCGGCGACCGTGCGCCCGTCGGGCAGGATGACCGCGCTCGCGCCGACGGTCGAGATGTTGACGACCGACCTCCCGAGCTCGATCGCCCGGATGCGCGCGATCGCGAGCTGCTGGAGGCTCTCGTCGGTCTGCCCGAAGTCGGCGTTGTTGGTCTGGGCGAGGACGAGCTGCGCACCCTCGGCCACCCCTTCCCGCATGAGCACGTCGTCGACGATGTCGAAGCAGATAGCGAAGGCCGCGAGGATCGAGCGGCCGTCCGAACCCACGTCCATGACGGCATCCGTCGATCCCGGCGTGTACTCGCGCTGGATGAGGTCGATGAGGTCGGGCGCGAAGCCGCGCCAGACGGCCCGATCGGGCACGTACTCGCCGAAGGGCACGGGGTGGCGCTTGTCGTAGGAGTCGACGATCCCCTCCCCCGCGCGCCACACCATCGAGGTGTTGAAGTACTCGTCGCCCCGGTTCGTGACCGCCCATCCCACGAGGGGCGCATCGGCTGCGACCGCGACCGACTCGAAGACGCGCGCGGCGAACCGGTCGCGCAGGGGGTCGAGATCGCTCGCCCCCTCGGGCCACACGACGACGTCGACGTCCTCGGTGTAGACGGGCTCCGTGGCGTCGTACTGGTCGAGGAGGTTGTCGGTCGCGTTCTCGGCGTGGTGGAAGTAGCCGGTGCGGCCGTTGCCCTGCACCGCCGCGACGCGCAGCGTGCCGTCGGTCGTGGTCGGGAAAGCGGGGAAGGCCACGAGGATCGCGGCCAGGGCCGTCACGAGCATGGTGCGCAGCAGGGCGGGAGTGCCCGTCTCGCGGACCGCCACGACGGCGACGGCGACCAGGAAGACCATGACGAAGCCGACGCCCGAGACGCCGAGCCAGGCGAAGAGGGGCGCGAGGGGGCTCTCCGACTGCGACTGGGAGATGCGCCCCCACGCGAACCCGCCGTACGGCCACACGCTCGAGATCGCCTCGCGCGCCGTCCACAGGCCCGCGATGACGAATGGGACGAGGAGCATGCGGCTGAGCGCGCTCCGTACCGCGCGCGGCACGACGCGCGTCGCGATCGCGATGAGCATCGTGCCGAGCCCGCACCACAGGGCCATCACGAGGCTCAGCGCGAACCACGGCACCGCACGGACGAGGAACGGGAGGCCCGGATCGAGGAACTGCGTCATCCACGGGATGTGCACGAGGTAGAAGCTCGCGCCGAAGACGAGGCCCACGAGGAAGCCCCCGGCCGCGCGACGTCCGTACGCCGCGACGAGCACGAGCGCGACCCCGACGAAGGCGAGCGGCCACCATCCGATGTCCGGGAACGCCGCGTCCGTCACGGGGCCCGCGACGAGCGCGAGGAGCACCGCGACCCACGTGGGCACGAAGGGGCGTGCGGGGTCGGGTGCGAGGGCGGGTGCGGGCATGGGAGATTCAGCCTACGGCGACGCGCCTGAGCGCGCGCGGCGCCTGCGCCCCCGCCTCAGCCGTGTGGATTGCTCGCCGTGCCGTCGAGCCAGAGCTCGTTCGTCGGGTCGGCGTGGATCCCGCCGCTGCCCACGTCGCTGATCTGCGGGCCCTTCGTGATGACGTGCACGAGCGCCATCGCGTGGCCTCTGCCGAGGCCGTACTCGTCGGCGAGCCACTGCACGATCGGCGTCGCCTTGGTGGAGGCGTCGAAGCCCCGCTCGTGGGCCTTCGCGATGATCTGGCGCGGGGTGAGGCCCGTCTTCTCCTCGATCGTGTCGAGATATGCCTGGAACGACATGTCACTCCTTCCGGTGGGTCAGCCGACGCTCGAGTAGGCGACGATACCGCGCCGCACGTCGTCGATCGCGTCGCGCGCCGTGCGACCGAGCGGACCGTCGGCGACGATCGAGATCTGGTCGAGGAGATCGATCACCTGCTTCATCCAGCGCACGAAGTCGCCCGCCGCGAGGTCGGTGTCGCGCAGCACGGCGTCGAGCCGGCCTCCGCGGGCCCAGCGGTGCGTCGCGGATGCGAGGGCCGCCGAGAGCGGCGCCGTCTCGGGCAGCCGTCGATCCTCCTCGAGCACGCTGAGCTCGGACCACACGCCCTCGGTCGCGCCGAACATCGCGGCGAAGCGGCCCTTCGGGTACTCCCGCACGATGCCGGCGTCCTCGCGGCGCGGCTCGTAGACGAGCGCGCTCACGAGCGCGGCGAGCGTCGGGGCATCCGCTCCGTCCCACAGGCCGCGCCGCAGGCATTCCGCGACGAGCAGATCGCGCTCGCCGTAGATCCGGCGTAGGCGGCGCCCCTCCGCCGTGACGACGAGCCTGCCGTGGGCGTCGTGCTCGAGGTAGCCGAGCTCGAGCAGGAGCTCGGTGATGCGGTCGAAGACCTGCGCGACCGCGCCCGTGCGGCCGCGCACCTGGCTCGCGAGCCGGTCCGTATCGCGCTTGAGCCGGAACCAGCGCTCCGCCCAGCGCGCATGGGCCTCGCGGTCGTTGCACGCGTGGCACGGGTGCTGCTTCATGCGCCGACGCAGCGCCTCGATCTGCCGCTGACGGCGTTCGCGCTCCCCGCGCGACCCCTCGTGGGCGCGCGATTGCTTGCGCTCGAGGTCGCTCAGCTCGCGTCGGATGCCGGCGTACTCGCCGAAGTCGCCCAGGTGGCAGCGCATCGCCTCCGCGTAGCCCGCGAGCGACTTCTCCTGCTCGCGGATCTTGCGGGCGAGGTCGACGACCGCGCGGTCCGCCTGGAACTGCGCGAAGGAGCTCTCGAGGATCTCGCGCGTGCGGTCGCGACCGAACTGCTCGATGAGGTTGACCGCCATGTTGTAGGTCGGGCGGAAGCTCGAGTTGAGCGGGTAGCTGCGGCGGGACGCGAGCTGGGCGACCGCCTGCGGGTCGAGGCCCGCGGCCCACTGGATGACCGAGTGCCCCTCGACGTCGATCCCCCGGCGGCCGGCGCGTCCCGTGAGCTGCGTGTACTCCCCCGGCGTGATCGGCACGCGCGCCTCGCCGTTGAACTTCTCGAGCTTCTCGAGCACGACGGTGCGGGCCGGCATGTTGATGCCGAGCGCGAGGGTCTCGGTCGCGAAGACCGCCTTCAGCAGCTTGCGCTGGAAGAGCTCCTCGACGACCTCCTTGAACGTCGGGATGAGGCCCGCGTGATGGGCGGCGACGCCGCGTTCGAGTCCCTCGAGCCACGAGAAGTAGCCGAGCACGCCGAGGTCCTCGTCGCGCAGGCCCGCGCACCGCTCTTCCACGAGGTGGCGGATCTCGTCGCGCTCCCAGCGCTCGGTGAGACGCACGTCCGAGCGCAGCACCTGCTCGACCGCCTGGTCGCATCCGTTCCGGCTGAAGACGAAGAAGATGGCGGGGAGCAGGTGGCGGTCCTCGAGCAGACGGATCACCTCGGGCCGCGAGATTCGGTCGCGCAGCACCTCGCCCTTGCGCTGGTGCCGGCCCGGATGCGGTCCACGGTAGGTGCCGGGACCGCGGCCGCCCGCGATCGCGAGGCGCGCGAGCTCGGGGTTGACGCGCGGGGGCGCGTCGGGCGACTGCGCGCCGTCGAAGAGGTCGGCGAGCTTGCCGCGCACGAGGACGTGCTGCTCGAGCGGCACGGGGCGGCGCTCCGAGACGACGACGTCGGTGTCGCCGCGCACGGCCTGCAGCCAATCGCCGAACTCCTCCGCGTTCGACACGGTCGCCGAGAGCGACACCATCCGAACCTCGCGCGGGAGGTGGATGATGACCTCCTCCCACACGGCGCCGCGGAAACGGTCGGCGAGGTAATGCACCTCGTCCATGACGACGAAGGCCAGGTCGCGCAGCAGCGGAGAGTCGGCGTAGAGCATGTTCCGCAGCACCTCGGTCGTCATGACGACGACCCGTGCGCCCGAGTTGATGTTGGTGTCGCCCGTGAGCAGCCCGACGTTCTCGGCGCCGTGCTCGGCGGCGAGCTCGGCGTACTTCTGGTTGCTGAGGGCCTTCATGGGCGTCGTATAGAAAGCCTTCGCCGTCGGAGTGGCGAGGGCGAGGTGCACGGCGAACTCCGCGACGATCGTCTTGCCGGCGCCCGTCGGCGCCGCGACGAGCACGCTGCGCCCCTCCTCGAGCGAGCGGCACGCCTCGACCTGGAAGTCGTCGAGCTCCACGTCGAGGCGCGCGCGGAACGCCTCGAGCTCAGGTGTGCGCGAGCGTGCTCGGAAGGCGGCGTACCGCTCAGCGGGCGAGAGCTCGGCGTCGGTGCTCATGCGCCGCTGAGGCCCGCCTCGAAGGCGGCTTGGCGCCTGTCCGCGACGCGATCGTGCCAGACGGCGACGCCGACCGCCGCGAAGTAGAGCAGCACCATCGGCAGCGCGAGCAGCAGCATCGAGATGGGGTCGGCGGCGGGGGTCGCCATCGCGGTGAAGACGACGATGATGAGCACGGCCCAGCGCCAGCCGCGGAGGATCGTCCCGCCCCGCAGCACGCTCGCGAAGTTGAGCAGCACGAGGAAGACCGGCATGACGAACGCGACGCCCGTCGCGAGAAGGAGCTTGAGAATGAAGTCGACGTAGGTCTTCGTGTCGTAGAGCTGCGACGCCCCCGGCGGCACGAAGCGGAACATGAACTCGACGATGCGCGGCAGCACCATCCAGCCGGCGGCGCAGCCGAGCAGGAAGAGCGGGACGGCCGAGAAGAAGAATCCGAAGACGTAGCGGCGCTCGCGCTTCGTGAGGCCCGGCACGAAGAACGCGAAGATCTGGTAGAGCCACACCGGGCTCGAGAGGATGATGCCGACGACGAGCGACACCTGGAACTGGATGTCGAGGGCGCCCGTCAGGGTCGAGAAGTTGAGCGTGATCTTCTCGGGATCGAGCCCGAGCTCGTGGGCGATGTGGAACACCGGCCCCGAGATCGCCGCCCACGTGCCCTGCCCCGCGAGAGTCTCGGCGGCGCCGGGGACCGCCGGGTCGAGGAGCTCGCCGATCCAGCCGAGGTCGTAGATCATCCAGCCGATGATCGTTCCCCCGAGCACGGCGAACGCGCTGCGCGTGAGGCGCTTGCGCAGCTCGATGAGATGCTCTGCGAGCGACATCCGCCGCTCGGGGTTGTTCTTGCGGGGATGCGACCGGGCGGTGCCGCCGGCCACGCCTACGACTTGTCGGTCGGCGTGGCGCTGTCGGCCGGCTTCGTCGGCTCGGACGCCTCGGACTTCGTCGTGCCGTCGGCGTCGTCGTTCTTCATCTCGCTGCGGAAGATCTTGACGGACTGGCCGAGGCTCTTGGAGAGCGCGGGCAGACGCGTGGCGCCGAAGAGCACGAGCACGACGACGAGGATGATGAGCCAGGTCTGCCACTGGTTCACGAACAGGGGAAGAGTGAGCATGGGAACGTCCTCGTCGGTGTGCGGGTCTGCCGCACAGTCTACGCGTACCGGCTGAGTCCCGCCGCGGCCCACTCCGCGACCGCGCGGCGCGCCTGCTCCGGGGCGACGACGCGCACGGTTCCGGGCATGCCCGCGATGAGCCGCTTGAGCCCGTGGTAGTGCGAGACGCGCAGCGTCGTGCGGATGCGGTCGCCCACCTCGCTCGTGAGCGCGCCGTCCGGGATGTAGTCGGCGAGCAGGCCCACGACCTCGGGGGCCGCCTCGATCGTGACCTCGAGGTCTTCCGCGGAGGGCTCGAAGAGCGTGTCCGGGAGGCGCACCTCCGAGGCGTCGTGCTCGATAGGCGCGTCGGTCACGGTCATGTCGCTCATGCGGTCGAAACGGAAGGTGCGCAGGGCGCCCCGCAGGTGGCACCAGCCGCGCAGGTACCAGTCGGAGTCGATCGACTCGACCCGCAGCGGGTCGACGTCGCGCTCCTCCCGCTCGCCGCGCGAGTTGAGGTAGGCGAAGCGCACGCGGCGTCCGTCGGCGACCGCGCGCCGGACGAGGCCGATCACCTCGCTGTCGGGATCGCCCGCGACGGCGAGCGGGCTCGGGGCGCCCGATGCGCCGCGCGAGAGCTTCTCGACGAGGTTGCGGATCGCGACGCGGTCGGCGTTCTCGGGGAGCGACTGCAGGTACTGGAGTCCCGCGATGAGCGCGGCGGCCTCGCGCGCCGAGAGGCGCGGGGCGTCGTCGATCGCGACGTGCTGCGTGATCGCGATCTCGTCGTGCAGCTCGAAGGCGTCCCAGTCGATGTCGAAGAGGTCCTCGTGCTGGTAGGTCGCGGTGGACCCGGGCACGCCGCTCATCGCGACGAGCGAGACCGAGCTGCGGATGTCGTCCTCGCTCACGCCGAAGTGGGCGGCGGCCTCCGCGACGCTCACCCGGTCGTGCTCGAGCAGCCACGGCACGAGCGCGAGGAGGAACGCGAGCTTGTCGCGCGAGCCCGTGGGCGGCACGGAGCGCGCGGGCGTGCGGTGGCGCCGGTCAGCCATGGTCGGCCACCGTCCTCTCGAGCCGCTCGACGACCGCGTCGCGCAGGGCGGGCGGCGACACGACGAGCGCCTCGGGCCCGAAGCCCGCGAGCTCGTCGGCGAGGATCGCGAGGTCCACGTAGTGCACGCGCAGGATGCCGGGGGCGATCTCCTCGGTGCCGCGGCGGTGCGCGAGACGGAGGGCGGCATCCGATCCCGCGCGCACCTCGATGTCGGCGACGCCCCGCCGCCACACCTCCTCGAGCTCCGCGAGCGAGCGTGCCGTGTGGTCGCCGGGGCGCTCCGGGGTGGGCTTGCCCGCCGTCACCTTGCCGACGATGCGGCGCAGCAGGAAGGTCTTGCGCTCCCCCGTCGCGAGCTCCTCCGCCGACAGGTGCCAGCGCCCGTCGTATTGCACGAGGGCGAGCGGGATGACCTCGCGCGTGCGTGCCCGCTCCTCGCCCGGCTTGAGGTAGTCGAAGCGCACGAGCTGGTGGCGGTCGATCGCCTGCGTCAGCGGGTCGAACGCGGCGTCGCGCAGCCGCAGCCGCGGCGCGTAGCCCAGCACGGGCTCGTCGGCGGAGATGCCGAGGGCGCGCAGTTTCACGAGGGCCCGCCGCGACTCCGCGTTGAGCGACCCCTCGCGCCACGCCATCGCCGCGAGGCCGAGCAGCGCGATCTCGTCGGAGTCGAAGCGCACGTCCTCCGGCAGCTCGTACGCGCCCTTGGGGATCCGGTAGCGCAGGTTGTGGTTGTCGCCCGGCTCGCCGAGCGGCTCGATCGTCTCGAGCGGCACGCCGAGCTCGCGGATGTCGTCCTTGTCGCGCTCGAACTGCCGCTCGAGGTTCGCGTTGTCGCCCCCCGCGATGTAGCGCTGCGCGTAGCCGCGCACGCTCGACAGGATCTCGGTCTTGGTGAGACCGGACTCGGTCGCGAGCAGGGCGAGGACGAGGCTGAAGAGCCGATCCTCGACGGGAACCGGCGCGGGGGCGGGGTTCGCGCTCGTGGGGGCCTACCTCGTGCCGGGGGCGGACTGGATGCCGAGGACGTCGAAGACGAAGATGCTGGCGTTCGTCGACTCGGCCGTCGGCGCGACGACGACGAGCACCTGCGAGCCGACCGGCAGCCCGATGAGGGCGTCGAGGAATACGGACGGGATCGCCTGGTCGCCGGAGGCGGTCAGGGCGACCGTCTCGGGCATCTTGCCCTGGTCCCAGGTCGAGGTCTTCTCGTCGATCTCGGCGTCGTCGCCCGTCGGCCAGGCCCAGTTCGCGATCTGCAGCACGGCGAGGTCCTCGGCCGCGAGCTTCGAGCCGGAGCCGAGCTTGATGACGGCCGTCCGGTTCTCGGTCGGGGCCTCGATCCCGGAGGGCACGGTGACGCCGACGGTCCCGTCGGGGGCCGTCACGACGACGGGGAGGCCGTCCTGCGGCAGCTGGTTGACCCCGTCGGCCTTGCCGAGGAAGACCTCCTGCACGTCCAGGACGACGACGACCGTGCTGTCGCCCGTGACGCCCGCGCCGGAGAGGTCGATGCCCGTGTCGTCCGCCGGCGTCGCGAGGGCGATGCGCTCGCCCGGCTGTGCGCACACGAGCGCCCGCGCGAGCGAGCTCGCCTCGTCCTGCGTGGACGAGATGGGCAGACCCGCCCGGTAGCGCACGCCCTGGGTGCCGTTGAAGGCCGACTTGATCAGGAGGTCACCGGTCCGGCCGTCGTAGACCGCCGCGTCGAAGTCGACCGTCATGCCGACGCGCGCGACGAGACCCTCGCCCTTCTCGAGCACCGTGCGCTCCGCGGCATCCGCCACGAGCGGCGCGGGGATCGACACCTCGGGGGCCGAGCCGACCTCGCCCGTCGCCTCGACGAGCGCCGAGGCGTCGCCGCCGGCGACGAGGGGCTCGCAGCCCGTGACGTCGTCGGGCGAGGCAGCGCATCCGACGAGCGCGGCGGAGAGCACCGTCACGACGGCGACGGAACTGACGAGCGCGGAGGTACGGCGCACGATGCCTACTTTCCTGACAGGCGGCGGAAGGGGTGCACGGAGGCGAGACGAGTCTACTGTTCCGGCGCCCCGGCCCCCGACCCCTCGGGGTCGGTGCGTCGCGAGGTGCGGTCCGCGAGCTGTCGGGCGTCGCGCACGACGCGGCGGATGCGCTTGTCGGTCTTGTCGCGCACGCCGAGCGCGCCGGGGGTCCAGAGCTCCACGTCCTCGGCGTCGTAGTCGGTCTTCGAGGCGCGGCGAGCGGGCCGCGGGAGGACCGCGCCGGGGGCGAGCCGCCGCGCGGCGATGAGGAACGCCGTGTGTGCGACCATTCGATGATCGGGACGCACGGCGAGACCCTCGACGTGCCAGCCCCGCACGAGCGTCTCGGTCGAGCTGGGCTCGGTGTACAGGCCGGTGTCGCGGATCGCCTCCGCGACGCGCGAGAGCTGGGTCGCGGTCGCGACGTAGCAGATGAGCACGCCGCCGGGGGCGAGCGCGTCGGAGACGGCGTCGAGGCACTCCCACGGCGCGAGCATGTCGAGCACGACACGGTCGACGGTGCCCGGCTCGACCGTCTCGGGCAGCGCATCCGCGAGGTCGCCGATGCCGATCGACCAGTTCTCGGGCGTCCGGCCCAGGAACGCGGTCACGTTGGCCCTGGCGACCTCCGCGAACTCCTCCCGGCGTTCGAAGGAGTGGAGCGTGCCCTCGGAGCCGATGGCGCGCAGGAGCCACAGCGAGAGGGCGCCCGACCCGACACCCGCCTCGACGACCGTCGCACCGGGGAAGATGTCCGCGATCGCGAGGATCTGCGCGGCGTCCTTGGGGTAGACGATCGCCGCGCCGCGCGGCATCGACATGACGAAGTCGGCCAGCAGGGGGCGGAGGGCGAGGTAGGCGTCGCCGTTCGAGGCCACGACGACCGAGCCGTCGGGCAGGCCGATGAGGGCGTCGTGCTCGAGGGTCCCGCGATGCGTGTGGAACTGCTTGCCGGGCTCGAGCGTGATGGTGTGCAGCCGGTTCTTGGGGCCCGTGAGCTGCACGCGGTCGCCCGCCGCGAAGGCGCTCATCGGGCGGCTCCCGCGGCGCGTCGCGCGGCGTGGGCGGCGGCGAGGTCGTCGGGGTGCAGCGTCGCGAGTCCGTCGGGCACGAGCGCGTAGGCGGGGCTCGCGGGCAGCGGCACGTGGAAGGGCACGACGAACGTCGTGGCACCCGAGGCGACGGCGGACGCGGCGCCCGGCTCGGAGTCCTCGACCGCGACGCAGTCGTGGATCGGCACGTCGAGCAGTTCGGCGGCGCGGAGGTACGCGTCCGGGTAGGGCTTCGGGCGCTCGACCTCGTCGCCCGCGACGATGACGTCGAAGGCGGGGCCGCCGAGCTCGCGCTCGAGCGACGCGACGATCCTGTCGGCCATGCGCCGGATCGACATCGTCACGAGCGCGGTGCGGATGCCGGCGGCGCGCACCCCGGCGAGCAGCTCCCGTGCGCCCGGCCGCCACGGCACGTGGTCGGTGATCTGCGCGAGCACGCGGTCGGTGAGCGTGTCGATGATCTGCTGCGGCTCGAGGGCGACGCCGCGCGACTGGAAGACGAGCGCCGAGCTCCACAGCCCCTGACCGACGAGCTGGAGCCCGTCCTCGTGCGTCCACGTTCCGCCCCATTCGGCGACGAGCTCGTGCTCGGCCACCATCCAGTACGGCTCCGTGTCGACGAGGGTGCCGTCCATGTCCCACAGGACGGCCGACGGGGAAACCGGGACGGGAGTGCTCACGACCGGCAAGTCTACGGGCGCGGGCCTATCCTGAGACGGACGCCCGGGTCGGGCGGAGAGGCGGAGCGGTGCAGGCAGAGGACGACTGGGGCCGGGGCGGCTCGACGCTCGTCGTGGCCTTCGAGGGCTGGAACGACGCGGGTGAGGCGGCCTCGACCGCCGTGCGCACGCTGCGCGACCAGCTCCGGCTCGTCCCCCTCGTCGAGGTCGAGCCGGAGGACTACTTCGACTACCAGTTCAACCGCCCCGTGAGCACGTTCGACGAGAACGGCGATCGCGTCCTCGCGTGGCCGAGCGTCGTGCTGTCGGGCCCGGTCGACGGCGCCGACGGCGTTCACGTGCTGCTCGGGACGGAGCCGTCCCGCGGGTGGAAGACCTTCGCGGAGGAGGTGCTCGACGCGATCTCCGTGGCCGGCATCGAGCGGATCGTGTTCCTCGGCGCGATGCTCGCGGACGTTCCACACACACGCCCGATCGCCGTCTTCGCCTCGAGCGAGAACTCCTCCGTGCGCGAGCGCTTCGGCCTCGAACGGTCGAGCTACGAGGGGCCCGTCGGGATCATCTCGGTGCTCGCGGACGCCGCGGAGCGCGCCGGCATCCCGACCGTCTCGATCTGGGCGTCGGTGCCGCACTACGTGCACAACGCGCCCTCCCCCAAGGCGACGCTCGCGCTCGTGGAGCGCCTCGAGGACTTCCTCGACGTCGAGATCGCCCGCGGTTCGCTCGCGGAGGACGCAGCGGCCTGGGAGCGCGGCATCGACGAGCTCGCGAGCGACGACGACGACATGACGGCGTACATCGAGCAGCTCGAGCAGGCGCGCGACACCGTCGACTCCCCGGAGGCGTCGGGTGACGCGATCGCGGAGGAGTTCGAGCGCTACCTGCGCAAGCGCGACGGCGACCAGCCCCCGACGCCGTAGCGTCGCCCCGTCAGGGCTGGAGCACGCCCGTCGTGAGCAGCACGATGACGACGCCGCCGAGCGCGATGCGGTAGATCACGAACGGCAGGAACGAGCGCTTCTCGAGGTAGCGCATGAGGAACGCGATGACCGCGAGACCCACGACGAATGCGACGACGGTCGCCGCGATGGTCGGGCCCAGCCCGTAGCCGACGCCGCATCCCGCGTCGACCCCCGGCTCGCACGTGAGCGCCGTGTAGGTCTCGTAGAGGCCCGAGCCGAAGACGGCGGGGACGGCGAGCAGGAACGCGAAGCGCGCCGCGGCGGGACGTGTGTAGCCGAGGGCGAGCCCCGCGCTGATCGACGCACCCGAACGGCTCACGCCCGGGATGAGCGCGAGCATCTGGGCGAGCCCGACGAGGATGCCGTCGCGGTAGCTCATCTCGTCGATGTTCTTGGTGCGGCGGCCGAGGCGGTCGGCGAGCCACAGGAGCACGCCGAAGGCGATGAGCACGATCGCGACGACCCACAGCGAGCGGAGTGCCGTGCGGATGGTGTCCTGCAGGAAGAAGCCGACGAGCACGATCGGGACCGTGCCGATGACGATGAGCCAGCCGAGCCGCACATCCGGGTCGCCCTTGCGGACCCCCGTCGAGCGCTTGCCTCCCCCGCCCGGCGTGAGCGAGCGGAACCACGCGCCGATGATGCGCGTGATGTCCTTCCAGAAGTAGATGAGCACGGCCGTCTCGGTGCCGAGCTGCGTGATGGCCGTGAAGGTCGCCCCCGGGTCGCCCCAGCCGACGAGGTCGCCGAAGATGCGCAGGTGCGCGCTCGACGAGATCGGGAGGAACTCGGTGAGCCCCTGGATGATGCCGAGGATGATCGCTTCGAGGAAGTCCACGGGGGTCGATTCTGTCAGGCGCGGGGGCGGTCGGCGTCCGCCGCGCGGACGAGGAGGTCAGGCGTCGAGGAGCAGATCCGTGAGGACGGCGCGGCCGAAGGCGAGCGCGTCGAGCGGCACGCGTTCGTCCACGCCGTGGAACATGCCGGGGAAGTCGAGCTCGGGTCCCAGGCGAAGGGGCGCGAAGCCGTAGCCCGTGATGCCGAGCATGCTGAGCGCCTTGTTGTCGGTTCCGCCCGAGAGCAGGTACGGGAGCACCTCGGCCCCCGGGTCGTGACGCTGGAGCGAGGCGACCATCTTCTCGACGAGCGGGCCCGAGAAGGGCGTCTCGAGGCCCACGTCGTGGTGCACGATCTCGACCTCGACGTCGGGCCCCGCGAGCTCGCGCAGCTCGGCGAGCACGGCCTCCTCCTGCCCCGCGAAGGGGCGGATGTCGACGAGCGCCTCGGCACGATCGGGGATGACGTTGTGCTTGTAGCCGGCCTGCAGCACGGTCGGGTTGGACGTCGTGCGCACGGTGCCGCGCAGGAAGCCCGCGCCCACACCGATGCGCTCGATGAGCTCGACGGGGTCCTCCTCGGGGCTCGCGTCGAGCATGCGGCGCACCCCGTCGAGCATCGAGCTCGCCGTCATGCCCACCTCCACGGGCCACTCGTGACGCCCGATGCGCGCGACCGCCTCGGAGAGCTTGGTGATCGCGTTGTCGCGGATGACGCGTGAGCCGTGGGCGGCGACCCCGCGCGCGACGAGACGCACCCACAGGAGCGCCTTCTCGCCGGTCTGGAGCAGGTAGGCGCGTCGCCCCCCGACGTCGATCGAGTACCCGCCGACCTCGCTGATCGCCTCGGTCGCGCCCGCGAAGAGCTCGGGATGCCGCGTCACGAGGTGGTGCGAGCCGAACACTCCCCCGTTCTCCTCGTCGGCGAAGAACACGACGACGAGGTCGCGTGCCGGTCGACGCCCGGAGCGCAGGATGTCGCCGAGGCTCGTAAGGATCATGGCGTCCATGTCCTTCATGTCGACGGCGCCGCGGCCCCACAGCATCCCGTCGCGGATCTCGCCGGCGAAGGGGTCGACGCTCCAGTTGGCGGGGTCGGCGGGCACGACGTCGAGGTGGCCGTGCACGACGAGCGCGGGCCGCGTGGGGTCGGCGCCCTCGACGCGCGCGACGACGCTCGTACGGCGCGGGGCGGCGTCGTAGAGGCGCGGTTCGAGGCCGAGCGAGCGCAGCTCCGCCTCGACGTACTCCGCGGCCTCCGTCTCCCCCGCGGCTCGACCGTCACCCCAGTTGGTGGTGTCGAAGCGGATGAGGTCTCGGGCGATGCGGGCGGTGTCCTCGAGCGCGCCGTCCATGCCCCCACGGTACCCGTCCGGGGACCTTCGACGGGCGGAGTGGTCGAGCGGGGTTCCCGGAGCGTGCTAGTGTCTATCTCCGGTCCTCCTGGTGAGGATCGCACTCGCGCGGGTGGCGGAATTGGCAGACGCGCTAGCTTGAGGTGCTAGTGCCCGTATAGGGCGTGGGGGTTCAAGTCCCCCCTCGCGCACGCGAGTGGAAGGCCCCGGACGATTCGTCCGGGGCCTTCGTCGTCTCGGTGGGCTCGTCGGCAGGCACGCGAAGCTGTACCCCGAACCCGGGAACCGCCGTACCCCTATTCCGGGGAAGGGGGACGGGTCTCCCCCCGGAGACGGGGTACGCGACGCGCCGGGCGCGTCTGTCGTCCCCGACGATGCGGACGTAGCATCCGATCACCATGAAACCTGGCCCGGTGCGGATGAGCGGCGTGCTGACGACGTGGAACGACGAGCGCGGTTTCGGCTTCGTCACCCCCGCCGTCGGCGGTCCCGACGTGTTCGTGCACATCTCCGCGTTCGGGCAGGGGCAGCCGCGGCCGATGCAGGGCGACGAGATCGGCTACGAGCTCGAGCTCTCCCCCGAGGGCAAGCGGCGCGCGGGGCGTGCGACCCTCCTCTCGGCCGCCGCGGGTCGCCGCGCCCCCGTCGCGGCTCCCTACGTGCGGCTCACGCCCACGAAGCGCGCGAGTCGGCTCGGCTACCTCGCCGTCGTCGGGTTCCTCGGCATCGCGTTCGTCGTCGCGCTCATCCGTCCGATCCCGTTCTGGGTGTGGGTGCTCTACGTGGGGATGTCGTTCGTCACGTTCGTCGCGTACGCGCTCGACAAGAAGGCGGCGGAAGCGGAGGGCTGGCGGCTCAGCGAGGGCTCGCTGCTCGCGCTCGGGCTCGCGTGCGGCTGGCCGGGCGCCGTGATCGCCCAGCAGGTCGTGCGGCACAAGACGGTCAAGATGAGCTTCCAGGTGGTCTTCTGGGTGACGGTCGTCGTCAACGTCGTCGCATTCGTCGTGTTCAGCTGGGTCGCGACCCTCTCGACATCCGACGCCCTCCCCGCGCTGCCGCTCCTGCCCTGACGTCGGCCCTGCCCGAGGTCGGCCGCTCGGCGTATCATCGAACGCATGTTCGAGACGGCGCGCGCGGATGAGATCCGGCGCCTGCAGGACCGCATCCGCGGTATGCAGCGCACGCGGCTCGCCGACCGCACCCTGCCGACCTCCGAGGCGATCGCGGAGCTCCTGCCCGAGGGGGCTCTCGTCGCGGGCGGCAGCTACGCCGTCGACGGGTCGACGGCCCTCGCGCTCGAACTGCTGCGGGAGCCGAGTCGCGCGGGTGCGTGGTGCGCCGTCGTCGGCATGCCGGATCTCGGGATCGAGGCGGCCGCCGCCGCGGGCCTCGACCTCACCCGGCTCGTGCTCGTGCCCCAGCCGGGCGAGCAGTGGTTCCCCGTCGTGTCGGCGCTCGTCGACGCCGTCGCGGTCGTGCTCGTCCAGCCGCCCGCCCGGGCCCGCGTCGGCGAGGCGGCGGCGGGTCGACTCGCGGCGCGCCTGCGGCAGCGCGAGGCCGTGCTCGTCGCGATGCGCGACTGGCCGCGCGCGCACGCCCGCCTCGAGATCGCCGAGAGCGACTGGGCGGGCCTCGGCGCGGGCTTCGGGCACCTCGCGGCGCGGCAGGTGACGGTCGCGTCGAGCTCCCCCGCGTGGGCGGGGCGCACGCGGTCTCGGCGCCTCTGGCTGCCGGATGCCGCAGGGGCCGTCTCTCCCGTCGTCGCCCGCGCACCCGGCGAGACGGCCGCCGTCCCCGCCCCCCTGCGGGCCCTCGGCTGAGCCGCCTAGGCTGGCGCGATGCGGTACCGCTTCGAGTCCGAGCTGCGGCGCTGGGAGGCGCGCGTGCGCGACGAGTGGTACTTCGTCGAGCTGCCGCCCGAGCAGTCCGCCGAGATCCACGAGTGGGTGGACGCGCTGCCGCGCGCCGGCTTCGGGGCCGTCAAGGTCGTCGCACGCATCGGCGCCACGAGCTGGTCGACCTCGATCTTCCCCTCCGCATCGTCGGGCACGTACAGCCTCGTGGTGGGCGCCCGCATCCGCCGTGCCGAGGGTGTCGAGCCGGGCGACGTCGTCATCGCGGAGGTCGAGCTCGTGGGCTGAGGGGCCGCGGGAGTTGACCCGTTCGAACATGTGTTCGAGAATGGAGCATGAGCTCCGCTCCCCGACTCCTCGTGCTCCACGTCCCCGACTGGGCCGTGCGCGCTCAGGCGCGCGAGCATCGCATCCCCGAGTCCGAGCCCGTCGCGCTCATCGCCGGCGGCGCCGTGACGGCGTGCACGCCCGCGGCACGTGCGCAGGGCGTGCGGCTCGGCATGCGTCAGCGGGAGGCGCAAGGGCGCTGCCCCGGACTGCGCGTCGAACGTGAGCGGCCGGAGATCGCGGCACGCGCCTTCGAGGCGGTGCTCACCGCCCTCGAGGAGGCTCTGCCCGGCTGGCATCCGCTCGCCCCCGGCACGGCCGCGGTGCGCGCACGGGGGCCCGCGCGTTACTACGGCGGGGAGCTCGCGGCGGCGCGCACGGTCGCCGGGATCGCTGCGGGGGCCGGGGCGTCCGGCGCGCGCGTCGGGATCGCCGACGGGCTGTTCGCGGCCGAGCTCGCCGCGCGGGGCGCCGGAGACGCCGCCTCACGCGTCCCCGACGCCGTGCGGATCGTCCCCGCGGGCGCTGCGGGGGCCTTCCTCGCCCCCTTGCCCGTCGCAGCCCTCGGCGACCCCGAGCTCGCATCCCTCCTGCCGCGGCTCGGCATCCGCACCCTCGGCGCCTTCACGGGGCTCGACGCGGCGGATGTCGCGGCGCGCTTCGGGCCGCTCGGCGCCCGGCTGCACGCCCTCGCCCGCGGACGCGACGAACGCCCCGCGACGCCCCGCATCCCGCCGCGCGACATCGACGCCGTCGTCGACTTCGAGCCCCCCGTCGAGCGCGTCGACGAGGTCGCCTTCGGCGTGCGGGCGGCGTGCGACGACTTCGTGCGCGCCCTCATCGGCGAGCGGCTCGTCTGCACGGCCCTCCGCGTCGAGCTCACGGGTGAGAACGGCGAGCTCGACGAGCGGGTGTGGCTGCACCCGCGGTCGTTCTCCGCCGCCGAGGTCGTCGATCGCGTGCGCTGGCAGTTGCAGGCCACCGAGGTGCTGCGCTCGCCCGTCGCGCGCGTGCGGGTGAGCCCCGACGCCGTCGACCCGGTCCACGTGCACGAGACGGGGCTGTGGGGCACGGGCCCCGACGAGCGCGTGCACTCGGTGCTCTCGCGCGTGCAGGGCATGGTGGGGCATCGCGGGGTGCTCACCCCGCAGCTCACGGGTGGTCGCCGCCCCGCCGACCGTCAGGCGCTCGTGCCGTGGGGCGACCGCGCCTCCGTCGCCCGCGGGCGCGCCCATCCGTGGCCCGGGGCGCTTCCCGACCCGCAGCCCACGACCGTCTACGCCGTGCCGCGGCCCCTCCGCGTGGAGGATGCGCACGGCCGTCCCGTCACGGTCGACGAGCGGGGACGTGTGAGCGCGGCGCCTGCCGTCATCGTGTCGCAGACCGGCACGCGCCGCGACCTCACCGCGTGGGCGGGGCCGTGGCCCCTCGAGGAGCGCTGGTGGGATCCCGCGGCAGCTCGCACCGCGCATCGCGTGCAGGCCGTCGACGCGAGCGGATGCGCGTGGCTGCTCGTGCTCGACGGCGAGGGCTGGTGGGCCGAGGGGCGGTACGACTGATGGGCGGCCGCTGATGGGGTGGAGCAATCCCCCGGTCCCCTGGGCGGAGTTCGAGCGCACCCTCTCGGGGCGTCGTCCCGCTCAGGACGATGCCCACGACGGCGGCGACGGCCCCGCGTTCTCGCGCAAGCGCGGCCCCTACCTGCCGCCTCGCGAGCTCGTACGCGACGCCGATGCTCTCCCCTACGCCGAACTGCACGCGCACTCGAGCTTCAGCTTCCTCGACGGCGCGTCCTCGCCCGAGGAGCTCCTCGAGGAGGCCGAGCGGCTGGGGCTCTCCGCTCTCGCGCTCGTCGACCACGACACCTTCGCCGGCATCGTCCGCTTCGCGGAGGCTGCGGAGACCTCGAGCGTCGCGACCGTCTTCGGGGTGGAGCTCTCGCTCGGCCTGGCCGGTCCGCAGAACGGCGAGCCCGATCCCGAGGGCGAGCACCTCGTCGTGCTCGCGCGCGGCACGGAGGGCTATCACCGCCTCGCGCGCGCGATGACGGAGGCGAATCTGCGCGGCGGCGAGAAGGGGCGCCCCGTGTACGACCTCGACGAGCTCGCCGCGATCGGCGGGAGCCACTGGGCGGTGCTCACGGGATGCCGCAAGGGGGCGGTGCGCCGTGCCCTCGAGGAGGGCGGGGCGGATGCCGCGGGCCGCGCCCTCGACGAGCTCGTCGCGCGGTTCGGGCGCGACGCCGTGCACGTCGAGCTCATCGACCACGGCGACCCCCTCGACAGCGATCGCAACGACGTGCTCGCCGAGCTCGCATCCGCACGGCGCCTGCCCGTGCTCGCGACGGGCAACGTGCACTACGCGGCCCCCGATCGCCGCCACCTCGCGGCGGCCGTCGCCGCCGTGCGCGCCCGCCGCAGCCTCGACGAGCTCGACGGCTGGCTCCCCGCGACGGGCGGGGCGCACCTGCGCTCGGGTCGCGAGATGCGGGAGCGCTTCGCCCGGTACCCGGGCGCGATCGAGCACGGTCTCGAGCTCGCCGCCGAGCTCGCGTTCCCGTTGCGGCGCGCGAAGCCCGCCCTGCCGAAGCAGCACGTGCCCGAGGGGCACACCCCCATGTCGTACCTGCGCGAGCTCGTGTGGGCCGCGGTGCCCGCGCGCTATCCCGATCTCGAGGAGGCGGACAGACGACGCATCGAGGCCGAGCTCGACGTCATCGAGAAGAAGGACTTCCCCGGCTACTTCCTCATCGTGCACGACATCGTCGCCTTCGCCCGCAGTCGCGGCATCCTCTGCCAGGGGCGCGGCTCGGCCGCCAACTCGGCCGTCTGCTACCTGCTCGGCATCACCGCGGTCGATGCGATCGCCTACCGCCTGCCGTTCGAGCGCTTCCTCTCGAGCCTCCGCGACGAGGAGCCCG
The DNA here is from genome assembly GCA_023428065.1 of Actinomycetes bacterium. Classification (GTDB taxonomy): domain Bacteria; phylum Actinomycetota; class Actinomycetes; order Actinomycetales; family Microbacteriaceae; genus Homoserinibacter. Next base: position 24,919 of record JAEYZI010000061.1, on the reverse strand, counting down.
ACATCGACGTCGACTTCGACTCCGACCGTCGTGAGGAGGTCATCCAGTGGGTCTACGAGCGCTACGGCAGGCGCAATGCCGCCCAGGTCGCGAACGTCATCCAGTACCGACCGAAGAACGCCGTACGCGACATGGCGAAGGCGCTCGGCTACAGCCCCGGTCAGCAGGACGCCTGGGCGAAGCAGGTCGACGCCCACGCCTGGAACCTCGAGGCGGATGCCGTCGCCGACTCCGACATCCCCCGCCCCGTGCTCGAGCTCGCGCGCGAGCTGCTCAAGGCCCCCCGCCACCTCGGCATCCACTCGGGCGGCATGGTGCTCACCGATCGGCCCGTCGGCGAGGTCGTGCCGATCGAGCACGCGCGCATGGAGAACCGCACCGTCATCCAGTGGGACAAGGACGACGCCGCGTGGATGGGGCTCGTGAAGTTCGACCTGCTCGGACTCGGGATGCTCGCGGCGCTGCAGCACTGTCTCGACCTCATCCGCGAGGCCACGGGAGAGCACTGGGAGCTCGCGACGATCCCCAAGGAGGAGCCCGCCGTCTACGACATGCTGTGCCGCGCCGACTCGATCGGGGTGTTCCAGGTGGAGTCGCGTGCCCAGATGGGGCTCCTGCCGCGCCTGCAGCCGCGCGCCTTCTACGACCTCGTCGTGCAGATCGCGCTCGTGCGGCCGGGGCCCATCCAGGGCGGCGCCGTGCACCCCTTCGTGCGCCGCAAGCTCGGCAAGGAGCCCGTGGAGTACGCGCACCCCAAGCTCGTGCCCGTGCTCGAGCGCACCCTCGGGGTGCCCGTGTTCCAGGAGCAGCTCATGCAGATGGCGATGGCGGTCGGCGAGTGCTCGGGCGAGGACGCCGACCTGCTGCGCCGCGCCATGGGGTCCAAGCGCGGCCTCGAGCGCATCGACCGGCTGCGCGAGAAGCTCTACGCGGGCATGGCGTCCAACGGGCTCACGGGCGCGGCGGCGGACGACATCTACGCGAAGATCCAGGCGTTCGCGAACTTCGGCTTCGCCGAGAGCCACTCGCTGAGCTTCGCGCTGCTCGTCTACGCGAGCTCGTGGATCAAGCTGCACTACCCCGCGGCGTTCCTCGCGGGCCTGTTGCGCGCCCAGCCCATGGGGTTCTACTCCCCCGCCTCGCTCGCGGCCGACGCCCGTCGGCACGGGGTGCGCGTGTTGCGGCCCGACATCCTGCGCTCGGGGGCGGAGGCGGGGCTCGAGCCGCTCGTGGAGGACGCGCCCCCGACACCGACGGGTCTCGATTCATGCCGTGATCGGCATCAACCGCATCCGGGTGACTTCGACCCCACGGGGCCCGACGTCTCGCGCGCCCATCGACGCGACGGAGCCTCCGCCGTGCGGCTCGGCCTCGGCGCCGTGCGCGGCATCGGGATGCCCCTCGCGAGGCGCATCGTCGCCGAGCGCGAGGAGGGCGGCGCGTTCCGCAGCATGGAGGACCTCGTGCGGCGGGTGGGTCTCACGACGGCCCAGCTCGAGGCGCTCGCGACGGCGGGCGCGTTCGAGCCGTTCGGTCTCGCGACGCGCGAGGCGCTGTGGCGCGCGGGCTCGGCCGCCGAGGACCGCGCCGAGTACCTCGCGGGCTCCGTCGTCGCGGTGCAGCCGCCGCTCTTCCCCGACCCGACGGCGTTCGAGACGCTCTCTGCCGATCTGTGGGCCACGGGGATCTCGCCCGACGACCATCCCGTGCGTCACCTGCGACCGCACCTCGAGGCGCGCGGCGTGCTGAGCTCCGAGCAGTTGCGCACCGCCGAGTCGGGCCGCCGCATCGAGGTCGCGGGGCTCGTGACGCATCGGCAGCGGCCCGCCACGGCATCCGGGATCACCTTCATGAACCTCGAGGACGAGACGGGGCTCGTGAACGTCATCTGCGGCGCCGGCTTCTGGGCGCGGCATCGCCGGGTCGCCCGCGACGAGCCCGCCGTGATCGTGCGGGGCATCCTCGAGCGCTCTGCCGAGGGCGTCGTGAACGTGCTCGCGGATGCGATCGAGCCGCTCCGAGCGGGCGTCGCACACCGCTCGCGCGACTTCCGGTAGGGCGGCCTCTCAGCGCCCCGAGACCGCGAGCTCGGCTTCGGCGAGCAGCACGCACACGCAGAGCGCCTCGATCGCCTGGGCGAGGTCGGACTCGGTGGGCATCGAGGGGGCGATGCGGATGACGCTGTCGTGCGGGTCGTCGCCGTAGGGGAACGCGGCCCCCGCGGGCGTCACCGCGACGCCGATCGACTTCGCGAGCTCGACGGCCCGCGACGCCGTGCGCGCCGGCGCGTACAGGGTCACGAAGTAGCCGCCCGTGGGCTTCGTCCACGTCGCGTGCCCCGTGAGCCGCTCGGTGAGGATGCGGTCGACGATCTCGAACTTGGGCGCGAGCAGCGCGCGGTGCTCGCGCATGTGCCGGCGCACCCCCTCCGCGTCGCCGAAGAAGCGCACGTGGCGCCACTGGCTGAGCTTGTCCGGGCCGATCGTCTGCACCGAGGCGTGCTTGCGATACCAGGCGACGTTCGCGGGGCTCGATGCGAAGAACGCGACGCCGGCGCCCGCCTGGCTGATCTTGGAGGTCGAGGCGTAGACGAAGACTCGGTCGGGGTTGCCCGCCTCCTCCGCGAGGCCGAGGATGTCGAGCGGCGCGGGCTCGTCGTCGGTCAGATGGTGCAGCGCATACGCGTTGTCCCAGAAGATGCGGAAGTCGTCGGCCGCCGCGGGCATCGAGACGAGCGCGCGCGCCGTCGCCTCGTCGACGACCATCCCCGTCGGGTTGGCGTACATCGGCACGATCCACATGCCGCGCACGGCCGGGTCCGCGAGGTGGCGCTCGACCGCGGCGAGGTCGAGTGATCCGTCCTCGAGCCACGGAACCGAGATCATGCGGATGCCGAGAGCTTGGGTGAGCGCGAAGTGCCGGTCGTAGCCGGGCGACGGGCACAGGAATGCGATGTCCTTGCCGGCCCACGGCTCGCCGCCCGGCACGCCGTGCAGGAGCGCGTGGACGAGGGTGTCGTGCATGTGCTGGAGGCTCGCGTTGCCGCCCGCGAGCAGTTGCGGCACCGGGATCCCGAGCAGCTCGGAGAAGATCTCGCGCAGCTCGGTGACGCCGTCGGTACCCCCGTAGTTGCGCAGGTCCGTCCCCGCGCCGTCGGTGTGGTCGTCCCCGAGCGGGAGGTCGAGGAGACCGTTCGCGAGGTCGAGCTGGGCGGCGGAGGGCTTGCCGCGGGTCAGGTCGAGGGCGAGGCCGCGATCGCGCAGGGACTGGTACTCGGCGCGGAGGCTCTCGAGGGTGTCGGACATGCCTCCCACGCTACCTTCTCGGCGTGCCCGGACCCGGATGCCGCTCGAGGCCGCGCGGCCCGATCAGGCGGATCCGAGGCGCTTCCGCAGCAGGTCGATGCGCGCCTGCAACTGCGCGACCGTGCACCGTGCGACCTCCGGTCCTCCGCACAGTCGGCGCACCTCCGCGTGCACCTGCGCGTGCGTCTGGCCGGTGCCTCGCGCGTGGATGCTCACGAGGCTGTTGAGCAGGCGTCGCTGCTCGGTGAGGGTGCGGTGCAGGGGCTGCGGCTGGGTCTCCGCTTCGCCGCGCTCTCGACGGTCCTCACCGCGGCGCGCCTGCCGCTGCTGCCGGTGCTTGAGGAGCTCGGAGACCTGCTCGGGATCGAGGATGCCGGGGATGCCGATGAAGTCCCACTCCTCGGGGCTCCCGGGGGTCGCGAGGGCGCCGTACTCCTGGCCGTCGAACATGGCCTTCTCGAAGGTCGCGATCGAGGCGAGCGCCTGCCACTCGAACTCGTCGGCGAGTTCCGCCGACGCCTCCTCCTGTCGATTGGCGTCGTCGACGAGGGCGTCCTCGAGGAGCGCCCCCTCCGGCGTCTCGCGGTCGAGGGCGTGATCCCGTTCCCGCTCGAGCTCGGCCCCCAGCCGCAGGAGCACCGGGACGCTCGGGAGGAACACGGTCGCGAGCTCGCCGCGGCGTCGCGCGCGCACGAACCGGCCGATGGCCTGGGCGAAGTAGAGCGGGGTGGACGCGCTCGTCGCGTACACGCCGACGCACAGGCGGGGCACGTCGACGCCCTCCGACACCATCCGCACCGCGACCATCCAGCGCTGGGTGCCCTCTGCGAACTGCGTGATGCGGGCGCCGGAGTCGGCGTCGTCCGACAGCACGAGGGTCGGCGGGGTGCCCGTGAGGTCGGTGAGGATCGTCGCGTATGCGCGCGCCGCGGCCTGGTCGGTCGCGATGACGAGCCCGCCCGCATCCGGGATGTGCTGGCGCACCTCGCGCAGGCGGCGGTCGGCTGCGGAGAGCACCGCGGGCATCCAGTCGCCGCCGGGGTCGAGCGCCGTGCGCCACGCCTGTGCGGTGACGTCCTTCGTGTCGTCCTGCCCGAGCGCGGCCTCCATCTCGTCGCCCGCGCGCGTGCGCCAGCGCATCGAGCCCGCGTAGCTGAGGAACACGACGGGGCGCACGACGCCGTCGCGCAGGGCGCGACCGTAGCCGTAGGCGTAGTCGGTCTGCGAGAGCCGGATGCCGCGCTCGTCGCGCGCGTAGCGCACGAACGGGATGGGCGCGGTGTCGCTGCGGAAGGGGGTGCCCGTGAGCGAGAGGCGCCGCTCGGCGCCCTCGAACGCCTCGCGCACGGCGTCGCCCCAGCTGAGCGAATCGCCCGCGTGGTGCACCTCGTCGAGGATCACGAGCGTGCGCCCGGAGTTCGTGAGCTCGCGGTGCAGGCTCGCGCGCACGGCGACCGCGGCGTAGGTGACGACGACGCCGTGGAACTGCCGCGATTCGCGGCCGTGGCGGTTGCTGAAGCGCGGGTCGAGGCGGATCCCGGCGCGGTGCGCGGCGTCCGCCCACTGCACCTTGAGGTGCTCGGTCGGGGCCACGACGGTGATGCGGTCGACGATGCGCCGCTGCAGGAGCTCGGATGCCAGGCGCAGCGCGAAGGTCGTCTTGCCGGCGCCCGGCGTCGCCGACACGAGGAAGTCCCGTCGGCTCGCGGGATTGACGGCGGGATCGAAGTAGGCGGTGAGGGCCTCCTCCTGCCACGCCCGGAGCTTGCCCGCGGTGCCCCAGGCGGCGCGCTCGGGGAAGCTCGGCGGGAGATGCTCGGCGGCGGCGGTGGCGCGGAACACCCGCTCTCCCGACGACTCGCTCACTCGACCCAAGGATAGTCGCCGCCCGTGACGGGGCGGACGGTCGGGTCAGTCGTCGCCATGCCCGACGCGGCGCTTGACGACGGGACGCAGCAGCGCCGCGGGGCGCACGGCTCCCGCGCCGAAGCGCTCGGCGATCGCGTCGACCGCCTGCTCGGCCTCGCGCCAGTCCTCGTCGTCGTCCCACAGCCCGAGCGCGGCGACGTCGCCCGTGAGCTGCTCGGCGCGGACGCCGATAAGGCGCACAGGGCGCCGCGAGGTGTTCGCCTGGTCGTAGAGCGTGCGCGCCTCCTCGTAGAGGCGGCGTCCGAGGTCGGTCGGCTCCGCGAGCGTGCGCGAGCGGGTGATCGTCGTGAAGTCCTCGAAGCGCAGCTTGATCGCGACCGTACGGGCCATGGCCCCGGCGCGACGCAGACGCTGCCCGACCCCGTCCGCGAGCTGGAGGAGCACACGGTGCAGCTCGGCGGGATCCGTGCGGTCGGTCTCGAAGGTGGTCTCGTGGCCGATCGACTTCTCCTCGCGGCCGGGACTCACGGGGCGGGGGTCGCGGCCCCATGACAGCTCGTGGAGCCGCAGCGCACCCGCCTCGCCGACCGCACGGCGCAGCATGTCGAGGGGCGCGTGCGCAAGGTCGCCGATCGTGCGGAGGCCGAGGCGCACGAGCGACTCCTCGCTCTTGCCCCCCACGCCCCACAGCGCCGAGACGGGGAGCGGGTGCAGGAAGTCGAGAGTGTCCGCGGCGGGGACGACGAGCAGGCCGTCGGGCTTCGCGCGGCTCGACGCGAGCTTCGCGACGAACTTCGTGGACGCCGCGCCCGCCGAGCAGCGCAGACCCGTCTCGGCGTGGACGCGCTCGCGCAGGGCGGTGCCGATCGTCCACGAGTCGCCCAGCAGGCGCCGGGCGCCCGCGACGTCGAGGAACGCCTCGTCGACGCTCAACTGCTCGACGTGGGGGGTGATGTCCCCCAGGATCTGCATGACTCGGCGCGAGTAGTGCGCGTAGCGCTCGAAGTGTGGCTCGAGCACGACGGCGTGCGGGCAGCGGCGCAGGGCCACGGCCATCGGCATCGCCGAGTTGACCCCGTACCGCCGCGCCTCGTAGGTCGCGGCGGTCACGACGGACCGCTGCGAGCGGTGGCCGACGATGACGGGCTGTCCCACGAGGTCGGGGCGGTCGAGCAGCTCCACCGACGCGAAGAAGGCGTCCATGTCGACGTGCATGATGTGCGCCGCAGGATCGTCGACGGGCCGCGCGCTGACCTGCCGCGAGGATCCGTCCTGCTTGCTCACGGCGTCATCCTGCCATGCGCCCCGGACGCGCGGACGGCGCCCACCCGTTCCCTGGAGTGGGCGCCGTCGCGAGTCGGTTCAGGCGCGCCTGCGCCCGACGATGAGTCCCCAGATGAGCAGCACGATGATCGATCCGCCGATCGCGAGCAGCCACGTGCGCCAGTCCCAGAACTCCTGCAGACCGACGCCGAAGAGCGCCGACCCGATCCAGCCGCCGAGCAGCGCGCCGACGATGCCGAGCAGCAGCGTCACGATCCATCCGCCGCCCTGCCGTCCGGGGAGGATGAGCTTCGCGATGGCGCCGGCGATGAGACCGAGCACGATCCAACCGAGGATTCCCATGGTCACTCCGTTCCGTCGCCCCTCGTTCGGGGGGTCTCGACCGTCATACTCAACCGGTCCCCTGTCTCGACGGCAAGGGCCTGGCATCGTGAGGCATCCTGATGGTATGGCTGAGCAGCACCCCTGGCGTCGCTACGTCGCGATCGGAGACTCCTTCACCGAGGGCATCGGCGACCCCGAGCCGCGCGTGCCGGGGGGTCATCGTGGCTGGGCGGACCGCGTGGCCGAGGTGCTCGATGCGCAGTCCGAGGACTTCGCGTACGCCAACCTCGCGATCCGGGGGCGCCTCCTGCAGCAGATCCTCGACGAGCAGGTCGAGCCCGCACTCGAGCTGCGCCCCGACCTCATCTCGATCTCCGCGGGCGGCAACGACATCATCCGGCCGGGCACGGACCCCGACGAGGTGGCGGGGCGTCTCGAGGGCGGGATCGAGCGGCTCCGGCGCGACGGCGCCACGGTCGTGCTCTTCAACGGACCCGACATCGGCGGCACGCCCGTGCTCGGCCGCATCCGCGGCAAGGTCGCCATCTACAACGAGAACCTCCACTACATCGCCAAGAAGCACGACGCGGTCGTCGCCGACATGTGGGCGCTGCGCGAGCTCGCCGACCCGCGCATGTGGGCCCCCGACCGCCTGCACTTCTCCCCCACGGGTCACCACACGATCGCGCGCATGGTGCTCGACTCCCTGGGGGTCGAGCACGACCTCGAGCCGTTCCGCCCGGAGCCGCTGCCCGCGACGCCGTGGCGTCAGGCGCGCATCGACGACATCGTGTGGGCGCGCGAGTACTTCGGCCCGTGGATCCTGCGGCGCATCCGCGGCACGTCGTCGGGCGACGGCATCACGCCCAAGCGGCCCGTCGCCGAGCGCCTCGCGCACGACGACGACGCGGACTGAGCGTCACGCCGTCCCGAAGACGAGCCCGGGGTGGCCGAGCCGCCACCACGGGCCGGGGTCGTCGATGTCGCGGGAGAGCACGAGCGGCACGCGCACGGTCTGCGTGCCCGCCGTGAACACGACCTCGCCGAGCTCGGCGCCCTTCTCGGCGAGGCGGATGCCGTCGGCGGTCACCTGGGAGGTCACGGGGGTGTCTCCCCAGACGACGACGCTCGCGTCGGAGGCCGCGACGGCGTCCGCGCGATCGCCCCAGCTCGTCTCGTAGCTCGCGAGCACGTCCCCCGAGGTCACGAGCGGCACCTCGTGGAAGCCGGCCCGGACCTGCTCGAGCATCGAGCGGATCGCGGCGTTGATGGTCGCGTGGTCGGGGCCGTCGAGCACGACGCCCACGAGCTCGATGTCGCGCGGTCCCACCGTGATGCTCGCGGAGAACAGCAGGTTCGCGCCGTCGAGCGTGCCCGTCTTGATGCCGTCGACGCCGCCGGAGCCGAGCAGCTTGTTGGTGTTCTCGATCAGGCCGACGTCGTGAAGGGTCGCGCTGGGGGTCGCCACGATCTCGGCGATCACGGGGTGCGCGAGCGCGAGTTCCCCGAGCCGCACGAGGTCGGCGGCGGATGCGGCGCTCTTCGGGTCGAGCCCGGAGGCGTCGACGACGGTCACCCCGGGCAGGCCGTTCGCGGCGAGCCACGCGCGCGCGGCCGCGAGGTATCCGTCGAGCGAGCCGAAGGCCCACACGGCGAGCGACTTCGAGTAGTTGTTGGCCGACGGGATGAGCATGAGCTCGAGGAGCTCGCGCTCCGTGTACACCTGACCCGCCTTGACGGGTTCGACGGAGCCGTTCCGCGCGAGGTAGTCGCGGTAGTACGCGACGTCGGTCGAGGTCATCGTGATCGAGGGGCCCGGCTCGCCGACCGCGAGCGGATGCGCGTCGAGCACCGTGAGCGCCGTCACGACCTTCGTGATGCTCGCCATCGGGAGCGGGTCGGTCGTGCCCGCCTGGGCGAGCATCCCCTCCGCGCCGACCGCCGCGATCGCGGAGGCGCCGTAGCCCGGCAGCGAGGTCGCGGCCGCGGCGGGCGTCGCGATCTGCGGGGCGGCGACCGCGGGCTCCGTCTCGCCGACGGGGGCGAGGAGCGTGAGCGGCAGGTAGGCGATGCCCGCGAGGACGGCGAAGAGCGTCCCGAAGACGAGGATCCGGCGTCGGCGGTAGATCTGGCGTCGGGTGAGGGGCACCGGAGCATTATCCCGGCCGCTCCCCGCGAGCCCGCCGAGGCGCGGCGCGGACGTGTCGCCGGGGGCGGCCCCGCGGACGGACGCGCGCTAGCGAGAGGTGCGGAGGGCCCACAGCGCGACGGCGGATGCCGCGGCGACGTTGAGGGAGTCGATCCCCCGGCGCATGGGGATCGTGACGACGCGGTCGGCGTTCGCGAGGGCGGCTCGGCTCAGACCGTCGCCCTCGGTGCCGAAGAGCAGGGCCACGCGCTCGGGAGGGTCGGCGGCGTAGTCGTCGAGGCTCACGGCGTCGTCGTCGAGCGCGAGGGCCGCGATCGCGAAGCCCGCGGCGTGCAGCTCCTCGGCACCCTGCGGCCACTCCGGCAGCCGCGTCCACGGGATCTGCAGCACGGCGGCCATGCTGACGCGCACCGAGCGGCGGTAGAGCGGGTCGGCGCACCGCGGCGTGACGAGCACGGCGTCCGCGCCGAGGCCCGCGACCGCGCGGAAGATGGCCCCGACGTTGGTGTGGTCGACGATGTCCTCGAGCACGACGACGCGTCGCGCGTCGCGCAGCAGCTCGGACACGATCGGCAACTCGGGGCGGTGCATCGAGGCGAGGGCGCCGCGGTGCAGCACGAATCCCGTGATCTGCTCGAGCATCTCCGGCGGGGCGACGTAGACGGGCACGTCGACGTCGGCGAGGAGCGGCGCGAGGTCCGGAATCCACTTCTCCTGGAGCAGCACCGAGCGGGGGCGGTGGCCGGCCTCGAGCGCCCGTTGGATGACCTTGGTCGACTCGGCGATGTAGAGCCCGCCCTCCGGCTCCGAGAGCCGGCGCAGCACGACGTCGGTGAGGCGGAAGTAGTCGCTCAGCCGCGGATCGGCGGGATCGTCGACCGGCACGAGCTCCATGCCTCGATTCTGCCAGCCGAAACATGCCGGAAAACTGCGCGGCCTACGCTGGGACCGCGGAAGGAGGCACGGATGTCGATCACGACGCTTCCCGCACCGCGCGATGCGACGGGCACCCTCGCGCCGGCGCTCGACGCCGCCGAGCGCCTCCTCACCGGCCGCCGCGTCGCCGTGCTCACGGGCGCGGGCGTCTCGACCGACTCCGGCATCCCCGACTACCGCGGAGCGGGCGCGGTGCACCGCACCCCCATGAACTTCGCCGTGTTCCTCGGCGACGAGCAGGCCCGGAAGCGCTACTGGGCGGGCAGCCACCTCGGCTGGAACCACTTCTCGGCGGCGCATCCCAACATGGGTCATCTCGCGCTCGCCGAGCTGGAGGCCGCGGGCGTCGTCACGGGCATCGTGACGCAGAACGTCGACGGCCTCCACGCCCGTGCGGGCTCGCGTCGCGTCGTGGAGTTGCACGGCGCGATGCGTCGCGTCACGTGCCTCACGTGCGGGCAGACGTTCGCGCGGGCCGACATCGCCGCGCGCATGACGCGCGAGAACCCGTGGCTCGGCTACCCGGAGGCGGTCCAGACCGGACCCGACGGCGACGTGCAGATCGACTATGTCGACCAGATGATCGTGCCGAGCTGCACCGTGTGCGGCGGCGTCCTCAAACCCGACGTCGTGTTCTTCGGCGAGTTCGTGCCGCCGACCGTCTTCGCCGCCGCGCGCGCGATCCTGCGGGGCGCCGAGGCGCTCGTCATCGCGGGCTCGTCCCTCGTCGTCAACTCCGGCATCCGCCTCCTCGATCAGGCGGTCAAGGCACGGATGCCGGTCGTCGTCGTCAACCGCGGCGAGACCCGCGGCGACCGGCGCGCGAGCCTCAAGATCGACGCGGGCACCTCCGAGGTGCTCGCCGGGCTCGCGGCGCGGCTTCGGTAGTCTCGGATCTCGGGGCGGATGCGCCCCGAGCGGAGGATCATGACCGAGCTGTACCTCGTGCGCCACGGCGAGACCGAGTGGAACGCGGCACGCCGCATCCAAGGGCGCACCGACATCCCGCTCAACGACACGGGGCGCGCGCAGGCGCGCCAGACGGCCGAGCTGCTCGCGCGGCGCAGCTGGGACGCCGTGTACGCGAGCCCCCTCTCGCGCGCCCACGAGACGGCGTCGATCATCGCGTCGCGTCTCGGCATCGACGAGGTGACGGATGTCGACGCCCTCGTCGAGCGCGACTACGGCGACGCCGAGGGCATGGGCTTCGAGCAGGTCGAGGCGCTCTACCCGGAGGGGGTCCGCGCCCCGGGGCAGGAGACCCGGGAGGAGGTCGCGGGCCGCGTCGTGCCCGCGCTGCTCGAGCTCGCGGCGCGCCACCCGGGAGCGCGGCTCGTCGTCGTGAGCCACGGCGGCGCGATCCGCTCCGTGCTGCAGACGGTCGAGCCCGGCACGCAGCACCCCCGCATCACGAACGCGTCGGTGCACAGCTTCCGGGTCGAGGACGGCGAGCTGCAGCTCATCGCGTTCGACGACCCCATCGAGGACGAGTCGATCCTCCCCGAGTGCGAGGACATCGACACGCAGAACGCCGTCGAGGCGGCCGAGGACGGCGAGCCCCTGCGGCCGGTGGACGCCTGATGGCCGCCGAGGACTACGCCGAGCGGTTGCGCGCCCTCGGCCTCGACGTCGAGGTGCGCGAGTTCCCCGAGGGCACCCACACGGCGCAGGACGCCGCGGACGCGATCGGCTGCCCGGTCGCCGCGATCGTCAAGAGCCTCGTGTTCACGCTCGACGGCGAGCCTCTCCTCGCACTCGTGTCGGGTGCCAACCGCGTCGACACGGCGGCGCTCGGCGCCCGCCTCGGCGGCACGCTCGGCAAGGCCGACGCGCGCGCGGTCAAGGAGGCCACGGGCTACTCGATCGGCGGCGTGCCGCCCCTCGCCCATGCGCGCCCGCTCCGCACGGTCGTCGACGAGGACCTCCTCGCGCTCGAGGTGCTGTGGGCCGCGGCGGGCACCGCGTCATCCGTCTTCGCGATCGACCCCGCCGACCTCGTGCGCCTCGCGGGCGGCGAGGTGCATCGGGTCAGCGCCTAGCGACCCGCTCGAGCAGTTCGAGGAGCGTCGCGGCCGAGCGGTTCCAGTCGAACCTCTCCGCCTGCGCTCGCGACGCGGCGGACCGCCGCGCCCACTCGTCCGCGTCGTCGAGGCGTCGGACGGCGTCGACGACGGAGCGCACGTCGCGCGGGTCCGCGTACACGGCGGCCTCTCCCCCGATCTCGCGGAAGATCGGGATGTCGGAGACGACGACGGGCGTCCCGCGCACCATCGCCTCCACGAGCGGGAGCCCGAACCCCTCGTCGTACGACATCGTCACGAGTGCGAGCGCGCGATCCAGCAGCTCCCCGTACTCGGCATCCGTGACGCCGTCGTGCACGACGAGGGCGCCCGCGGGGGCGAGCGCCTCGAGCCGGGCGCGGTCCGCGGACGAGATGCGACTCAGCAGGTGCAGTCGGTGACCGGGAAGGTCGTGGAGGGCGCGCGCGAGCACCTCGACGTTCTTGTAGGGCATGAACGAGCCCATGTAGACGAGGTCCCGCTCCGCGGGCAGGCGTCGCTCCTCGTCGACTGCGACGGGATCCGCGGCGTTCGAGACGACCGTGATCGGGCGGTCGGTGAGCCGGTGCTCGCGCATGAGCGAGCGCGTCGTCTCCGACACGGTCGCGACCTCGTCGGCGCGGTTGAGCAGCAGCCGCTGCGGCCACCAGGCGAGGTGATAGAGCCGCCACATGAGGCGGATGGGCCACGCGAGGTCGCGCGGGGGCGTACGGTTCCGGTAGTAGATGAGGTCGTGCAGGGTCAGCACGAGGCCGTAACGGCGACCCCACGAGCCGATCGTCTGCATGGGGCTGAAGAGCACGTCGGGGGCGAGCGCGTTGAGTCGGCGCGCGATCGTGAGCTCGCGGGGGCTCGTGGGCGACGTCGCGAGCTCCCACGGCAGCTCGGGCAGCATTGCGAGCTGCTCCTCGTCGGAGACGATCATGACGACCTCGTGGCCGGCCTCGCGCGCGAGCGGGGCGAGCGAGGCCACGAGGTTGGCCGTGTAGCGGCTGATCCCGTCGTGCCGCGGATAGCGGATGTAGCGGCAGTCGACGAGGATCCTCACCGCGCGGCTCCCGGCGGCGCACTCGCGGGGAGCGTCGCGAGGAAGGTGCGGATGGCGTCCGCCACGAGGTCCGGGGTCTCGTAGTGGGCGAGATGCCCCGTTCCGGGCACGACGACGAGGCGGGCGTCGGGGAAGAGGTCCACCGCGGAGCGCTGACCCGGGAGGGGCGCGATGCGGTCGACCTCGCCCGCGATGAGCACGGTGGGGACGCTCACGCGCGGCGCGGCGACGCGCACATCCGTGCTGACGGACGCGTCGAACGCCTCGGCGACCGTGCGGGCGTCGGAGAAGCCGTTGAAGTACCGGTGATGCTCCTCGTGGATCCAGCGCCGCAGGGTGGCGTCGGGCGTCTTCACGAGGTTCATGCTCATGAACCGCACGATGAGCCAGTTGCCGAGCCACAGCCGCGCGAGGCGGGCCGGCATCGCGCGCGTGACGCCGTAGAAGGCGCGCGTGAGCGCCGTGATGACGCGGCCTGCGGCGATCTTCGGGTCGGTCGTGATGGGGTTCACGAGCACGAGAGCGCGCGCGGGCATGCCGTCGGCGATCGCGTGCGAGGCGATCATCGAGCCGAAGGAGTGCCCGAGCACGACGGGCGGAGCGGGCAGTTCGAGCGACGCGATGAACTCCGCGAGCCAGCGTCCGTAGCCCTCGATCGAGTGCGGCGCCTCGGTGAGCGGCGTCGAGTCGCCGAAGCCGGGGAGGTCGGGGCTCACGATGCGGATGGCGTCGAGCCGCGCGATGACGGGCTCGAGCCCGTGGTGGTCGCCGCGGTAGCCGTGCGCGAGCACGACGACGTCGCGCGCGTCCTCGGGCCCGAAGTCCCAGAAGCGCGTGCGGGAGCCGAGGATCCGGGCCTCCCGTTCGCGGACGGGGATGCGGGCGAGGGCCTCGGCGTGCGGGGTCGGGACGGACATCCCTGCGATTCTAGGCGTCCGTCCAGTGCGGGAGGTGTCAGACTCGACGCGTGACGTTCACGGCTCCCATCACGCTGCCCGGCCTCACACTCGACCCGCACTGGTACCGCCGTGCGGTGTTCTACGAGGTCATGGTGCGATCCTTCGTCGACTCCAACGGCGACGGCTCGGGCGACCTCGGAGGGCTCATCTCGAAGCTCGACTACCTGCAGTGGCTCGGCGTCGACGCGCTCTGGATCCCGCCGATCTACCAGTCTCCCCTGCGCGACGGCGGCTACGACGTCGCCGACTACCGCTCGATCCTGCCGGAGTTCGGAACCCTCGAGGAGTTCCGCGAACTCGTGACGAAGGCGCACGAGCGCAACATGCGCATCATCATCGACCTCCCGCTCAACCACACCTCCGACCAGCACGAGTGGTTCCAGCAGTCCCGCAGCGACCCCGAGGGGCCGTACGGCGACTTCTACGTGTGGCGCGACACGGACGAGGGCTTCCCCAACGTCCGCATCATCTTCACCGACTACGAGGACTCCAACTGGGCCTTCGACGCCGAGCGCCGTCAGTTCTACTTCCACCGCTTCTTCTCCCACCAGCCCGACCTCAACTACCAGAACCCCGCGGTCCACGAGGCGATCTTCGAGGTCATCCGCTTCTGGATGGACATGGGCGTCGACGGCTTCCGCCTCGATGCGATCCCCTACCTCTACGAGTCGGAGGAGGGCAACGGCGAGGGCGAGCCCGAGACGCACGAGTTCATCAAGGCCGTGCGGCGGATGATGGACGCGGAGTACCCGGGGCGCGTCATGATCGCCGAGGCGAACCAGTGGCCGGCCGAGGTCGTCGAGTTCATGGGCACCGAGGAGGAGCCCCAGTGCCACATGGCGTTCGACTTCCCGGTCATGCCCCGCATCTTCTACTCGCTGCGCTCGCAGTCCGCGCAGGAGCTCCAGCGCGTGCTCTCCGAGACGACCGAGGTGCCGCCGGGCGCCGGCTGGGGCGTCTTCCTGCGCAACCACGACGAGCTGACGCTCGAGATGGTCTCGGAGGAGTACCGCCAGGCGATGTACGGCTGGTACGCGTACGACCCGCGGATGCGCGTCAACGTCGGCATCCGTCGCCGCCTCGCGCCCCTTCTCGACAACTCTCGCGCGGAGCTCGAGCTCGCGCACGCTCTGCTCTTCTCGCTCCCCGGCTCGCCGTTCCTCTACTACGGCGATGAGATCGGGATGGGCGACAACATCTGGCTCCCCGACCGCGACGCCTCGCGCACCCCCATGCAGTGGACGCCGGACCGCAACGCCGGCTTCTCGACGGCCGACCCCGGCAAGCTCTACCTCCCGGTCGTGCAGTCGCTCGTCTACAACTACTCGCTCGTCAACGTCGAATCCCAGCTCGCGCAGTCGCGCTCGCTCCTGCACTGGATCCGCAACGTCATCCACGTGCGCAAGGCGCATCCGACCTTCGGCCTGGGAACGCTGCGCGTGCTGCGCACGAACCACGAATCGGTGCTCGCGTTCGTCCGCGAGTACGAGGGCACGGGCACCGCGTTCGGCGACGCCCCGGAGCGCGTGCTGTGCGTGTTCTCCTTCTCGCACAACCCGGTCTCCGTCTCGATCGAGATGAGCGGCGACGAGGGCGTCGTGCCGTACGACCTCTTCGGAGGCGGCGCGTTCCCGGCCGTCGGCGACGACGGCGTCCTGACGCTCACGCTCGCCACCCAGAGCTTCTACTGGCTCCACCTCGGCGAGCCGCGCGCGGCGCTCCCGCGCGCCTTCTGAGCCGCGTCGGGCCCCGGCTCTAGGCTGCGCGCATGACCAGTTGGGCCGATCGCCTGGGTGTGTTCGACCTCGAGACCACGGGCGTGGACGTCGAGACCGCGCGCATCGTGACGGCGTGCATCGCCGTGATCGACGCGGATGGCGCGGTCGTCGACCGCTGGGACTGGCTCGCCGACCCCGAGGTCGAGATCCCGGAGGCCGCATCCGAGGTCCACGGCATCACGACCGAGCGCGCCCGGCTCGAGGGTCGCCCGTCGGGCGTCGTCGTCGCGGAGATCACCCAGACGCTGCGCACCCTCTTCGGCCTCGGGATCCCCGTCGTCGTCTACAACGCCCCCTACGACCTCTCGCTGCTCGACCGGGAGTGCCGCCGCAACGAGCTCGAGCCGCTCATCGACCCCGCGCCGGTCGTCGACCCGCTCGTGCTCGACAAGCAGGTCGACACCTACCGCAAGGGCAAGCGCACGCTCGAGGCCGCGGCCGCCCACTACGGGGTCGCCCTCGACGACGCGCACGACGCGGGCGCCGACGCGATCGCGGCGGGCCGTGTCGCGCAGGCGCTCGCGCGGTCGTGGCGCGACGAGCTCGACCTCCCGATCGCCGACCTGCACGGCCGACAGGAGATCTGGTACGCCGAGCAGGCGCGCCGCTTCCAGGACTACATCCGGCGCCGCAAGGGGGACGAGAGCTTCACGGCCTCGACGGCGTGGCCGGTGAAGTACCCCGCGCATCCGGGTGCCTACCGCGACACGCAGCCGATCCCACCGCTCGAGCCGCGGCTCGGCCGGGTGCCCGTCCTCGACTTCAGCCGCCCGCTCGGGCTGCAGCTCGCTCCTCCGCCGACGCCCCCCGGGGTTCCCGCCGAGCTCGACGCCGCACCGTCCGGCGTGGCCGTGCCGCCTGCGCCCGTGCCTCCTGCGCCCGTGCCTCCTCCCGTGCCTCCTGCGCCCGTGCTTCCTGCGCCCCCGGCATCCGTCCGCATCGAGGACCTCGCGACCGAGGCGCGGCCGCAGCCGCAGCCGGACGACGCCGACACCCCCGACGTGCTCGAGCTCCCCGACGCCGAGGTGCCCGACGCCGAGGTGCCCGACGCCGAGGCGCCCGAGCGCACGGGGTCGCGCCCGGCGGTGCTGCGCGTCGCCGCGGCGATCGTGACCGACGCCGACGGGCGCACGCTCCTCGTGCGCAAGGCGGGCACGCGGCACTTCATGCAGCCAGGGGGCAAGATCGAGGAGGGCGAGAGCGCCGTCGAGACCCTCACGCGCGAGCTCGCCGAGGAGATCGGGGTCGAGCTCGACATCACGACGGCGGAGTATCTCGGGCTCTTCCGCGCGGTCGCGGCCAACGAGGAGAACACGGTAGTGCTCGCGGCGGTCTTCGCCCTCACGGCAGGCGGCGAGATCCGCGCCTCCGGCGAGATCGAGGAGCTCCTGTGGGTCGACGACCCGGATCTCGATCTCGACGGCGTGGAGGTGGCGCCCCTCACTCTCGACGAGCTGCTGCCCGTGTGGGAGCGGCGCCGCGCCCAGGCCTTCGGCTTCTGATGCGCGCCGCCCGGACGTCCGGGCACGCGAAAAACGGCCCCGTCTGTCGACGGGGCCGTTCCTCGCAGATGTTCCGGGGGTCTACTTGCCGAAGTTCTTGTAGCGCGTGTTGAACTTCTCGACGCGGCCGGCGCTGTCGAGGATGCGCTGCTTGCCCGTGTAGAACGGGTGCGACGCCGACGAGATCTCGACGTCCACGACCGGGTAGGTCTCGCCGTCCAGCTCGATGGTCTTGTCGCTCGTCAGGGTCGAGCGCGTGAGGAAGGTCTCGCCGCTCGCCAGGTCGCGGAAGACGATCGCCTGGTAGTCGGGGTGGATGTCGGTCTTCATGAGGTACCTCAGTCGGAGATGGTTCGAAAAGGGGAAAGTCGGTGGCCCGATGGGCCGACTGTCGAGTCTAGCAGACGCGGCTCAGTCCCATTGAGCACGGGCGGCGAAGCGGCCGTCCTCGCTCGTCGAGACGACGAGCGGCAGCCCGAACGCCTCGGAGAGCCGCTCGCCCGTGATGACCTCGGCGATGGGGCCCGCGGCGTGGATGCGCCCCTCGGCCAGGAGGAGGGCGTGCGTGAAGCCCGCGGGGATCTCCTCCACGTGGTGGGTCACGATGACCATGGCGGGCGCATCCGGGGTCGCGGCGTACTCGCCGAGCAGCCGGACGAGCTCTTCGCGCGCCCCGAGGTCGAGGCTCGCCGCAGGCTCGTCGAGCAGGAGCAGCTCGGGGTCCGTCATGACCGCCCGGCCGATCTGCACGCGCTTCTGCTCGCCGTCGGACAGGGTCCCGAAGAGGCGGTCGCGTAGCCCGTCGAGGCGCCACTCGCGCATGACCCGATCCGCGCGACGCGTGTCGACATCCTCGTACGCCTCGTTCCAGCGGCCCGTGACGGCGTAGGCCGCGGTGAGCACGGCGTCGTAGACCGTCTCGTCACGCGGGATGCGGCGGGCCATCGCCGTGGAGGCGACGCCGATGCGCGGGCGGAGGTCGAAGACGTCGACGCGCCCGAGTCGCTCGCCGAGGACGTGCGCCGTTCCCGAGGTCGGGTGCACATGCGCCGAGGCGAGGTTGAGGATCGTGGACTTCCCCGCGCCATTCGGGCCGAGGATCACCCAGCGTTCGTCGGATTCGACCGTCCAGTTCAGCCCGTCGAGGATCGTGTTCCCGTCGCGGACGACAGAGACGTCCTCAAGCTCCAGCACCCGCACCATGATGTCCCAGCCTAGTCGCCCGCCTCGGCGGGCGTGCCCTCCTCGGGGGGCAGCAGGCTCTCGTACACGGCGAGAGTGCGCTCGGCGATGCTCGCCCAGCTGAACTCCGCCTCCGCGCGCAGACGGCCCGCCTCCCCCATGAGCCGCGCGGTCGCGGGATCGGCAAGCACCTCGCCGAGGATCGCCGCGAGATCGGCGACGAAGCGCTCCGGGTCGAGCGGGGCACCGGTGCCGTCGTCCGCCTGCTCGATCGGCACGAGGCGCCCCGTGAGGCCGTCCGCGACGACCTCCGGGATGCCGCCCGTCGCCGTGCCGACGACGGGGAGGCCGCACGCCATCGCCTCGAGGTTGACGATCCCGAGAGGCTCGTAGACCGAGGGGCAGACAAAGACCGTGCCGGCCGTGAGCACGGCCGCGAGCTCGTGCTGCGGCAGCATCTCCTCGATCCACACGACCCCGTCGCGCTCCGCCTGGAGCACGCGCACGCCCTCCTGAACCTCGGCCATGATCTCGGGCGTGTCGGGGGCCCCCGCGCACAGGATCACCTGCACGTCGGGCTCAAGCTCGCGGGCCGCGGCGAGCAGGTACGGCAGCCCCTTCTGGCGCGTGATGCGGCCGACGAACACGACGCTCCGTCGCTCCGGGTCGATGCCGAAGCGCTCGAGCGCCGCGTGGTCCTCGGTCGGCTTCCACCGCTCGAGGTCGATCCCGTTGTGCACGACGTGGACGCGCGCAGGGTCGATCGCGGGGTAGCAGCGCAGGATGTCGGCGCGCATGCCGGCGCTCACGGCGATCACCGCATCCGCCGACTCGAAGGCCGTGCGCTCGATCTCGCTCGAGACGCGGTACCCCCCGCCGAGCTGCTCGGCCTTCCACGGACGCAGCGGCTCGAGCGAGTGGGCCGTGACGACGTGCGGGATGCCGTGCAGGAGCTTCGCGAGGTGGCCGCCCGCGTTGGCGTACCAGGTGTGCGAGTGGACGAGATCCGCCCCCGTCACGTCCTGCGCCATCTGCAGGTCGACGCCGAGAGTCGCGAGTGCGGGATTGGCCGAGGCGAGCTGCGGCGGCACGAGGTAGGCGTAGGTGTGCGGCTCGTCGCGAGGCAGTCCGAAGCACCGCACGACGACGTCGACGTCGCGCCGGAGAGCCGCCACGAGCTCCGCGACATGCACCCCCGCGCCCCCGTAGACCTCGGGCGGATACTCGCGGCTCAGAACATCGACTCGCATGCCTGTCGACGCTAGTACACCCCCCTGCGCTGGCCTACTGTTGTGCCATGGCAGCACCGCCCAAGGTCTTCGGGATCGTCCTCGCGGGTGGCGAGGGCAAGCGTCTGATGCCGCTGACCGCCGACCGTGCCAAGCCCGCCGTGCCCTTCGCGGGCGGCTATCGCCTCATCGACTTCGCGCTCTCGAACCTCATCAACTCGGGGCTGCGCCAGATCGTCGTGCTGACCCAGTACAAGTCGCACTCGCTCGACCGCCACGTGTCGCAGACCTGGCGACTCTCGGGGATGCTCGGCGCCTACGTCGCCTCGGTGCCCGCCCAGCAGCGCCTCGGGAAGCGCTGGTTCTCGGGCTCGGCCGACGCGATCCTGCAGAGCCTCAACCTCATCCGCGACGAGAAGCCGGACATCGTGGTCGTCGTGGGCGCGGATCACGTGTACCGCATGGACTTCAGCCAGATGATCCAGGCCCACATCGAGTCGGGAGCCGGGGTGACCGTGGCGGCCATCCGCCAGCCGATCGGACTCGCCGACCAGTTCGGCGTCATCGAGCTCGACCCGACCGATCCGACGCGCATCGCCGCCTTCCGCGAGAAGCCGCGCGATGCCGTCGGGCTCGCGGACTCCCCCGGCGAGATCCTCGCGTCGATGGGCAACTACGTCTTCGACGCCGATGTGCTCATCGACGCCGTGCAGCGCGACGGCGCCCGCGCCGACTCGAACCACGACATGGGCGGCGACATCGTGCCCGACTTCGTGGCGCGCGGCGAGGCTGCGGTCTACGACCTCAACCAGAACCGGGTTCCCGGCGCGACCGACCGCGACCGCTTCTACTGGCGCGACGTGGGGACGATCGACTCGTTCTTCGAGGCGCACCAGGACCTCATCGCGGCACTCCCCGTGTTCAACCTCTACAACCAGGCGTGGCCCATCTACAGCCAGCAGCTCAACTCGCCGCCCGCGAAGTTCGTGCGCGACGGCAAGAACGCCGTGGGCACGGCGATCGACTCGATCGTCTCGCTCGGCTGCGTCGTGTCGGGCGGGCACCTCGAGCGCACGGTGCTCGGGCCGTGGGTGACGATCGCCTCGGGCGCGCAGGTGACCGACTCCGTCGTCTTCGAGCGCGTCGAGATCGGCGCGAACGCGACGGTGCAGCGCGCTATCCTCGACAAGGACGTCGTCGTCGCACCCGGCGCATCCGTCGGAGTCGATCACGACGCCGATCGCACCCGTGGTTTCACGGTGACCGAGTCGGGGATCACGGTCGTCGGCAAGGGTGTGCGCGTCGACTGACGTCGCCCCCCGTTCCGCACCGCATCCGAAGGACCTCCCCCACGCCATGGCCCGTTTCCTCGTCGTGCTCGATGTCGACTCCACCCTCATCGAGGACGAGGTGATCGAGCTGCTCGCGGAGGCCGCGGGGTCGCTCGAGGAGGTCGCCGGCATCACGTTCCGGGCGATGAACGGCGAGCTCGACTTCGCCGAGAGCCTGCGCGAGCGCGTCGCGACCCTCGCGGGGCTGCCCGCGTCGGTGTTCGACGAGGTGGGTGCGCGGGTCACCGTGACGCGCGGCGTGCCGGAGATGATCGAGGCCGTGCACGCGGCAGGAGGTCGGGTGGCCGTCGTGTCGGGCGGGTTCCACGAGATCATCGACCCGCTCGCGGAGCGGCTGGGTCTCGACCACTGGCGGGCCAACCGCCTCGAGGTCGTCGACGGCGTGCTCACGGGGCGCGTCGTGCCCCCCGTGGTCGACGCCGCGGCCAAGGCGGAGGCACTTCAGGAGTGGGCGGATGCCGCGGGGATCCCCGTCGCGCAGACGCTCGCCGTGGGCGACGGCGCGAACGACCTGCCGATGATGGCCCTCGCGGGGCTCTCGGTCGGGTTCGACGCGAAGGCCCCCGTGCGCGACGTCGCGGACGTGCTGCTCGACGAGCGCGACCTCGCGATGCTGCTGCCCCTCATGGGCCTCACGCGCTAGCGCCGGAGCGTCAGTGCCCCATCCCGAGGCCGCCGTCGACCGGGATCACGGCGCCCGAGATGTAGCCCGCGTCGTCCGAGGCGAGCCACGTGATGACGCGCGCGACCTCGGTCGGCGAGGCGAACCGGCCCGCGGGGATCTGGGCGAGGTACTGCTTCTGCTGCTCTTCGGGAAGCTCCGCCGTCATGTCGGTCTCGATGAAGCCCGGGGCGACGACGTTCGCCGTGATGCCGCGCGCGCCGAGCTCGCGCGTGAGCGAGCGGGCGATGCCGACAAGCCCCGCCTTCGATGCGGCGTAGTTGACCTGTCCGGCGCTTCCCAGCAGGCCCACGACGCTCGACACGAGCACGACGCGACCGAAGCGCGCCTTGAGCATGCCCTTCGACGCGCGCTTGACGACACGGAAGGCGCCCGAGAGGTTGGTGTCGACGACCTCGGTGAAGTCGTCCTCCGTCATCCGCAGCAGGAGTGTGTCGCGCGTGATGCCGGCGTTCGCGACGACGACCTCGACGGGACCGAGCTTCTCCTCGACCTCGGTGAACGCGGCGTCGACCGAGGCGCTGTCGGTGACGTCGGCGCGCACGGTGAGGCTGCCGGCCGGGCCCTCGCCCGAGCGCGCCGTGACGGCCACGCGGTGGCCCTGGGCGAGGAATTCGGCGGCGATCGCGTGGCCGATGCCGCGGTTGCCGCCGGTGACGAGGACGGTGCGAGAGGTCATGATTCAGGAGCCTACCGGCGTGCGGACGTAGGCTGGACGCATCGCCAGTCACAGCTCGCACGTGGTCACGGAGCTCCCGCCCTCACCGGACGAGGAGCGCCACTCGCGCATGCTCAAGTACACGATCGCGATGGGCATCCGCGTGGTCTGCATCGCCCTGTGCCTCGTCACTCCCGGCTGGTGGCTGCTCGTGCCGGCGGCGGGAGCCGTCTTCCTGCCGTACTTCGCGGTCGTCATCGCGAACAACGTGGGAGGCGGGAGGCGTGGTCGCGTGCAGCGCCCCGGCGCGATCGTGCGCCGCAGCCCCGGGGGTCGGTCGTGATCGGTCTGGGCGACCCCGGCATCCGCTGCTCGGCGGCCGGCTGCACCCGCGACGCCGAGTTCCGGGTGAACTGGCGGAACCCGCGGATCCACCCGGTCGAACGGGTCAAGGTGTGGCTCGCGTGCGCCGACCACCGCGAGACCCTGTCGGACTACCTCGCGACGCGTGGCTTCCCCGTGCGGGTGACCTCTCTCGACGTCGCGCTCGACCGCGTCCCGGATCCCGCATGAGCGACGTCACGACGCGGCCCCCCGTGACCGGGTGGCGGAGATGGAGCGCGTACCTCGCGCTCACGATCGTGTTCGCGCTCGCGTGCGGACTGCTGTCGTGGTGGCAGTGGGCGCGCCGCGCCGAGACGGCGGCGGAGAACCAGCGGGTCGAGCGCAACTACGACGCGGAGGCCGTGCCGATCGACGAGGTGCTCCCCCGGCTCGACGCGTGGGACGACGACGACGAGTGGACGCGTGTGGAGCTGCGCGGCGAGTACCTCGGCGACGAGACGGTGCTCGTGCGCAATCGCGTGCTCGGCGGAACCCCGGGCTTCGAGCAGCTCGTTCCGTTCCGGCTCGACGACGGCACGGTCGTCGTGGTGGACCGGGGCTGGCTCCCGGTCGGCAACGGCGAGCACTCCGTTCCGGACGTCGTCCCCGCGCCGCCCGAGGGCGAGGTGACGGTGATCGCCCGCCTCCGGGGTTCCGAGCCGGAGCTCCCCGGTCGCACGGCGCCGGAGGGGCAGATCTCCTCGATCGACGTCCCTGCGATCGTCGCGGGCCTCGGCGGGGACGCCTACACGGGCGCCTACGCGGTCGTCGGGAGCGAGGACCCCTCGGTCGAGCCGATGCCGGCGGCGGCGCCGCGCCCCGAGGAGGACGAGGGCATGCACCTCTCCTACGCGCTTCAGTGGATCGCGTTCGGGGTGCTCGCGTTCGTGGGTCTGCTGTGGGCGTGGCGACGCGAGCGGCGCATCGCTGCGCTCCCCGAGGAGGAGCAGGCGGCCGCGCGCGCGCCGAAGCGCCGCCACGACGACGCGGATGCCGAGGACGCCATCCTCGACCGCCTCGACGCCCGCTGACGCGGCGCGGGCCTCGCCTCAGCTCACGCTGATGAGCTCGGCGTACTCCGGGTTCCAGTGGTCCTCGACCCCGTCGGGCATGATGAGCACGCGCTCGGGGTTGAGCGCCTCGACGGCGCCCTCGTCGTGGGAGACCAGCACGACCGCGCCCGTGTAGCCCGCGAGGGCGCCGAGGATCTCTTCGCGCGAGGCGGGGTCGAGGTTGTTGGTCGGCTCGTCGAGCAGCAGCACGTTCGCGCCCGAGACGACGATCATGGCGAGGGCGAGGCGCGTCTTCTCGCCGCCCGAGAGCACACCCGCGAGCTTGTAGCCGTCGTCGCCCGTGAAGAGGAACGAGCCGAGCACCTTGCGCGCCTCGGTCTCCGTGAGGTTCGGGGACGCGGCCGTCATGTTCTCGAGCACCGTGCGCGACACGTCGATCGTCTCGTGCTCCTGCGCGTAGTAGCCGATCCGCAGCCCGTGCCCGGCGATCACCTCGCCCGTGTCGGGTCGGTCGACACCCCCGAGGATGCGCAGCAGGGTCGTCTTGCCTGCGCCGTTGAGCCCCAGCACGACGACCTTCGAACCGCGGTCGATCGCGAGGTCGACCGCCGTGAAGATCTCGAGCGAGCCGTACGACTTGGAGAGGTTGGAGGCCTGCAGAGGCGTCTTGCCGCACGGCGCGGGATCCGGGAAGCGCAGCTTCGCGACGCGGTCGGCGGCGCGCTCCTCTTCGAGCCCGGCGAGGAGCTTCTCGGCGCGCGCGATCATCTGGTGGGCGGCCGCGGCCTTCGTGGCCTTGGCGCCGAACTTGGCGGCCTGCAGCTGGAGCGCGGTGGCCTTCTTCTCGGCGTTCGCGCGCTCCTTCTTGCGGCGCTCCTGGTCGGCCTCGCGCTGGCGCAGGTAGTGCTTCCAGCCCATGTTGTAGATGTCGATCGTGGCGCGGTTCGCGTCGAGGTAGAAGACCTTGTTGACGGTCTCCTCGACGAGATCCACGTCGTGGCTGATGATGATCAGCCCGCCGGAGTAGGTCTGCAGGAAGCCACGCAGCCACGTGACGGAGTCGGCGTCCAGGTGGTTGGTCGGCTCGTCCAGCAGCATGGTGTCCGCGTCGCTGAACAGGATCCGCGCCAGCTCGATGCGGCGGCGCTGACCACCCGACAGCGTCTTCAGCGGCTGCTCGAGGATCCGGTCCGGCAGGCCGAGCG
>JAEYZI010000052.1 GCA_023428065.1 Actinomycetes bacterium | reverse complement strand
ATCGAGGGCCGCGCCGCGCGTCGCGCCGCGCGGCTCGCCGAGACGCTCGACGTGCTGCGCTCCATGGCGGCCGACGCCACGATCGAAGAGCTCCTCTGGGCGGCGTGGGAGCGCAGCGGCGTCGCCGAGCGCTGGCGCCGTGCGGCCCTCGGCAGCGGCATCGAGGCAGCCGAGGCCAATCGCGACCTCGACGGCGTCGTCGCGCTCTTCGCGGCCGCCAAGCGCTACGTCGAGCAGCGCCCGGTCGACAAGCCCGACACCTTCCTCGAGCACGTGCTCGACTCCGATATCGCCGACGACCTGCTCGCGCCGCCGCGCGTCGACGACGCCGTGCTCGTCGCCACACCCTCCGCCGTCGTGGGGCTGCAGTTCCGCACGGTCGTCGTGGCATCCCTGCAGGACGGCTCGTGGCCGAACCTCCGCCCGCGCGGCTCGCTGCTCGCCCCGCAGCGCCTCGTGCGCGTGCTCGAGGGGCGCGACGCGGGCACGATCGACGAGCGCAAGCTCGTGCTCGACGACGAGCTCCGGATGTTCGCGCTCGCCGTCTCGCGCGCGTCGGAGCGCGTCGTGCTCGCGGCCGTCGACAACGACGACGAGACCTCGAGCGTGCTCTTCTCGCTCGCATCCGACGCCCCCGAGCTGTTGCGCCCGCAGGACGGCCGACCGCCGCGGCTGAGCGCATCGCCGCTCACCCTGCGGGGCCTGACGGGGCTGCTGCGCCGCGACCTCGTGCGCACGGCGGCGGCCGGCACCCCGCGCGAGGACGCGGCGGCGCTCCTCGCGCTCCTCGCGGAGGCGGGCGTGACGGGTGCGCACCCCGACGAGTGGCTCGGCCTCCTCGAGCCGTCGACGGATGCGCCGCTCTTCCGCGACGAGCCGGTGCGGGTGTCGCCGTCGCAGCTCGCGAACGTTGAGGAGTCTCCGCTCGACTGGGCCGTCGCACGCCTCGCGGGCGGAAGGTCGACGATCGCCATGAGCCTCGGCACGATCGTGCACTGGGCGATGGAGACGGCCGAGTCGCCCGACGAGCAGGCGCTGTGGGCGCAGGTCGAGCGCCGCTGGCCCGAGCTGCCCTTCGACGCCCCGTGGATCGCGGAGTTCCAGCGCCGCGCCACCCTCGGGCTCATCCGCGCGCTCGCCGAGTACCTGCGCGACTTCGCGGCCGACGGCAAGACGCTCGTCGCCGCGGAGGGGCGATTCCGTTTCCCCGTCGCGGACGACGTGATGGTCTCGGGCAGCATCGACCGTGTCGAGCTCGCCCCGAGCGGCGAGGTCGTCATCGTCGATCTCAAGACGGGGACGCCCGAGACCTCGCAGCCGGTCATCGACGCGCATCCGCAGCTCGCGACCTATCAGCTCGCCTACCGCGAGGGGGTGCTCGACCCCTTCCTCGCCCCCCACGGAGAGCACCGCGCGGGCGGCGCGAAGCTCGTGTTCGTGAAGTCGGGCGTGCGCGGCAAGCTCTACCGCGAGGGTGTGCAGCTCGTGCTCGACGAGGAGGCCCTCGCCGGATTCCGGGAGCGCATCCTCGACGCCGCGAAGCTCATGGCCGCCGCGAGCTTCGCGGGGCCGCGCGACGCGCGCGAGTTCCGGGGCAAGCCCGTGCCCGAATCGCTCCTGCCGCGTGTGCCGGAGGTGACGCATGACTGACGTGACGGCACGTCGCATCGCGGAGGCCCTCGCGGAGGTCCGCGGCGAGCAGGTGCGCTACCCGACCGCCGAGCAGCAGGCCGTCATCGAGGCGGACCCCGCCGAGCCCGCGCTCGTCGTCGCGGGCGCCGGCTCGGGGAAGACCGAGACGATGGCGAACCGCGTGCTGTGGCTCGTCGCGAACGGCCACCTCGCGCCCGCCGAGGTGCTCGGCCTCACGTTCACGCGCAAGGCGGCGGGCGAGCTCGCCGACCGCATCCGCACCCGGCTCGGGGAGCTGCACGCGGCGGGGCTCGCCCCCGAGGAGCACGACCTCTTCGACGCGCCGGAGATCTCCACCTACAACTCGTTCGCGAGCGCCGTGTTCCGCGACAACGCGCTCGTGCTGGGGCGCGACGGCGACGGCGTCGTGCTCGGGGAGGCGGCCGCGTGGCAGCTCGCACGCACCGTCGTCGTGCGCAGCACCGACCCCCGGCTCGAGCAGCTCGACAAGCGCCTCGACGCGGTCGTCGAGGCGACGTTGCAGATCGCGCGCGGCATCGCCGACAACGACGCGGACCCCGAGCGCGTGCGCGCGATCGGCCGGCGCTTCGCGGGCCTTCCGGAGCTGCCCCTCGGCGGCAAGGCCGAGTACGCGAGCGACGTCGAGCGCATGCGGGAGATCGCGCAGCTCGACCTCCTCGTCGACCTCGCGGCGGAGTACGAGGAGGCGAAGCGCCTGCGCGGCGCGGTCGACTATGCCGACCAGGTCGTGCTCGCGCTCCACGCGGTGCGCGCGCGGCGTGACGCGATCGACGAGCTGCGCACGCGCTTCCGCGTCGTGCTGCTCGACGAGTACCAGGACACCTCGGTCGTGCAGACCGAGCTGCTCGCCGAGCTCTTCGCGGGCACACCGGTCATGGCCGTCGGCGACCCGAACCAGTCGATCTACGGATGGCGCGGCGCGAGCGCGTCGAACCTCCGCGAGTTCCGTCCCCGCTTCCGTCGGCGCGACGGCGAGCCCGCGACGCGCTTCACGCTCGCGACGAGCTGGCGCAACGGCACGCGCATCCTCGACGCCGCGAACGAGCTCGTCGGCGCGAGCACGGGCGAGGGCGCCGAGGTGCCGACGCTCACGGCGCGGCCGGGGGCGAGCGGGTTCGCGGTCGAGAGCGTCTATCCCGAGACCGTCGCCGACGAGGCGCGCGCGGTGGCCGAGTGGCTGCGCGACCGTCTCGCCGAGGCGCGTGCCCGCGACGGCGCGCCCGCATCCGCCGCCCTCCTCATGCGGGCCCGGAAGACGCAGCCCCACTTCCTCGACGCCCTCCGCGCCGCCGGGGTGCCGTACCACGTGCTCGGCGTCGGGGGACTGCTCGCGGAGCCCGAGATCGCCGACCTCGTGAGCGCCCTCCGGGTGCTCGACGATCCGGATGCCGGCCTCGAGCTGCTGCGCCTGCTCTCGGGTGCGCGGTGGCGCATCGGCGTGGCCGACCTCGACGCCCTCCGCGACGTCGCCGCGTGGCTCAGCCGCCACGACAGCGCCGAGAGCGGCATCCTGCCCGACGAGGTGCAGCAGCGCCTGCAGGAGTCGGTCGCGGGCGACGAGGGCGGCTCGATCGTCGACGCGCTCGAGTTCGTGGGGCGTGCGGCCGAGGGGCATCGCGCGCTCGAGGCGTTCAGCCCGGAGGGGCTCGCGCGCCTGCGGTCGGCGGCCGCGACGTTCGACCGGCTACGCTCCCGCACGGGGCTCGAACTGCCCGAGCTGCTCGTGCTCGTCGCCCACGAGCTGCGGCTCGACATCGAGCTCGCCGCCAACGAGACTCGCACGGCGGGCGAGGCGAACCTCGACGCGCTCCTCGACGCCCTCTCGGGCTACCTCGCGATCGCCGAGACGGCGACGCTCGCCGGCTTCCTCGGGTGGCTGCGCGAGGCCGAGCAGCGCGAGGACCTCACCCCGCGGCCCGAGGATCCGGAGCCGGGAACGGTGCAGGTGCTCACGATCCACGGCGCGAAGGGCCTCGAGTGGGACATCGTCGCGGTGCCGCGCTTCGTGGAGGACGAGCTGCCCGCTGCCCCCGTCGAGGGATACGGCGGCTGGCTCGGCTTCGGCCGCTTCCCGTGGCCCGAGCGCGGCGACCGCGATCACCTGCCGCGCCTCGATCTCGACGCCGTCACGACGCGCAAGGAGTACGTCGACGAGGTCAAGCGTTTTCGCGCGGCCGTCGTCGAGCACTACCGCGCGGAGGAGCGCCGGCTCGCGTACGTCGCGGTCACCCGCGCGCGCGACCACCTGCTGCTCTCGGGGTCGTTCTGGGCCGGGCAGCGCAAGGCGCGGGTGCCGAGCGGCTTCCTCCTCGAACTCGCGGACGCGGGGATCGTGCCGGCGCCGCCCGCGGCATCCGCGACCGACGCGCCCCCCGAGGGTGCCGAGGCCGAGTGGACCGTGTGGCCGAACGAGCCGTTCGGCTCGCGCGCGCAGGCCGTGCGCGTGGCCTCCGACGCGGTGCGCGCGGCGGCGCCCGCGCTCGCGGGACCGTGGGCGCGCGAGGCGCGCCTGCTGCTCGAGGAGCGCGAGCGGCGCCGCACGCGGGAGGGCGTCGTGCCGCTCCCCGTGCGCATCCCGGCATCCGCGTTCAAGGACTACGTGAGCGACCCGGATGCCGTGGCCGCGGAACTGCGGCGCCCCATGCCCGAGCGACCGTATCGGGCGACGAGACTCGGCACCCTCTTCCACGCGTGGGTGGAGGAGCGCTACGGGCGCCTCGGCGGCTCCGACGAGCTCGACGCCGCGCCCTTCGAGCGGGACGACGAGGGCGACGTCGTCGACGCCGAGAGGCTCGCCGAGCTCCAGGCCACCTTCGAGCGCTCGCCGTGGGCGGAACTGCGTCCCGTCGAGGTGGAGCGCGAGATCCACCTGCCGTTCGACGGGCGCGTCGTGATCTGCAAGATCGACGCCGTGTACCGGCACGGCGAACGCTACGAGGTCGTCGACTGGAAGACCGGCAAGGCGCCGCGCGACGACGCCGACCTCGAGCGCAAGCAGCTGCAGCTCGCGCTCTACCGACTCGCCTACGCGCGCTGGGAGGGCATCGACCCGGACCTCATCGACGCGGCCTTCTACTTCGTGCAGGACGACCGCGTCATCCGACCCGACCACATCGACACCGAGGAGGAGCTGCTCGCTCGTTGGCGTGCGGCGTTCGGTGCGCCGCCCGGGGTCTGAGCGCTACCGCGCCGTCGCGTGGATCGCATTGGCGAGCGCGTCGGCCGCCTCGCGCGCGGAGCGGGGGTTCGCGAGGAGGGCGAAGTCGACCTCGCCGAGCCGGGGGAGCTCGAACGCCCCCGTGACCTCCGCGAGGTCGTCGGGGATGAGCACGCGCGGGAAGACCCCGACGCCGATGCCCGCCCGGAGGGCTGCGAGGGCGCCGTTGACCTCGCGCACGTTGCATGTGATGCGCCACGTGCGTCCGGCGTCCTCGAGGGCGCGGATGGCGGCGTCGCGCGAGTAGCTCGGGGCCTGGTAGACGATGAGCGGCACGGTCGCCTCGGGGTCGAGGCGCAGCGAGCGGTGGGCGACCCACACGAGCCGCTCGCGGCGCACCGTGCGGCCCTCGCCGCTGCCCGGGTCCTGCTTGACGTAGACGAGGTCGAGCTGGCCCGCCGCCAGGCGGCGCGAGAGCTGCCCGCTCTGCCCGACGGTGAGCTCGAGGTTGATCTGCGGGTACAGCTGCCGGAAGTCGCGCAGCACCTGGGGCAGGTGGGTGAGGGCGAGGTCGTCGGCGGCGCCGAATCGCAGGCGGCCGCGCATCGCCGAGCCCACGAAGTAGGCGGCCGCCTCGTCGTGGGCCGCGAGGATCGTGCGCGCGAAGCCGAGCATGGCGTCGCCGTTGTCGGTGAGGCGCACGGCCCGCGTGTCGCGTGCGACGAGGATGCGGCCGGCGGCGGTCTCGAGCTTGCGCACCTGCTGGCTGACGGTCGGCTGGCTGATGCCGAGCAGCTCGGCGGCGCGCGTGAAGCTCGCCGTGTCGGCGACGGCGACGAAGGTGCGCAGGAGCACGGGATCGAACATCGTGAGCCTCTATTCGATAATCGAATGGGAGTTATTTCCACGATAGTTCGCCGTAATGACCAGGGCTCCTTAGCCTGGGAGTGTGTCACCCGCCCTGCCGCCCCCCGATCCGGCCGAGCAGCCCTACCCGGTGACCGAGCCCATCCCCGTCTCCGGCCACCGTCCGAGCTTCCGCGAGAGCTTCGCGGCGCTCGGGGTCTTCAACTATCGGCTCTACCTCGGAGCCCTCATGCTCGGCAGCACGGGCGGATGGATGGCGCGCGTCGCGATCGACTGGCTCGTGCTCGAGCTCACGGGCGACGTCGCGCTCGTGGGTGTCGCGGTCGCGCTGCAGTTCGCCCCGACGCTCCTCATCGGGCCGTGGGCGGGCGTGCTCTCCGACCGCCTCCCGCGGCGATACGTCGTGCTGGCGACCCAGGCCGTCGCGACGATCGCGAACGGCGCGCTCGCGCTGCTCGTGCTCGGCGGCCACGTCGTCGTGTGGCAGGTCATGCTCATCGCGGCCGTCGGGGGAGTCGCGGGCGCCGTCGAGGGCCCGAGCCGCTCGGCGTTCGTCTCCGAGATGGTCGGCACGGCACGACTGCGCGGCGCCATCAGCCTCAACGCGACGACCTTCCACCTCGGCGGACTCGTGGGCCCCGCGATCTCGGGGGTGCTCATCGCGACGCTCGGCTCGGGGTGGTCGATCGCCGTCAACGCCGCGACGACCGGCATCGCCGTGCTCGCGATCTCGCTCATGCGGGGGCACGAGCTCGTGCCGACGCCCAAGCAGCCCCGTTCGCGCGGGCAGATCCGCGAGGCCGTGCGGTACACGTGGCGCAAGCCCACCATCCGCTGGACCCTCGTCATGCTCTTCTTCGTCTCGACGTTCGGCATGAACCTGCCGGTGCTGCTCGCCGCCGCCGCATCGGAGACGTACGGCACGGGCGCCACCGGCTACGGGCTCTACAACTCGCTGTGCGCGGTGGGCGCGCTCATCGGAGCCGTCCTCTCGTCACGTCGCCGCAGCCTGCGTCTGCGCGAGCTCGTCGGGTTCGCGCTCGTGTACGGCCTCGTCACGATGCTCGCCGGCTGGGACGGCTGGTATCCGCTCTTTCTCTCGGCGCTCGTGGGCGTCGGGGTCTCGCGGCTGCTTTTCGCGATGAGCGCGGAGGCGCTCACCCAGCTCTCCACGAATCCGGCGATCCGCGGGCGCGTCGTGTCGTTCTACATCATGGTGCTCATGGGGGGACAGGCGGCAGGCGGCGTCATCATGGGCGCGGTCGCGGGGACGTTCGGCGGCTCCGTCGCGTTCCTCGTCGCGGGGGGCGTGCCGTTCGCGGCGGCCCTCGTCGTGGGAGCCGTGCTCGCGCACCGGCACCAGCTGCGCATCCGCGTCGACCTGCGCCGGGCGCAGTTCCTCGCGATCGTCCCGCGCGACTGAGAGTCCCCGGGACGGGGCCGACGCGACGCTACGAGACGCGCTCGGCGCGATCGAGCAGCGCCTCCACCTCGTCGACCGCGAGCACGGGAAGGGTGGGCGGCGAGATCGACTCGGTCATGTCGCCCGTGACGTCGTCGACGAGCCGCGACATCATGTTCACCGCGTCGTCGACGATCTCGGTCGAGCGCTGCTCCGTGCCATGCAGGAGCCAGCGCGCCACCTCGAGCTCCGAGAGCAAGGTGGCCCGCTGGCGCAGGCGGCGATCGACCGTGCCGCGCACGCGCGTGTAGGCGTCGAAGACGGCGTCGGCGACCCCGTCGCGACGGATGCCGACGACCCACGACAGGTCGCGCGCGGGGTCGGCGACGCGCAGCGCGTGCCAGCCGAGGATGCCCGTGACGTCGCCCGACGAGGCGAGGAAGGAGGCGGCGCCGAGGTCGCCGTTGACGACGGTCGGCGTGAACTGCCAGAGGCCCGTGTCGTCGCCTGCCTGCTCCCAGCGGGCGAGGAGGGTCGCGGGCACGAGTCCCGTCGCCGCGGCGCGGTCGATGAGGCCGAGGGCGGCGCGGTGGGCGTCGGCCGACCCGGACGAGGGGAGGCCGGCATCCGTCACGAGGCTCGTCGGGAGGCCGTGGATCGCGGCGATCGACTCGCCGATCGAGGTCGCGAGCGCGTGGTCGATGCCCGCCGCGGTGACGGGCGTGCCGTAGACGAACTCCGAGACGATCGCCCGGGTGCCGTCGACGGGGGTCTGACCCGCGAAGCTCGTGACCGCGAACGGGAGGCGGGCGCGCACGCCCGGGCTGAGCGCCCGCACCGCCACGAGGTCGGCGGACTGCTGCTGCTCGGCGCGTTCGGAGCGCGGCACGCGCACGATCCAGTGGCGCCCGTCGCGTCCCGTGATGACCGCGGCGTCGAAGTCCCCGCGCCCGGCGGAGCCGAACGGCGCCGCGCCCACGACGTCGAGCTCCGCGACGGCCGAGGTGGCGAGCGCCGCTAGAGTGAGGTGGGATCTGGCCATGGCGACAGGGTAGGTCTGCCCCGCCCCGGCCGCCCGGCACGCCACGCCCGACGCGCGGTTCTCGCAGGCGATC
>JAEYZI010000042.1 GCA_023428065.1 Actinomycetes bacterium | reverse complement strand
CCCCCCCTTCGGGGGGGGGGGGGCGCCCCCCCCCCCCGCGGGGGGGCCCCCCCGCCATCCCCCACCCCCCGATGAGCCCCCACCCCCGCCCGATGACCCGAAGGGAGCGCGAGATGCCCGCACACCGCGCCGCGCCCGCTCCCGTCAGCCGTCTCCGCCGCCTCTCGCGCGCGCTCCTCGCGACCGCGGCGGCCTTCGCCTCCGCCGTCGTCATCGGCATCGCCGCTGCAGGCGGTACCTACGCCTACCTGAGCAGCTCGACCCAGCTGAGCGCCGGCACGATCACCGCCGGCACCTCGCACCTCGTCATCAACGGCGGCGCCACCGCATCCGTCGGCGCCCTCTCGGGAGCTCTGCTCCCCGGCGGCACGGCCAACTCGGCCACCCCGCTGCTCGTCGCCAACACCGGCTCCTCGACCGTGACGGTGACGCAAGGGGCCGCAACCGTCACGAGCACGGGCGGCCTCGACGCGACGAAGCTCGTCGTCAAGGTCGTGCGCGTCGCGGCGACGGCGACCGCGTGCCCCGCGGCGACCGTCACCGACCTCTCGGCGGCGACCGCCACGCTCGCCGGCGGTGCCTCGATGAAGGTCTGCGTGATCGTGAGCATCGCGAGCGGCGCGACGGGCATCGTCTCGGGCGCGACCGCGAGCTTCGCCGTGCCCCTCGACGCGACGCAGGTGGCCCCGTGATCAAGAAGCTCGCCGCCGTCGTCGGCATCGTCGTGTTCTTCGTGCTCGCCGGCACCGCCGCGGGCTACGCCTACTGGACCGCGAGCGTCTCCGCGACGGGCTCGGTGCAGGTGGCGGATGTCGCCGCCACCAACTGCACGAACCCCGTCACGATCGCGAACGGCGACTTCGAGAACCCCGCCATCGCCAACAACTCCTGGAGCGAGCTCGCGAGCACCGGCGTGCCGGGGTGGACCGCCGTGCGGCCCGGCACCCAGACCGCCACGACGACGGAGATGTGGCGCGGCTCCGTCGTCACGCCGATCCTCCCCGTTTCGGGTGCCCAGAACCTCGAGGTCAACGGCACCGAGGCGGCGACTGTGTACCAGAACGTCACGACGACACCCGGCCAGGTGCTGCAGTGGGGCTTCTGGCACCGCGGGCGCGACAGCGGGACCAACCCCGACAAGGTGCAGCTCACGATCGGCGCGCCCACGGCATCCGGCGCGGCCGTCATGGCGGGCGCCACGAGCAACACGAACCCGACGACGCTCGCGAGCGGCAACACGCTCGTCATGGTCTTCCCGACCACGAACTCCGCGTGGAAGTACTACTCCGGCAGCTACACGGTGCCGACTGGACAGACCACCACGCGCATGAGCTTCACCTCGCACACGCAGGGCGGCGGCAACGCCTCGCAGGGCAACCTCATCGACGGCGTGACCTTCGGCACCGGGCCGTGCCTCACCATGACCTCCGCGATCGCCCGCGTGACAGGTGGCCCGGGCATCGAGCCCGGCACCCTCGTGCGCGTCACGACGACCGTCGCGAACGCGGGCGGCCGTTCGGCGAACGGCACGGTCCTCACGCTCCCGCTGCCGACGACCGTGGGCTCGGTGACCAACGTGCGCATCGACGGGGCGGCCGCGGGAACGCAGGCGACCCAGACCGCGGGAGTCCTCACCCTCCGCATCGGCGCGGGAGCAGGCGCCGCGGCCGGCGGCACCGTCGCGGGCGGCGGCACCGTGACCGTCACCTACGACGCGACCGTCACCGGGCTCCTCGGTCAGACGATCGCGACGACCCCGTCGGTCGCCTACGGCGACACGGCGACGCCCGGGATCGTGCTCACCCGTACCGGTGCGAGCGTCTCGGTCACGATCGTCGACACCACGCCGCCCGTCGCCGCCGGGACGCCCGTGCTGACCCCGACCGGCACGACCTCGATCCAGCTGAGCTGGGCGGCGTCGACCTCGTCGGACGTCCACCATTACGAGGTGCAGCGCGTGAGCTCCACGGGCACCTGGGCGACCGTCAACGCGAACGTCGTCGGCACCACCTGGACCGACACGGGCCTCACGGCGGGCCAGGCCTACGCGTACCGCATCGTCGCGAAGGACGCCTCCGGCAATGCGTCGACCTCGGACGTCGCCGCAGGGCTCACCCACCTCGGCACCGGCCAGTACCGGATCGCCTGGATGAATGGCACGACGCCCGTGTGCGTCGACAGCGACTCGAGCCAGCTGCGCAACGCCGCGAGTTGCGGCACCTCGACCGCCCAGCGCTGGACGTTCTCGGCCACGAGCGGCGCGACCCGCGTCGTGAGCGTGAGCAACACGAACCAGCTCTGGATGCAGAACTACAGCTGCACGTTCGGCTGCAGCGCGTCGGCGAACGTGACGGTGGCCACCCCCGACGGCAACGACTACGTCAACTGGGCGCCGGAGGCGTACTGGGACGGCACCAACGCGTTCGTCCGCTTCCGGAACACGTCGTCGAACGGCTACCTCGGCGTCACCAACGCGAACAACAACACCCAGCTGAGCGTGAGCAGCACGGTGCGCAACTTCGTGCTCACCCAGGTGGCGTGATGCGCCGAACACTCGCTCTCGCCGCCGTCGCGCTCGTCGCGCTCGCGGTCCCGCTCGCCGTGCCGCAGGCCGCACACGCCGCACCGCCCGAGATCCTCGTGAGCACCGACGGGGTGAGCTTCGCACCGGACTCGTCGGTGCAGCTCTTCGACGACATCGCGCGCATCGTGCCGGGCGATGTCTCGACGGAACGCCTGTGGATCCGCAACAACAGCTCGACGCCCGCCCTCGTCCGCGTGGCCGTCGACGACCTCGTCGTGCCGTCGGCGCAGTTCGGCGCCGCCGTGACGCTGTCCTCGACCATGAACGGCTTCACCTTCGTCTCGAGCATGGGGGCCCTCACCGACTGCCAGGTGGTCGTGCAGGCGCAGACGATCGCGGCGGGGTCCACGATGGTCGTCGACTTCGAGGCAGCCATGAGCAGCGCCACGAGCGGACGGGACGCTCAGGGCGAGTCCGCGCAGCTCTCGTTCGTCGTGACCGCGCACGAGTGGGCGGCGGGGCCGTTCACCACCGCAGACGGCTGCTCGGCAGGCGCCGCGGGCGGACCGGGCGCCGCAGCGCCCGCGTTGCCGTTCACGGGAGCGGATGTCGCCCAGACCGCCCTCTGGGCGATCGCGATGCTCGTCGTGGGTGCCCTGTTCGCGGTCTTGCGGCGGCGTCGCCGCGACGAGCAGACTCACGAGTCGTGACCGACACCCGCACAGAGGCGAGTCTGTGGGCCTACCTGCGCGTCTCGCTGAGCGTCACGGTGCTCGCGGCGCTCCTCGCGCTCGCCGCCGCCGTCATCGTCGTGCCCGCCGCGGCCGGCGCCACCCCCCTCACGGTGCTCACGAGCTCGATGGAGCCCGGCCTCCCGCCGGGGACGCTCATCGTGACGCGCGACGTGGCGCCCGAGGACATCCGCATCGGCGACGTCGTCACGTACCAGCTGCGCTCGGGTGACCCGACCGTCGTGACCCACCGGATCATCGCGATCTCGAAGACCGCGGGCGGCGAGTACAGCTTCACCCTGCAGGGCGACAACAACTCCGAGCCGGACGCCGACCCCGTGCGCGAGGTGCAGGTCCAGGGCCGGCTGTGGTACTCGGTGCCCTACATCGGCTGGGTCAACACGTGGATCAACGGCGAGGCGCGCGGCGCCATCGTGCCCGTGCTCGCGGGCGGGCTCTTCGCCTTCGCCATCTGGATGGTCATCTCCGGGCTCATCGACCGGTCCCGGAAGCGCCGACGCGCGCAGGCGGGCGGACGACCCTCGGGCCGTCGCCGGGCGGGCACGCCCGTCGCACCGGCCGCATCCGCGCCCGACGACATCCGTGCGTAACGGGCGGAGCCTAGGGTTGGTCGGGTGAAGGCCATCCGACGGTTCACCGTCCGCACCGTGCTCCCCGAGGCGCTCGCGCCGCTCGAGGAGCTCGCCGCGAACCTGCGCTGGTCGTGGCATCAGCCGACCCTCGAGCTCTTCCGCGACATCGCCCCCGAGCTGTGGGACGAGCTCGGGAAGGACCCGTGGGGCCTCCTCGGCGAGGTGTCGCCCGCACGGCTCGACGAGCTCGCCGCCGACCGGGAGTACGTCGCGCGCGCCGAGGCCCAGCGCGACGAGCTGCGGGCCTACCTCACCGAGCCCCGCTGGTATCAGGGCCTCGGCGACGACGTGCCCGCCACGATCGCGTACTTCTCACCGGAGTACGGCATCGCGGATGCGCTCCCGCAGTACTCGGGCGGGCTCGGCATCCTCGCGGGCGACCACCTCAAGGCGGCGTCGGACCTCGGGGTGCCCATCGTGGGCGTCGGCCTCTTCTACCGGGCCGGGTACTTCCGCCAGGCGATCTCGCGCGAGGGCTGGCAGCTCGAGAGCTACCCCGTCCTCGACCCCGACGGTCTGCCGATGAGCGTGCTGCGGGCGCCCGACGGCACCGCCGCGCAGGTCGTGCTCGCCCTCCCCGACGGTCAGGCGCTCACCGCGCGCATCTGGCAGCTCGCCGTCGGCCGCGTGCCGCTCCTGCTGCTCGACACCGACATCCCCGAGAACGCCGAGAACCTGCGCAGCGTCACCGACCGGCTCTACGGCGGCGGGGGAGAGCACCGCCTCCTGCAGGAGCTGCTGCTCGGCATCGGCGGCGCACGTGCCGTCGGGCTCTACGCGCGGCTCACGGGCATCCCCGAGCCGACGGTGTTCCACACCAACGAGGGTCACGCGGGCTTCCTCGGGCTCGAGCGCATCCGCGAGCTCGTGGGCGAGGGGTTGAGCTTCGCCGAGGCGCTCGAGGTCGTGCGCGCGGGCACGGTGTTCACGACGCACACGCCCGTGCCGGCGGGCATCGACCGGTTCGAGGCGCCGCTCGTGGAGCGTTACTTCTCGACCGAGCTGCTCCCCGGCGTCGACGTGGCCGACGTGCTCGCGCTCGGCGCCGAGGACTACCCGGGCGGCGCCCCCGACACCTTCAACATGGCCGTCATGGGCCTGCGGCTCGCGCAACGCGCCAACGGCGTCTCGAAGCTCCACGGTGATGTGAGCCGGCACATGTTCGGCGCGCTGTGGCCCGGGTTCGACGCCGACGACGTGCCCATCACCTCGATCACGAACGGGGTGCACGCCGCGACCTGGACCGACCCGCAGGTGAGCGAGCTCGCCGCGTCGCGGCTCGGCACCGACGACACGACGGCGTGCGACTGGACCTCGGATGCGGTGACCGACGCCGAGCTGTGGGACCTGCGCGGCCGCCTCCGCGCGCAGCTCGTCGGCGACGCGCGCGCGCGGCTGACGGCCGCGTGGGACGAGCAGAACCCGGGGGTGCCCGCGCCCCCCTGGTACCGCGAGCTCCTCTCGCCCGACGTGCTCACGATCGGCTTCGCGCGGCGCGTGCCCACCTACAAGCGCCTCACCCTCATGCTCCAGGACCCCGAACGCTTGCGCCGCCTGCTCACCGACCCCGAACGCCCCGTGCAGCTCGTCGTCGCGGGCAAGTCGCACCCGGCCGACGACGGCGGCAAGCGCCTCATCCAGCTGCTCGTCGAGTTCTCCCAGGACCCGGAGGTGCGCGGGCGGATCGTGTTCCTGCCCGACTACGACATCGGCATGGCGCAGAAGCTCTACCCCGGCTGCGACGTGTGGCTCAACAACCCCCTGCGCCCCCTCGAGGCGTGCGGCACCTCGGGCATGAAGGCGGCGCTCAACGGCTCGCTCAACCTCTCGATCCTCGACGGCTGGTGGGCCGAGTACTACGACGAGCGCGACGGCTGGGCGATCCCCTCGGCCGACTCGGCGGGGGATGCCGGCGAGCGCGACGCCCTCGAGGCGGCGGCTCTCTACGACCTCATCGAGCACCAGGTCGCCCCGCGCTTCTACGACCGCGGGCCCGACGGCGTGCCGTCCGCCTGGGTGGGCGACATCCGCCACACCCTCGCGACGCTCTCGCCCGCCCTCTCGGCCGAGCGCATGGTGCGCGAGTACGTCGAGCGCCTCTACCTCCCGGCCGCGCACGCCGAGGAGGCGCTCGCACGCGACGACCACGCGCCCGCGCGCGCCCTCGCCGCGTGGACCGCGACGGTGCGCCGCGCGTGGCCCGAGGTGCATGTGGCGCACGTCGAGTCGGGCGGTGTGGACGCCTCGCCGCACGTCGGCGAGGAGCTGCGGGTGCGCGCGTTCGTCGAGCTCGGGGAGCTCGGGCCCGACGACGTCGCCGTCGAGCTCGTGCACGGCAGGCCGCGCGCGGGCGAGGAGCTCGGCGAGGTGCACACCGTCCCGCTCGAGCTCGAGAGCCACGACCTGGGTCGCCCCGCGGTCTACACGGGATCCGTGCGCTTCGAGCGCGCGGGCGCGTTCGGGTACACCGTGCGCGTCGTGCCGCGGCATCCGCTGCTCGCCTCCGACGCCGAGCTCGGACTCGTCGCCCTCGCCGGCTGAGTCGCCGTCAGCGGGCGATGTCGGCGACGACGGCGCCCGTCGCGCGCACGAGATCCGCCGGCGCGAGGCCGAGATCGAAGCCGCGGCGCCCGCCCGAGACGTAGACGACATCCCACAGCTCGGCGGTCTCGTCGAGCACCGTCTCGTGGCGCGTCTTCTGGCCGATGGGGCTGATGCCGCCCACGACGTAGCCCGTGCGGCGCTCGGCGAGCGCGGGATCCGCCATGACGGCCCTCTTGCCGCCGACCGCGGCCGCGAGGGCCTTGAGGTCGAGCTTGCCCGTCACGGGCACGATGCCCACGACGAGGCGCCCGTCGACGTCGGCGAGCAGCGTCTTGAACACCTGGTCGGGGTCGAGCCCGAGCGCCGTCGCCGCCTCCATGCCGAAGTCGCGGTTGGCGGGATCGTGCACGTACGCGTGCTCGCTGAAGGGGATGCCGGCCGCCGTGAGCGCCGCCGTCGCGGGTGTGCCCGCCATCAGTCGGCCCGGAACAGCAGCATCGACGTGGGCGCCATCGCGAGCGTCTCGCCCGGGCGGTGCAGGCCCTGGACGCCGCTGATGTCGTCGTGCCCCGAATCCCACAGGAGCGTGTAGCGTTCGACGCCCTCGTGCGCGGGCAGGGTGACCGTGACATCCGTCTCGAGGCCGTGCACGACGAGCAGGATGCGGTTGAACTCCTCGAACTCGGGCGTCGACGCCGCGAGGTACTGCAGGGTGCGCTCCTCGGGCGAATCCCAGTCCTCGATGCCCATCGTCTCGCCGTCCTTGTTGTACCAGTCCATCTGGCTCGCGGACGGCGTGGTCTCGCCCCAGCGCCCGTACCGGACGGGACGCAGCGCGGGGTTCTCGCGCCGCAGGCGGATGAGCGTCTTGACGACCTCGAAGAGGTCCTCCTGCCACTCGCTGCGATCCCAGCTGAGCCACGTGAGCTCCGAGTCGTGGCAGTACGCGTTGTTGTTGCCGCGCTGCGTGCGGCCGAACTCGTCGCCCGCCGTGAGCATCGGGATGCCGGCCGAGAGCAGCAGGGTGCCGAGCAGGTTGCGCACGGCCTTGCGCCGCGTCGCGCGGATCGCCTCGTCGTCGGTCGGGCCCTCCGCGCCGTGGTTCCACGACTTGTTGTCGTTCGAGCCGTCGCGGTTGTTCTCCCCGTTGCCGAGGTTGTGCTTGCGGTCGTAGGAGACGAGGTCGCGTGCCGTGAAGCCGTCGTGCGCCGTCACGAAGTTGACCGAGGCGAGGGGGCCGCGCTCGAGCGCGAAGACGTGGTTCGAGCCCGCGAGGCGCCGTGCGAGCGACCCGATGCCCTCGCTCGCCGAGCCGGACTCGCGCGCCTGCGCGATGTCGCGCAGCCAGAAGTTGCGCATCCGGTCGCGGTAGCCGTCGTTCCACTCCGACCAGCCGACGGGGAAGTTGCCCACCTGCCAGCCGCCCATGCCGACATCCCACGGCTCGGCGATCATCTTGACGCCCGTGAGGGCGGGGTCGTCGATGATGGCGTGCAGGAGCGGATGGTCGGGCGAGAACTCGGCGCCCGCACCACGGCCGAGGGTCGCCGCGAGGTCGAAGCGGAACCCGTCGACCTGCACCTCCTCGGCCCAGTAACGCAGCGAGTCGAGCACGAGGCGCTGCGTGACCGCGCGCTCGTAGTCGAGCGTGTTGCCGCATCCCGTCGTGTCGATGTAGGCGCCCGTCTCGTCCTGCCGGTAGTAGCTCGCGTTGTCGATGCCCCGGAACGAGCTCGTGGGGCCGCCGCGGCCCTCCTCCGAGGTGTGGTTGTAGACGACGTCGAGGATCACCTCGATGCCCGCCTCGTGGAGGAGCTTCACCATGCCCTTGAACTCGCGCAGCACCGCGCCCGGGCCGCCGAACTGCGCCTCGCGGGTGGCGTAGGCGGCGTGCGGGGTGAAGAAGTTGAGGGTGTTGTAGCCCCAGTAGTTGACGAGCCCCATCTTGATGAGGCGCTGCTCCGACACGAACTGGTGCACGGGCAGCAGCTCGACCGCCGTCACGCCCAGCTCACGCAGGTAGTCGATCGTCGCCGGGTGCGCGAGGCCCGCGTAGGTTCCCCGCAGCTCCTCGGGCACATCCGGGTGGAGCTTCGTGAGGCCCTTCACGTGCGCCTCGTAGACGACCGTGTGGTCGAGCGAGATGCCGGGCTTCGCCACCCCGCCCCAGTCGAACGCGGTGTCCTGCACGTAGCCCCGCCATCCGCCGTCGCGCGTGCGCGCGAGGCCGCGGGCGTAGGGGTCGAGCAGGAAGCGGTCGGGGTCGAAGTCGTGCGTGGGGCCCTCGGGTCCGTCGACGCTCAGGGCGTAGGAGGTGCCGACCTGGAGCGACCGGGTCGTGGCGCTCCACACATCGCCCTCGCCGCGCACGAGCGGGATGCGCTTGGCGACCCAGTCGGCGTCGTTCTCGTCGAAGATGCACAGCTCGATGGAGGTCGCGTTGGCGCTCCACACCCGCAGCTCGCCCCCGCGCGAGGTGAGGTGCACGCCGAGATTCCGGAACGGATCGGCGGGCGACATGACGTCTAGGTTAGGTGGTGCGCGTGACGGACTTGTAAACGGCGGAGGAGGTCCCGTGGCGGTCTACCTCGATCACGCCGCCACCTCCCCGATGCCGGACGAGGTGCTCGCGGCCTACGTCGACGCGCTGCGCGTCGTGGGCAACCCGTCGTCGATCCACGGGGCGGGCCAGGAGGCGCGCGAGCTGCTCGAGACGGGGCGCGAGGCTGTGGCCGGCACGCTCGGCGTCGACCCCGTCGAGGTCGTGTTGACGGGCGGCGGCACCGAGGCGGTGAACCTCGCCGTGAAGGGGATGTTCTGGGCGCGCAACAACGGCGCCCGCCGGCCGCGCGTCATCGCGCCGCTCGGCGAGCACCACGCGACGCTCGACGCCGTGGAGTGGCTCG
Source organism: Actinomycetes bacterium (assembly GCA_023428065.1). GTDB lineage: Bacteria > Actinomycetota > Actinomycetes > Actinomycetales > Microbacteriaceae > Homoserinibacter. Next base: position 839 of record JAEYZI010000042.1, on the reverse strand, counting down.
CACGGCACGAGGGCGCGCGCGTCGACTGGGTCGAGCTCGACGGCGAGGGGCGCATCCGTCTCGACGCGCTCGCGGCGGCGCTCGCGACCGACCCCGACGACGTGGCGCTCGTGACGGCGCTGTGGGCCAACAACGAGGTGGGCACGATCCAGCCGGTGGCCGAGATCGTCGAGCTCGCGCACCGCTACGGCGCGCCCGTGCACCTCGACGCGATCGCGGCGTTCGGGCAGGTGCCCGTCGACGTGCACGCCGTGGGGGCGGATGCCGTGTCGGTCTCGGCGCACAAGGTGGGCGGGCCCGTGGGGATCGGTGCGCTCGCGCTCGCGCGCACCGCGACGGTCGAGCCGCTTCTGCACGGGGGCTCGCAGCAGCGCGCCCGCTCCGGCACGCAGGACGCCGCGGGTGCCGTGGCCTTCGGGGTCGCGGCGGCGCGTGCGGTGGGGGAGCTGCCGCTCACGCGCGTCGCGGCGCTGCGCGACCGGCTCGTCGCGGGGGTGCTCACCTCCGTCGAGGGCGCGCTGCTGCGGGGGGCGCCGCTCGGTTCCGGGCGTCTGCCGGGGAACGCGCACGTCACCTTCGCGGGCGCCGACGGCGACGCCCTGCTGTACCTGCTCGACGCATCCGGGATCGCGGTGTCGACGGGCTCGGCGTGCCAGGCGGGTGTCGCGGAGCTGTCGCACGTGCTGCTCGCGATGGGGGTGCCCGAGCGTGAGGCGCGCGGGGCGCTACGCATCACCCTCGGCCACGACTCGACCGACGCCGACGTCGACGCCTTCCTCGCCGCCGTGCCCGCCGCCGGCACCCGCGCCCGCGCCGCCGCCTGACGCGCGCCGCGGGCG
>JAEYZI010000040.1 GCA_023428065.1 Actinomycetes bacterium | reverse complement strand
TGGCGGGCGGGAACGGGGTGTCGAATCCCGAGACGCGCAGCACGGGCGCCTCAAGAGAATAGAACGCGCGCTCGGCGACCGTCGCGGCGATCTCCGATCCCACCGAGACGTTGCCGGGCGCCTCCTGTGCGACGACGAGCCGGCCGGTCTTCTGCACGGAGGCGAGGATCGGCGCGTAGTCGATGGGCGCGAGCGAGCGCAGGTCGACGACCTCGACGCTCGTGCCCTCGGCAGCGGCGACCTCGGCCGCCTGCAGGAGCTGGGACACCATGGCGCCGTGGCCGACGAGGGTCACCTGCGTGCCGGTGCGCACGACGCGGCTCTGGTGCAACGGGGCGGGAACGCCGTCGTCGGCGACCTCGCCCTTCTGCCAGTAGCGGCTCTTGGGCTCGAAGAACAGCACGGGGTCGTTGGAGGCGATCGCCTGTTGGATCATCCAGTAACCGTCGTTGGGGGTCGCCGGGCTCACGACGCGGAGCCCTGCCGTGTGCGCGAAGTAGGCCTCAGGGCTCTCCTGGTGGTGCTCGACCGCCCCGATGTGCCCGCCGTACGGCACCCGGATGACGACGGGGAACGACTGCGATCCCTCGTGGCGGTAGGTGAGCTTCGCGAGCTGGCTCGTGATCTGGTCGAAGCCGGGGAAGATGAAGCCGTCGAACTGGATCTCGCACACCGGGCGGTAGCCGCGCATGGCGAGACCGATCGCGGTGCCCACGATGCCCGACTCCGCGAGCGGCGTGTCGAGCACGCGGTCCTCGCCGAACTCGGCCTTGAGGCCCTCGGTCACCCGGAAGACGCCGCCGAGCGTGCCGATGTCCTCGCCCATGAGCAGCACCCTGGGGTCGTTCGCGAGCGCCGCGCGCAGTCCCTCGTTGATGGCCTTCGCCATCGTCATCATGCGCTCGGTCACGCGGAGGCCTCCTCGAAGCCGGCCTCGTAGGCGGCGAACCAGGCGGCCTGCTCGGCGACCGCGGGGTGCGCATCCGTGTACACGCTGCGGAACATGTTGCTCGCGGGCGGCGTGCCGAGCTCGACGGTGCGGCGGCGGATGTCGGAGGCCAGGTCCTCGGCCTCGGTCGCGACGTCGTGGAAGAAGTCGTCGCCGACGCCCTTCGCGCGCAGGTAGCGCTCGTAGCGCGTGATGGGGTCGCGCTCGCTCCAGTAGGCGACGTCGTCGTCTTCGCGGTACTTGGTGGGGTCGTCGCTCGTGGTGTGCGCGCCCATCCGGTAGGTGAGGGCCTCGATGAAGCGCGGCCCCTCGCCGGCACGGGCGGCCTCCAGGTCCGCTCGGCTGACGGCGTAGCTCGCGAGCACGTCGTTGCCGTCGATCTGGGTGCTCGGGATGCCGAAGCCCGCCGCGCGGAGGTAGAGGGGCGTGCGCGACTGGCGCTCGACGGGGACCGAGATCGCCCAGCGGTTGTTCTGCAGGAAGAAGAGCTGCGGCGTCTGGTAGCTCGCGGCGAAGATGAGCGCCTCGTTGACGTCGCCCTGGCTCGTCGCGCCGTCGCCGAAGTAGACGAGGGTCGCGGCGTCGACGTCGAGGTCGCCCGTGCCGACGACGCCGTCGAAGCGCTGGCCCATCGCGTAGCCCGTGGCGTGGAGGGCTTGCGAGCCGATCACGAGCGTGTAGAGGTGGAAGTTGCCGGTCTCGGCCGGCACCCAGCCGCCGTGGGAGAGCCCGCGCAGCATCTCGATGATCTTCATGACGTCGAGACCCCGGATGCGGCCCACGACGTGCTCGCGGTACGCGGGGAAGATGTGGTCCTGGGGGCGGGCGGCGTAGCCGGACCCGACCTGGGCGGCCTCCTGGCCGAGGCTCGGGATCCAGAGCGCCAGCTGCCCCTGACGCTGGAGGTTGCCCGCCTCGATGTCGAAGCGCCGGATGACGACCATCTGACGGTGGAAGTCGAGGAGCCGATCCTCGTCGAGCTCCGCGATGAACGGGAGGTAGGGGGCCGTCGCATCGCTCTCGACGAGCGTGCCCTGGGGCGAGAGCAGCTGAACCGTCGCCTCGGTGTAAGACATGCGCTCTACCCTAGCCGCGGCGTATTCCGCGCCGTTCAGAGGGTGCGCACAACCTCATCCGCGGCCGCTAGGAGTCTGTCGACAGACTCCTCCTCACCCACGGTCACCCGGATGCCCTCGGTCGCGAAGACGCGCGCGACGATGCCGTGGGCCTCGAGCACCTCCGCCGCGGCGGCCGTGCGCTGTCCCGTCGGGAGCCACACGAAGTTGCCCTGCGGCTCGGGGATGTCCCAGCCCTGCGCCCGCAGCCCGTCGCGGAGGCGCGTGCGACGCTCGACGATCGCCGCGATCTGATCGCGGTACTCGTCCTCGTGGTCGAGCGCGGCGAGCGCGGCGCGCTGGGCCGGTTCGGTCACCGAGAGCGCGATCGCGGTGGCGCGGCACGCGTCGAGCACGTAGGCGGGGCCGACGGCGTAGCCGACGCGTAGCCCGGCGAGCCCGTACGCCTTGGAGAAGGTTCGCAGCACGACGAGGTTCGCGTGACGTTCGAGCAGCGGGATGCCGTCGACGGCATCCCGGTCGGTCACGAACTCGCGGTACGCCTCGTCCAGCACGACGAGCACGTTCTCGGGGACCTCGGCCATGAACCGCTCGAACTCGGCGCCGGTCACGACGGCGCTCGTCGGGTTGTTGGGGGTGCAGACGAGGATGAGGCGCGTGCGCCCGGTGATCGCCGCGGCCATGGCGTCGAGGTCGTGGCCGCCGTCGGGGCGGTTCGGAACGGTCACGCTCGTGGCGCCGGAGACCGTGACGATGCCCGGGTAGGCCTCGAACGACCGCCACGCGTACAGGATCTCGTCCCCCGCGACGGACGTGGCCTGTGCGAGCTGGTGGAGGATCGCCACCGAGCCGGCCCCGACGTGCACCTCGTCGATCGTCACGCCGAGGCGCTCGGCGAGCCGCGCGCGCAGGGCGCTCGCGCTGCCGTCGGGGTACCGCGTGAGGGTCGAGGCGGCGATGGCGTCGCTCACGGCGGGCAGCATGGGGAAGGGGTTCTCGTTGCTCGAGAGCTTGAACGCGTCGGCCGAGGCGGGGCGGCCCTGGCGGTAGGGGTCGAGCGCGGCGATCTCGGGGCGCAGGAAGACGGCCATGCGCTCAGCCTACGGGCGACGAGCCGGGCGTCGGCCGGTCGGCCCTCGCGGTGCTCGACCCGCGGAGGCCGCAGTGGGATGATGGCGCCATGCGATTCGTGGTGCGCCTGCTGATCAACGCCTTCGCCCTGTGGCTGACCGTGCTCATCCTGAGCCCCCACGTGCAGGTCGAGTCGTGGGACCCCTTCGCCGACGCCACGAACTGGTCGTGGCCGCTCTTCTGGACCTACGTGCTCCTCGCCGCCCTGTTCGGCCTCGTGAACGGCGTCATCGGCACGGCGATCCGCATCGTCGCGTTCCCTCTCTACATCCTGACCCTCGGCCTCATCTCGCTCATCGTCAACGGTCTGCTGTTCCTGCTGGTGGCGTGGATCTCGACGCTCACGGGCTTCGGCCTCTCGGTCGAGAGCTTCTGGTGGGGCGTGCTCGGCGCCCTCGTGCTCGGCGTGATCGGCTGGCTCATCGGCATCCTCTTCCGGCCGCTCACGAAGAAGCGCGCCTGAGGCTCACTCCCCCGCGGGCACGCGTTCCGCGCGATAGCGCAGCGTCGTGATCACCGCCCCCTCGCGCTCGGCGTAGTCGCGCGTGAAGGCGTCGAGAGCGTCGAGCTCGCGGCGCAGCTCAGGTGAGCGCGCCTCGTCGAGCATCGCCGCGGTCTGCGCGTAGGCCCGGCGCTGGTGGGCGGGCGCGGGCTCGTCGGTGGGAAGCGACGCCCCCTCCGCGAACGCGCGCCGTTCGACGATCGTGCGATCCGTCGCGAGCTGCGGACCCCCCGTCGACACGACGAAGTCGTCACTGTGGCGCACGGCGAGCCCCCGGATGCCGGCGGGCAGCTCGATCCCTCCGCCGGGGTCGCCGTACGTCTCGAGGCCGACCGCATTCCACTCGCCGGATGCCGCGAGCGCGTCGGCGACGAGCCCGCCCTGGGAGAAGCCCACGAGGACGACCTCGTCGGATGCGGTGATACCGGCGTCGGCCATCGCGAGCTCGGTCGCGCGGATCGACCCCGCGGGGAGGCCGGCGACCCCGGCGACGTTGCTCGTGAGATCCCACGGCTCCTCGTCGGCGAGCGGCGAGAAGGTCTGCGTGGGCGCGACGTAGACGACGTAGCGCGGCGGTTCGCCGGGCGCCTCGTACCGTTCGATGCGCACCTGCTCGCGGTCGGGCACGCGCGCGAGCCGGTCCGCGGCGCCCGCGGGCGGGGCCCCCGCGGTGTAGGCCGACACCCGCTCGACGCGCACGGGCGTCTCGTTGAGGTAGCGCGTGCCGCTCGCGGCCCCCGCCGCGATGAGCACCTGTGCGCTCGTTCCGACGCTCATGATCCCGAGGCCGTGCTCGCCGAGGAGCACCCCGAGCCACGGCGGTGCGCCTGCGAGTCCGAGCGCCGCGTCGTCGGCGCCCGTGACCACGCGGCGCACGAGGGTCGAGAACTCCGGACTCGTCACGAGTTCGGGGTGATCGAGCAGGAAGCGCTGCCCGGCGCGTCGCTTCTGGGCATCGTCACCCGGGGCGAGGGTCCACGCGAGGAGGCCGCCCACGGCGGCCCCGGGCACCACCGCCGCCGCGAGGCGCGGGAGGACCGCGGCGACCCACTCGGCCGCGACATCCTGCAACCAGGTCGCCGTGCGCTCGGTGAGCTCGTAGGCGCCCTCGGCCGTCGCGACGGCGACTCGCAGCCGCCGGAGCTCGTCGGCGATGCGGAACGCGTGCGCCTCGCACCCGTCGACGGCGTGCCGCAGCGGTCCCGGCCGCAGGTCGAGCGAGAGGAGGGCGAGGCGGTGCGCGTCGGTCTCCACGGCATCCGCGATGCGCGCGAGCTCGGGAAGGTGGGCGAGCAGGGCGTCGGTCGCGACGAAGACCGAGCCGCCGCTGCGCACGACGAGGGCCGGGGGCGGGCCGGGCTCCTCCTCGACCGTGGGCGCCTCAGCCGAGAGCACCGAAGAGCTCCTCGCGCGCGAGCGCCACGGCGGCGGCGAGCTCGTCCGCCGCCCGCGCGAGGTCGGCGGCGACGGCATCCGCCCGCATGCGGTACGCCCAGTACGCCGGCCCGCGCCAGTCCGCCTCGTCGACGAGCGGGGGCGCCGCGGCGCGAAGCGTCGCCTCGCGGTGCAGCATCGCGAGCTGCTGCAGGTGCTCGCGTGTACGGTCGGCCCCGATGAGCGGCGTCGTCATCCGGTCTCCTCTCTCGCCGCCCGCAGCCTGCCCGCGGTCCCGCGCTCCGCGGGCACCCGGCGGCCGAGACGGGGGATGCCCGTGCCCCGCGGGTGCCGGGGAGGAGGGGTGCCGCGCCCGCCCGGGAAGGGCCACAATGGCGTCATGGCGCTTCCGCGGTCGACCCAGCCGGCCGTCTTCCGCATCTGCTTCGTCTGCACCGGCAACATCTGCCGCTCGCCCATGGCGGAGGCGATCATGCGCAGCATCGTCGCCGCGAAGGGCTACACCGCGTCGGTCGCCGTCACCTCCGCCGCGACGGGCGACTGGCACGTCGGCGAGCACGCCGACCCCCGCACGATCGCCGCGCTCGAGTCGCACGGCTACGACGCGGGTCGTCACCGCGCGCGCCAGTTCGACCCCACCTGGTTCCCGGAGCTCGACCTCGTCGTGGCGTTCGACCGCGGACACGAGCGCGTGCTTCGGGAGTGGGCGCCCACGGAGGCGGACCGCAGCAAGGTGCAGCTGCTCCTCGGCTTCGATGCCGAAGCTGCGACAATGGACGTGCCGGATCCGTACTACTCGGACGCCGCCATGTTCGACACCGTGCTCGTCGCGATCGAACGGGCCTGCACCTCGCTCTTCCGGCAGCTCGAGCCCGCCATCCGACAGGGAGTCCCGTGAGTCCGCTTCCCCCCCAGCCGCTCAGCCCGCTCGACGGACGCTACCGCGCCGCGGTCGAGCCGCTCGGCCAGTACCTCTCGGAAGCGGGGCTCAATCGCGCCCGGGTGCACGTCGAGGTGGAGTGGCTGCTGTTCCTGGCCGATCACCGGATGTTCGGGGCCGCTCCGGTCGACGCCGAGCCGGCCCGCGCGCTGCGCTCGTGGGCGGCGGAGTTCGGTCAGCCCGAGATCGACGAGCTCGCGCGCCTCGAGGCGACCACGCGTCACGACGTGAAGGCCGTCGAGTACCTCGTGCGGCGCCGGCTCGCGGACCAGGGGCTCACGGAGCTCGCCGAGCTCACCCACTTCGCGTGCACGAGCGAGGACGTCAACAACCTCGCCTACGGCATCACGCTGCGCGCCGCCCTCCACGAGGTGTGGCTGCCGAGGTTCGACGCCCTCCTCGAGCAGCTGCGCTCCCTCGCCCTCGAGCACCGGGCGCAGCCGATGCTCGCCCACACCCACGGTCAGCCCGCGACGCCCACGACCTTCGGCAAGGAGCTCGCGGTCTTCGTGCACCGCCTCCAGCGGCAGCGCGCGCGCATCGTCGCGATCGAGTTCCCCGCGAAGTTCTCGGGCGCGACGGGCACCTTCTCGGCGCACCTCGCCGCGGACCCGGATGCCGACTGGCCCGCCCTCTCGCGCGAGTTCGTGACCCACCTCGGCCTCAGCTGGAACCCGCTCACGACCCAGATCGAGTCGCACGACGGACAGGCCGAGCTCTTCGGGCGCGTCTCGCACGCCGGCCGCATCCTGCACAACCTCGCGACCGATGTGTGGACCTACATCTCGATGGGGTACCTCACGCAGATCCCGCAGCCGGGCGCGACGGGCTCGTCGACGATGCCGCACAAGATCAACCCCATCCGTTTCGAGAACGCGGAGGCGAACCTCGAGCTCGCGAGCGCCCTGCTCGACTCGCTCGCGGCGACGCTCACGACGAGCCGTCTGCAGCGCGACCTCACCGACTCGACGACGCAGCGCAACATCGGCGTCGCCCTCGGCCATTCGCTGCTCGCGCTCGACAACCTGATCCGCGGGCTCGGCGAGATCGCGGTGAACCCGGAGGCGCTCGCCGCCGACCTCGACGCCAACTGGGAGGTGCTCGGGGAGGCCATCCAGACCGTCATCCGCGCCGAGGTCACGGCCGGGCGTTCCTCGATCGCCGATCCGTACGCCCTGCTCAAGGAGCTCACGCGCGGCAAGCGCGCGACAGCGGAGGACCTCGCCGAGTTCATCCGCGGTCTCGACATCGGCGAGGAGGCGCGCGAACGCCTGCTGGCGCTCACGCCCGCGAGCTACACGGGGCTCGCGTCCGAGCTCGTCGACCACCTCGGCTGAGCGACTCCCTCCCGGGGCCGCGTGCCCGGGGCCGGGGATGCCGGGCTCAGTGCGCCGGCGGATCCGAGCGCGGGTCGCGGTGTACGGAACCCGCGGATCCCGTGGGCGCATCCGGGTCGACGGGGTCCACGCGGTCCTCGTCGTACCGCGGACCGGCCGCGATGAGGAGCGTCGCGAGGATCACGAGCGACGCGATGAACGCGACGGCCGCCATGATGAGCGAGAGACCCCACTCGCGGCTGCCCATGAAGACGAAGCCGCCGACGAACACGCCGAAGAGAGCCGCCATGCCGAGCAGCTCGACGGGACGCATCTTGTCGCGCCGACTGGGCGCGGGGGCCTTGCCATTCATGTGCCGACCTCCTGGGAAACGGCCTGACGCGGGAGGCGCAGGCTGACGGCGGCGATCGCGAGCAGCACGCCGATGACGATCGCCCACGCGCCGAGCAGGCCGACGAGGAGCACGTCGGCGGTGACGGCGCCCGAGTACACGACGCGCCCCTTCTCCTCGACGGCGTAGGGGTCGGCGAAGCCCTGGGGGACGAGCAGGAAGACGAGCCCGAGGAGCATCGTGAGCACGCCCGACGCGAGCCAGTCGCGCGCGGCGGGCCGGGTGCGGCGGAAGCGGATGCCGTTGACGGTCTCGAGGGCCCCCGTGATGATCGCCCATGCGCTCACGACGAGCACGAGCACGCCGACGCCACGGTCCGGCACGACGAGCGCGGCGACACCCGCGACCGCCGTCACGACGCCCTGGACGAGCACGAGCCCCCGCGTCGCGCGGTCGGCGCGGAGCCCCGAGGCGAGGATCACGGCCGCCGTCACGACACCGAAGAGCCCGAACCCGGCGAGCCCGAGGTTCGCGGAGTGGTCGGGGCTGAAGGTGATGACGAGTCCGAGCGCGAGGGCGGGGACGGCTCGGGCGAGCGGAGCGATCCAGGTGTCCGGCGCTCCGACAGCGGGCGAAGCTTCGGGGGGCACCCGCCTATCCTACGTTCGCTCCCTGGGACGTCTCGGCGTGGCGGCGACCGCCTCCTCGACCGTGCGGAAGGCGAACGCGAACCCGTCGGCGACGAGCGCATCCGGCGCGATGAGCTGATCGGCGAGCAGCAGCTCGCGTCCGGCCGCCCCGAGCGCCCCCGCCACCGCGGCGGAGGGCGCCGGTAGCCAGTAGGGCCGCCCCTGCTGCCTCGCGATCGCGCGGATCAGCTCGGCCGCCGTCGCGGGCTCCGGGCCGACGAGGTTGACGGGGCCCGCGAGCTCGGAGTCGACGAGGTGCACGATCGCGGCCGCCTCGTCGGCGAGCGCGATCCACGGCCAGTGCTGTCTCCCGGTTCCGACGGGACCGGCGACGCCCAGCCGCGCGAGCAGCCGCAGCGGCGCGGTCGCGCCCACGGGTCCGACGACGAGGCCCGTCCGCGCGAGCACGACGCGTGTGACGTCGGGCGCCCCGCCCGCCGCCGCCTCCCACGCGCGCACGACCTCCGCGAGGAAGCCGCCTCCGGGCGCCGAGGTCTCCGTGAGGATCTCACCCGGGCGCGTCCCGTACACCCCGACGGCGGACCCGCTCACGAGCACGCCGACCGGGTCGCCGCGCCGCGCGCGCTCGTGCAGGGCCCCCACGATCGCCGTCGTCGCGGTCACGCGCGAGGCGAGGATGTCGGCCCGGCGCCGCTTCGTCCAGGGCAGTCGAGAGAGCGAGTCCCCTGAGAGATTGACGACCGCGTCGGCTCCCGCGAGCGCATCGGGATCGAGGTACCCGGACGCCGGATCCCAGTTCACCTCGTCGGCGGACTCCGGGGCGCGCCGGACGAGCCGCACGACGGTGTCGCCGCGCTCCCGCAACTGCTCCACGACGGCGCCGCCGATCATCCCCGAGGCTCCGCCCACCACGATGCGCATGGGGCTCACGCTACGGCCACGCGCCGTCGTCCACGGGGGGCTTGACGCGCTCAGAAGGCGAGCGCGCGGTGCACGGAGGCGACGGCGCTCGACCCCTCGCCCACGGCCGCGGCGACCCGCTTCATCGACCCGCGCCGCACGTCGCCGGCAGCGAAGACGCGGGGCATGGAGGTCTCGAAGGGCAGCGGGTCGCGGCCGAGCGCCTGCCAGCGCGCGAGCGAGAGCGCCGTGACGTCCGGGCCCGTGCGGAGGAAGCCGTCGGCATCCGTGTCGAGCGTGCGCAGCCAGTGCGTCGCGGGATCCGCGCCGATGAAGCAGAACAGTCCCCGCGCGGGCACCTCGCCGACCGAGTCGATCGCGACGCCGCGCAGCGCCGTGTCGCCGTCGAGGCCCACGACGTTGGAGGCGAGGTGCACCTGGATGCGCGCGTCCTCCTCGAGACGGTCGACGAGATACGACGACATACGCGCCCCGAGGTCCCGCCCCCGGACGACGAGGTGCACGGGGCACCCGTTCGATGCGAGGTACAGCGCCGCCTGGCCTGCCGAGTTGGCGCCCCCCACGACGACGACCGGCGCCTCCGCCACCTGTCGCAGCTCGAGCGGCGTCGCCGCGTAGAAGATGCCGGACTGCTCGAAGTCGGTCCAGCGGTCGAGCTGCAGGCGGCGGTAGGCGGCGCCCGAGGTCACGATCGCGGAACGGGTGCGGATGAGTCGCCCGTCAGCGAGGGTCACGTCGAGCGTGCCGTCGCCGATCTCGTCGAGCGCGACCGCCTCGCACGGGGCGTACACGCGCACGCCGAACTTGAGCGCCTGCAGGGTCGCCTGGCCGATGAGGTCTCCCCCGCTCACGCCGAACGGGAACCCCAGGAAGTTCTCGATGCGCGCGGTCGCGGCGGCCTGACCTCCGGGTGCGACGGCGTCGAGGAGCACCGTGCTGAGCCCCTCGGACGCCCCGTAGATCGCGGCGGCGAGGCCGGCGGGTCCCCCGCCGATCACGACGAGGTCGACCGCGCCGTCGCCCGTGGCCTCGTAGGCGAGCCCGAGGCTCTCGGCGACCGCGCCGGGCGTCGCCCGCATGATCGGCTCGCCCCGGATGAAGGCGATCGGCAGGTCCTCCTCGCGATAGCGGTGCGTCGCGTCGTGGTCGTCGGGCGTGATCGTGAAGGCGGTGTGCACGAGGTCGAGCCGCTCGGCGAAGCGGCGCAGCGCGAGGAAGTCGGCCGACGAGGGCGTGCCCACGAACTTGAGCGTCAGCGCCGCCGACCCGCGGCGCAGCGCCTCCCGCCGTGTCCACAGGGCATGCAGGGTGATGTCGCACAGCTCGTCGTCCTCGTTCATGATGCGCCGGAGCTCGGCGCGGTCGATCGTCCGGACACGAGCGGGTCCGGAGGCGCGTGCCGACAGGAACGCGCTCTGCCCGTTGAGGAGCCCCAGTTCGCCGACGAAGGAGCGGGGGCCGCCGGTCGTGATCACCTCCTCGCCCATCCACGCGAGCGCATCGCGCACGACCTCGACCTCGCCCTCCTCGACGAGCACGAGCGGATAGTCGCGCTCGCCGGCGCGGATGAGGTACTCGCCCGCGGCGACCTCGCGGAGCTCGGCATGCGCCGTGAGGCGCTCCCACTGGGCGTCGGTGAGCTCGGGCGAGGCGGCGGGGTCGATCTCGCGTGGTTCCGGTCTCGGCTCGTGCGGCACGTCAGCTCCTGGGGGTGGGATCGGGGATGTCGTCGGCCTGCAGGGCGCGCAGGAGGCTCGCCGCGTCGTACGGGCCGACGTGACGGCGGCCGTTGACGAAGAAGGTGGGGACGGAGGTGATCGACATGGCCTCGGCGTCGAGGATGTCGTCGCGTACGCGCGAGGTCACGACCGCCGACTGCAGGTCGCGCTCGAAGCGCGGCACGTCGAGTCCCAGCTCCTGCGCGAGCCGCACGATGTCCGAGGGCCGCTGGTGCTCCTGATCGGCGAAGAGCGCCCGCTCGTACTCCCAGAACTTGCCCTGAACCGCGGCGGCCTCGGACGCCTCCGCCCCCGCGAGCGCGTTCGGGTGCTGGTCGACGAGCGGCGCGTGCCGCCACACGTAACGCAGCTCGTCGCCGAGCTGATCCTTGAGCTCCTGGATCACGCCCGAGGCCTTGGAGCAGAAGGGGCATTGGAAGTCGCCGTACTCGACGATCTCGTAGCGGGCGTCGGCAGGCCCGTAGACGTGGTCGCGGCGCGGATCGACCGGGCGGGCGAGGGTCTGCGCCGCATCCTCGTCCGGATTCACGGCGTCCGAGATCCGGAAGATGATCGTCGCGAGCACGAAGGCCACCACGGATGCGATGAGCACGCCCACCCGCGCCTCGTTCTGCGCCGCCGGGTCCTCGATCGCGAGGTCGACGATGAACAGCGAGATCGTGAACCCGATGCCGCACAGCACCGCGCCCCCCGCGATGCGGTCGAGGGTGAGTCCGGCGCCGAACTCGCCGAGGCGCAGCAGCTTCATGACGGCCGACGAGCCGAACACGCCGATGAACTTGCCGAGCACGAGCCCCACGACGACGCCCCAGGTGAGCGGAGAGACCATCGCCGCCCCGAGGATGTCGGGGCTCAGCAGCACGCCCGCGTTCGCGAGCGCGAAGAGCGGCAGGATGACGAAGGCCACGTACGGCCCGTACGCCGACTGCAGACGCTCGTTGATCGAGATGGACTCGCGGAGGCTGTTGGCAGCGGCCCGCGCGTACTCGGTGTTGGGCGACTGGCGGAAGGTGCGCGCGAGTTCGAGCGCGTGCTCGACGTCGCGGCGATTGGGTCGGTAGACGGGAACGAGAAGGGCGATCGCCACGCCCGCGAGGGTCGGGTGCACGCCCGAGGCGAGGAAGGCGAGCCACACGACGACCGAGAGGCTCGCGTAGGCGAGCCCCCGCCCCGCACGCAGGTAGCGCGTGGCGTAGATGCCGGCGAGTCCGAGGGCGGCGATCACGAGCGGAAGCGGCGTGAAGTCCTCGGTGTACACGAACGCGATGATGGTGAGCGCCCCGATGTCGTCGACGACGGCGAGTGCGAGCAGGAAGACGCGCAGTCGCCCGGGTACGCGCGGGCCCACGAGGGCGAGCGCGCCCACGAGGAAGGCCGTGTCGGTCGAGATGACGACCCCCCACGCGCCCTCCTGCCCGGTCGGCGCCACGATGAGGACGTAGAGCAGCGCCGGCACGGCGAGGCCGACGACGGCGGCCACGACGGGCACCATCGCGCGCGACCAGCTCGTGAGCTCGCCGATCGCGAACTCCCGCCGCACCTCGAGTCCCACCGTGAAGAAGAAGATCGCCATGAGGGCGTCGTTGACGAGCGCGTGCAGGGTGAAGTCGAGGCGGAGGTCGCCCAGGCCGAGCTCGAGGTGCGTCTCCCAGAAGCCCTCGTACGACGACATCCCCGCGTTCGCCCAGACGATCGCGGCGATCGTCGCGAGCAGCAGCATGAGCGCACCGATGCGCTGCGGGCCCACGTCGCCGATCTTCTCCGCGATCGAACGGTGGCGGCGGCCGCGACCTGCGCCGCTCGTCTGCGGTGGTTCCGTGATCTCGACGTCCGTCATGCATCCCCTCCTTCGCCCACGGCGGATGGAGCGGGCCCGGGGGCGGTCCTCGCTCATCCTCACGCGCGGACTCGGTGGAGGTCAACGCCCCGCGACGTGCGGCGATGCGTCGACCGAGCTGCGCGTGGAGGTCACGGTACGCCCCTCCCGCCTCGACTGCAGGGAGTGCGGGAGATCGCGCGGCCGGGGGAGCCGACGACGACTCAGACGGCGGGAGCCATATCGGCGAACCGGGAGAACGCCCCCTGGAACGCCACGGTGACCGTGCCGGTGGGGCCGTTGCGGTGCTTCGCGATGATGAGGTCGGCCTCGCCCGGTCGCGACGACTCCTTCTCGTAGGCCGACTCGCGGTGCAGCAGGATGACCATGTCGGCGTCCTGCTCGAGCGAGCCCGACTCGCGCAGATCCGAGAGCGCGGGCCTCTTGTCGACGCGCTGCTCGGGGCCGCGGTTGAGCTGCGAGAGGGCGATGACGGGCACCTGCAGCTCCTTCGCGAGGAGCTTGAGGGCGCGGGAGAACTCCGACACCTCCTGCTGGCGGCTCTCGACCTTCTTGCCGGAGGTCATGAGCTGCAGGTAGTCGATGACGATGAGCTTGAGGCCCACCTTCTGCTTGAGCCGACGGCACTTGGCGCGGATCTCGACGAGGGTCATGTTGGGACTGTCGTCGATGTAGAGGGGAGCGTCGGCGATGCGACCCCGGGTGGAGGCGAGGGTCGTCCAGTCCTCCGCGCGCACGTCGCCCTTGCGGAGCTTTTGCAGGAAGATGTTCGACTCGGCCGACAGCAGGCGCATCGCGATCTCGCTCTTGCCCATCTCGAGCGAGAAGAAGATGGCCGGCAGGTCGTTCGTGATCGCCGCCGCGCGCGCGAAGTCGAGCGCGAGCGTCGACTTTCCGAGGGCGGGACGCGCGGCGATGAGGATCAGCTGGCCGGGGTGGAGGCCGTTGGTGATCGCGTCGAGCTCCGTGAACCCCGTCGGCACGCCGACCATCGACCCGTCGCGGCCGCTCGCGTGCTCGATCTCCTCGGTCGCGGCCTCGATCGCCTGCACGAGCGGCACGTAGTCCTCGGCCTCGACGCCGCCGGCGACGCCGTAGATCTCGGCCTGGGCGTTGTTGACGAGGTCGGTGACCTCGCCCTCGCTCGCGTAGCCCATCTGCACGATGCGGGTGCCCGCCTCGACGAGGCGGCGCAGCACCGCCTTCTCCGCGACGATCGACGCGTAGTAGCCGGCGTTCGCGGCGGTCGGCACGAGGCCCGTGAGCGTGTGGAGGTACTCCGGTCCCCCGGCACGCTGCAGGTTGCCCGACTTCGTGAGCTCGTCGGTGACGGCGATGACGTCGGTCGGCTCGCCGTGCGAGTAGAGGGTGAGGATGGCGTCGAAGATGATCTCGTGCTTCGGCACGTAGAAGTCGACCGCGCGCACCGCCTCGAGCACGTCGGCCACCGCGTCCTTGCTGAGCAGCATGCCCCCGATGGCGCTCTGCTCGGCGAGCAGATCGTGAGGCGGGGTGCGATCGCCCTGCCAGCCGTCGCGGGGGCGATCGGGTTCGGGGGCGAGGCCCAGATGGGCGATGGACACGGGCGCTCCTTCCAGCCGGAAACTACGTCGCACCCCCGACAGGGAGGCGGAGGCTCGCCGTCGTCCGGCGGAGACGGGTGGTGGTCTGCGGGCCGGGAATCCCGCGCCGGATGCAACGGTAAGCACCGCATCCGCACCCCTCAAGCGGGCCTGTGGACAACCATGTGGAGGAATGGCGGGAAACGCCGAGCGGATTGTGAATGAGGTGTGGAACGATCCGTGGATAACCTGAGGATCAGCGCGGCTTTGGCCCTGTTGACCAGGGGTTTCCTGTTTCACACCCTGTGTGTAGAAACATGTTTAGAGTGACGCTTGAAGGTTGCGAGATTCCACATCCCGCATGTGGAGAATCCTCTTGACAGCGACCCCGGAAACGCAGTAGCGGCGCACCCCCGAAGGGGCGCGCCGCTACTGGTGAACGGGTGCTACTTGGCCGCGACGACCTCGAGCTGGACGGTCGCGACGACGTCCTGGCGCAGGCGCACCGTCGCCTCGTGACGGCCGACGGCCTTCACGGGCGCGCTCAGCTCGATGGTCTGCTTGTCGAGCGTGCCGAGGCCGGCGGCCTCGACCGCGGACACGACATCCGCCGTCTTGACCGAGCCGAACAGGCGCCCCTCGCGACCCGCCTTGACGGCGAGCTTGACGGGGGCCGCCTCGAGCTTGGCCTTGAGGGCCTGGGCCTCCTCGAGCGTGGCGAGCTCACGGGCGGCGCGTGCCGCCTTGATCTGCTCGACCTGCTTCTCGCCGCCCCGGCTCCACGCGACGGCGAAGCCCTGCGGGATGAGGTAGTTGCGGGCGTAGCCGTTCTTGACCTCGACGACGTCGCCGGCCGAACCGAGGCCGGTCACCTCGGAGGTGAGGATGAGCTTCGACATGTCGTCTCCTTAACGGCCCGAGCCCGCGTACGGGAGGAGCGCCATCTCGCGCGCGTTCTTGACGGCGCGGGCGATGAGGCGCTGCTCCTGCACGGAGACACCGGTGATGCGGCGGGCGCGGATCTTGCCGCGCTCCGAGATGAACTTGCGGAGGGTCGCGACGTCCTTGTAGTCGATGACGCCGACCTTGATCGACTTCGCGGGAGCGGCGTTCTTGCCGCCCTTGGCTCCGCGCTTGCGGCGGTCCTGGCCGCCGCTGCTCTTTCCAGCCATTGCTGATTCCTTCTGAATGTTCGGTCTGATCGGCTACGGATCAGAACGGGGTCTCGTCGGAGTACGACCCGGGCGTGTTCCACACGTCACCGGAGTCGGCCGGAGCGGATGCCGCCCACGGCTCGTCCGCCACGGCGCTCTGCGAGCGGCCACCACCGCCGCCACCCGACGCGCGGGTGACCTGGGCGGTCGCGTAGCGCAAGCTCGGGCCGATCTCGTCGACCTCGAGCTCGATCGCCGTGCGCTTGTTGCCGTCGCGGTCGTCGTAGGAGCGCTGCTTGAGGCGGCCCGTCGCGATGACGCGGCTGCCCTTCGTGAGCGAACCGGCGACGTGCTCGGCGAACTCGCGCCAGCAGGACGCGCGGAGGAACAGCGCCTCGCCGTCCTTCCACTCGTTCGACTGACGGTCGAACGTGCGCGGCGTCGACGCGATCGTGAAGTTCGCGACGGCGAGTCCCGACTGCGTGTAACGCAGCTCCGGGTCCGCCGTGAGGTTTCCCACGACGGTGATGATCGTCTCGCCGGCCATGGCCTACTCGGCGTCCTTCTCGGCCTTCGCGGCGGGCTTGGCGGCCTTGCGGGCGGCCTTCGCCTCGTCGGCGGCGGCGAGCTTGGCGACGCGGGCGACGGCCTCCTCGGCGCGGAGGACCTTCGTGCGCAGGACGGCCTCGCTGAGCTTCAGCTGGCGGTCGAGCTCGAGGGTGGCCTCGCTCGTGGCCGTGAAGTTGACGACGGCGTAGATGCCCTCGGACTTCTTCTTGATCTCGTACGCCAGGCGGCGACGGCCCCAGATGTCGACGTTCTCGATGGTGCCACCGTCTCCGGTGATGACGCCGAGGAACTTGTCCAGGCTGGGTGCGACGGTGCGCTCGTCGATCTCGGGATCGAGAATCACCATCAACTCGTACTGATGCGTCATTGACCCACCTCCTTCGGACTAGAACGGCTGCAGGATCTCTGCAGCAGGAGGGTTGATGCATCGTGCTCGCGCGCGAACGCGTGCGGGCAACCTGTTCATGTTACACGAACGGGTTCAACGCCGATCCGCCCACCAGGCGCGCAGCCGCTCCTCGGCGGCCTCGGGCCCGAGCGGGCCCTCGTCGAGTCGCACCTCGAGCAGGAAACGGTAGGCCTCGCCGACCTCGGGACCGGGGCGGATGCCGAGGATCGCCATGATCTGCTCGCCGTCGAGGTCGGGGCGGATGGCGGCGAGCTCCTCCTCCTCGGCGAGCGTCGCGATCCGCTCCTCGAGCTCGTCGTAGGCGCGCTGCAGGCGCGCGGCCTTGCGCTGGTTGCGCGTGGTCACATCCGCGCGCGACAGGATGTGCAGCCGCTCGAGCTGCTCGCCGGCGTCGCGCACGTAGCGGCGCACCGCCGCATCCGTCCAGCTCGTGTCGGCGTAGCCGAAGAAGCGCAGGTGCAGCCGGATGAGGGTGGAGACCGCCTTGATCGTGTCGCCGTCGAAGCGCAGCTCGCGCAGGCGCTTCGTCGCGAGTTTCGCGCCGAGCACGTCGTGGTGGTGGAAGGTCACGGCGCCGCCCGGCTCGATCCGGCGCGTCGCGGGCTTGCCGATGTCGTGCAGGAGCACGGCGAGCCGCAGCACGAGGTCGGGCGCGTGGCCGCGCGCGCCCTCGAGCGCGATCGCCTGGGTGAGCGCGGTGAGGGAGTGCTCGTAGACGTCCTTGTGGTGCGCGTGCTCGTCGATCTCGAGACGCAGCGCGGGCACCTCGGGCAGCACGAGCTCCGCGAGCCCCGTGTCGACGAGCACCCGGATGCCGGGCACGGGGTCCGCGGCGAGCAGGAGCTTGCCGAGCTCCTCCCCGATCCGCTCGGCCGAGACGATCTCGATGCGGTCGGCCATCCGGGCGATCGCGTCGGTCGTCGCCACGTCGAGCGCGAAGCCGAGCTGGGCCGCGAAGCGGGCGCCGCGCAGCATCCGCAGCGGATCGTCGCCGAACGACACCTCCGGCTCGACGGGCGTGCGCAGCCGTTCCGCGAGCAGGTCCTCGAGGCCGCCCGACGGGTCGACGAGCACCTTGTCGGGAACCCGCAGCGCCATCGCGTTGACCGTGAAGTCGCGGCGCAGCAGATCTCCTTCGAGCGTGTCGCCGAAGGCGACGACGGGCTTGCGCGTCGTGCCGTCGTACTCGTCGGCGCGATAGGTGGTGATCTCGACGGTCGTGTCGCCGAGCCGTGCGCCGATCGTGCCGAACGCGCGGCCGATGTCCCAGTGCGCGTCCGCGACCGGCGCGACGAGAGCGAGGATCTCGTCCGGCCGTGCGGAGGTGGCGAAGTCGAGGTCGTGGGATTCGCGGCCGAGGAACGCGTCGCGCACCGGGCCGCCGACGAGGGCGAGCTCGTGGCCGGCGTCCGCGAAACGCTCGGCGAGCCCCCGGATGGGCGGGGAGTCGGCGAGCGCACCGAGGCGCGCGACGGCGTCGGCGACGGGTTGCATAACGGTCGAGTCTAGACTTTCGACCATGTCAGCCGCGTCGATCGGGAGTGCCCCGCTGTGCCGCTGACGACCCGCAGCGTGGGCCGCGCCCTCGCCGCCGCCGTGCTCGTCGGGGCCCTCGGAACGGGCGCCGGAGCTGCGGCGGCATCCGGGTCGGCCGACCACTCGGGTGCCGCGGTTCCCGCGAGCGCGGTGATCACCCCCGGTGCCGGACCCGTCTCGGTGGCCGTGGTCGTGCCCGTGACCGCGCCCGCCACGACGACCGGGCTGCTGAGCGCCGACGACCTCACGCGCTACACGGGCCCCTTCGGCACCCTCACGAGGCAGCTCGACGCCGTCGCGGGCACACGCGCGACGATCGCCCTCGACCCCTTGATCCCCGCGTCGATCCGCGTGCTCGGCGCCGCGGCGCCGGCGTCCGCCACCCAGTGGCTCGCGCGGCTTCAGGCGACGTCGAACGAGGTCTTCCTGTTGGCCTACGGGGATGCCGACGTCGTGGCGGGGGTGCGCACGGGGACCGTCGGCGATCTCGTGCCGAGCGGCTTCGGCTTCGCCCTCGATCCCGCGAACTTCTCTCCCGCCGTGACGGCCGCGCCCACACCCGCGCCCACCGAGACCCCGGCGCCCGACCCCGGCGCCCCGCCGCCCTTCCCCACCACCGAGGACGTGCTCGCGTGGACCACCGCGCTCCCCCGGATCGCGTGGCCCTCCGCCGACGTGGGAGCGGGCGACATCGCCGGCCTCGCCGCGGTCGGCTACGACGACGTCATCGTGCCGTCGACCGTCGCCGGCGAGCCCTCCGCTCCCCTCGTCGCACTCGATGGGGTCGACGCGATCGTCGCGGATTCGGCGCTCTCCGCCCGCCTCGCCGAGGTCGTCGCCGCGACGGCCCCCGCCACCCGCACCGCCGCTCTCGACGCCCTCGACGCCGACCTCGCGGCGCGCACCGCCGCCGCCCCGGGCCGCGGTCTCGTGCTCACGGTCGACCGGGCCTGGAACTCCACCTCGTCGGGACTCGCCGACGCGCTCGCCCGCCTCCAGGCGACGGCGTCGGCCAACGCCGTCGAGCTGAGCGACATCCTCACGACGCCCGCCATCGCGGGCCAGCTCGGCGAGGGTGTCGCGGCGCCCGAGCGCGACGCGATCTTCACGGAACTGGCCGCGGATGCCGCCGCCGAGACGGCGTTCTCGAGCGTGCTCGCCGACCCGGGCGTGCTGCTCGATCCGCGTCGCCTCGAACGGGTGGCTCTCTACTCGCTCGCGTGGGAGCAGGACGCCGAGGGCTGGACGGCGGCCGTCGAGGCGTTCCGTGAGCGCTCGACCGAGATCCTCGGCTCCGTGAAGCTCGAGCAGGGCAGTGACGTCGCGCTCCTCGCCCGCAACGCCGACCTCAAGGTGTCGGTGAGCAACGCGCTCCCGTACGCCGTGACCGTGACCGTGACGGTCAACCCCCGCAGCCCGATCCTGCGCGCGAACGGCTCGAAGGAACTCACGATCGAGCCCGAGTCGACGGGCACCGCTCGCCTCCCCGTCGAGGCGATCGCGAACGGCGAGGTGCGCGTGCTCACCTCGATCACGAGCCCGACGGGCGTGCCGCTCGACTCGGGGCACGCGAGCGTGACGGTGCGCGCCGAGTGGGAGGGCATCGGCACCCTCGTCGTCGTCATCGTGCTCGCGATCGTGTTCGCGGCCGGAGTCGTCCGCATCGTGCTGAAGCGTCGACGTTCTCGCCGAGCCGACGCCGACCCGGATGACGCGGATCGCACCGAGGGCGCGGATGGCTGAGGCGGCCGACGCGGGCGACCGGATCGGCCGCGCGAGCGCCCTCATCGCATCCGGCACCCTCGTCTCGCGGGTGCTCGGGTTCGTCAACATCACGGTGCTCGTGTGGGTCATCGGGGCGCAGAACCCCGGCGCGAACGCGTTCTCGCTCGCGAACAACCTGCCCACCAATCTCTTCGCCCTCATCGCGGGCGGTCTCATGAGCGCGGTGCTCGTGCCGCAGATCGTGCGCGCGGCGGGGCATGACGACGGCGGGCAGGCGTTCGTCAACCGGCTGCTGACGCTCGGTATCACCGTCTTCCTCGGCGCGGGGGTCGCCGCGACGCTCCTCGCGCCCGTGCTCGTGCCGCTCTACACGGTCGAGGGCCGCGCATTCGACGAGGCGGCGATCCGGCTCGCGATCGCCCTCGCCTACTGGTGCCTCCCGCAGGTGTTCTTCTACGCCCTGTACTCGCTGCTCGGCGAGGTGCTCAACGCGCGCAAGGTCTTCGGCCCGTACACGTGGGCGCCCGTCGTCAACAACCTCGTCATGGTGACGGTGCTCGTCGTGTTCGCCGCCGCGTTCGGCATCGACCCCGCCCACCGAGACCCCGCCACCTGGACGCCGGCCCAGATCGCACTGCTGGGAGGCGGCGCGACCCTCGGCATCGCGGCGCAGACGGTCGTGCTCATCCTGTTCTGGCGTCGCACGGGGCTCACGTTCCGCCCCGACTTCCACTGGAAGGGGGTCGGGCTCGGCGCGACCGGCAGGGCCGCCGGCTGGACCTTCGGCATGATCGTCATCACGCAGCTCACGGGGCTGCTCCAGTCGAACGTCGCCTCGCTCGCGGGGCGCGACGACCCCTCGATCACGGTGCTCAACATCACGTGGCTCCTCTTCGTGCTGCCGCACTCGATCCTCACGCTCTCGATCGCGACGCCCTACTTCACGCGCATGAGCGGGCATGCCCACCGCGGCGAGCTCGACCTGCTGCGTGCCGACCTCTCCTCGTCGCTGCGCACGATCCTGCTGCTCGTGACGGGTGCGGGCGCCGCGATCGCGACCGCCGCGATCCCGTTCGGCGCGTTCTTCGGCAAGGGCCCCTCGGAGGTCGTGGGCATCAGCTCGGTGCTCATCGCCTACCTCGTGGGGCTCGTGCCGTTCTCGACGATGTTCGTGCTGCAGCGCACCTTCTTCGCCCTCGGCGACACCCGCACGCCGTTCCTCATCCAGCTCGTTCAGGCCGCCGCGTTCACCCTCGCCGCGATCGCGGTCGCCCTGTGGATGCCGCCCCAGCTCGTCGCCGTCGGCATCGCGCTCGCGACGGCGGTCGCGAGCACCGTGCAGGCGACGACGCTCGCGCTCGTGCTGCGCCGTCGCATCGACGGGCTCGACGGACGCCGGGTGATGCTGCGCCTGTCGATCTTCGTCGCCGCCGCGGTCGTCGCGATCCTCGTGGGCGTCGGCGTGCTCGCGCTCCTCGGCGGCTTCACGGGGGGCTTCGCGGTCGCGAACTCGATCAGCGCGTTCGTCTCGATCGCCGCCGTCGGCTCGGTCGTGCTCGCGGTCTACGGTCTCGTGCTCTTCGTCGCGCGCGTGCCCGAACTGCGCGCGGCGCTCGCCCCGCTCGGGGGGCTCGCCGCCCGCATCCGTCGTCGCTGACGCGCCCCGCGGTCCCCGGGGCGGCGGAATGCCCGCGACCTAGGATGTGTTGTACCTCGCGTCACCCCTCGACAGGAGAACACCGGTGCGTCACCTCATCATCATCGGCTCCGGCCCGGCCGGCTACACGGCCGCGATCTACGCCGCTCGCGCCAACCTCCAGCCGCTCGTCATCGCGAGCTCGGTGGAGTTCGGCGGCGAGCTCATGAAGACGACCGAGGTCGAGAACTTCCCCGGCTTTCCGGAGGGCATCATGGGCCCGGAGCTCATGACCCGCATGCAGCAGCAGGCGGAGCGCTTCGGGGCGGAGATCGTCTACGACGACGTGCTGTCGCTCGAGCTCGAGGGCCCCGTGAAGCGCGTCACCCTCGGCTCCGGAGAGGTGCACGAGGCCCACGCGATCATCTACGCGACGGGGTCCGCCTACCGCAAGCTCGGCCTCCCCGACGAGGAGCGCCTCTCCGGCTACGGCGTCTCGTGGTGCGCCACGTGCGACGGCGCCTTCTTCCGGCAGAAGAAGGTCGCGGTCGTCGGCGGCGGCGACTCGGCGCTCGAGGAGGCGACCTTCCTCACCCGCTTCGCCGACGTCGTGTACCTCGTGCACCGTCGCGACAGCTTCCGCGCCTCGGTCGCGATGCAGGAGCGCGCGTTCGCCGACCCGAAGATCCAGGTGATCTGGAACAGCGAGGTCGCGCACATCTACGGCGACGACAAGGTCACCGGCATCGGGCTCGTCGACACGGTCGACGGCACCGAGACAACCCTCGACGTGCAGGGCCTCTTCGTGGCGATCGGCGCCGACCCGCGCACGCACCTCGTGCACGGGCAGCTCGAACTCGCCCCCGAGGGCACGATCGCCGTCGAGGGCCGCAGTTCGCGGACGAGCCTCCCCGGTGTCTTCGCCGCGGGCGACGTGATCGACCCCACCTACAAGCAGGCCGCCACGGCCGCCGGCTCGGGTGTCGTGGCCGCGCTCGACGCGGAGCACTACCTCGCCGAGCTCGCGGATGCCGAGAAGGCCGCCGCGGTCGCCGTCAGCGCCTGAGGCGCCCGCCTCATCCGCCTCACCGAAAGGAATCGCATGTCCACCAAGGCCGTCACCGACGCCACCTTCGCCGACGAGGTCCTGTCATCCGAGAAGCCGATCATGGTCGACTTCTGGGCGCCGTGGTGCGGCCCGTGCCGCGCCGTCTCGCCGATCCTCGACAAGATCGCGGAGGAGCACGCCGACAAGATCTCCATCGTCAAGCTCGACGTCGACGACAACCCCGAGACCGCCATGAAGTACGGCATCACGTCGATCCCCGCGATGTACGTCTTCCAGAAGGGCGAGATCGTCAAGCGCGTCATCGGCGCGAAGCCGAAGCCGGCACTCGAGGCCGACCTCGCGGAGTTCCTCGCCTGACGCCACACGACCATCCGCGGCCCCTGCTCCATCGTCGGCGCAGGGGCCGTTCGGTCTGTGCGGTTACCCTGGATGGCACCGATCGAACGGACCGCACATGACAGGCACCCAGGGCAACAACCTCGACCCGTGGTACGGCCACTACGCCGCACGCACGGCCGGACTGGCAGCATCCGAGGTCCGAGCCCTCTTCGCCGTCGCGAGCCGACCCGAGGTGGTCTCGCTCGCGGGCGGCATGCCCTACGTTTCGGCGCTGCCGAGCGAGCTCATCGAGCGCGCCGTGGATCGCACGGTCTCCGACCGCGGTGCCGTGGCGCTCCAGTACGGCTCGGGGCAGGGCGTCCCGCACCTGCGCGAGCAGATCCTCGAGGTCATGGCGCTCGAGGGCATCCACGGGTCGGTCGACGACGTCGTCGTCACGACCGGCTCGCAGCACGCCCTCGAGCTGCTCGCGAAGCTCTTCCTCGACCCGGGCGACGTCGTGATCGCCGAGGGGCCGAGCTACGTCACGGCGATCACCGTGTTCAAGTCGTTCCAGGCCGACATCGTGCACTCGCCGATGGACGCGGACGGACTCGAGCCGAACGCGCTTCGCGAGACGATCGCGCGCGTGAAGGCCGAGGGGCGGCGCATCAAGTTCCTCTACACGATCCCGAGCTTCCAGAACCCGATGGGCGTGACCCTCACGTGGGAGCGCCGTGTCGAGATCCTCGAGATCGCGCGCAGCGAGGGCATCCTCGTCCTCGAAGACAACCCGTATGGGTTGCTCTACTTCGATCAGGCGCCTCCGCCCGCCATGCGCTCGATCGACGACGAGGGGGTGGTGTACCTAGGAACGTTCTCGAAGACCCTCGCGCCCGGCCTCCGGGTGGGGTGGGCGATCGCCCCCCACGCCATCCGCGAGAAGCTCGTGCTCGCGAACGAGGCGGCCGTGCTGTCTCCGTCGTCCTTCTCGCAGATCGTGATCTCCGAGTACATGGACACCGCCGACTGGCGCGGCCAGATCGACACCTTCCGCGGCGTGTATCGCGAACGACGGGATGCCATGCTCTCCGCGCTCAAGGAGTACCTGCCGGGCATGAGCTGGACGGTGCCCAACGGAGGCTTCTACGTGTGGCTCACGATGCCCGACTACCTCGACTCGAAGGCCATGCTCCCCCGGGCCGTCAAGGAGCTCGTCGCCTACACCCCCGGCACGGCGTTCTACGCGGACGGGGGCGGGCGGCCCAACATGCGCCTGTCGTTCTGCTATCCGCAGCCCGACTTCATCCGCGAGGGCATTCGACGTCTCGCGACCGTCATCAACGGCGAGGCCGCTCTCCTCGACGAGTTCCACCAGACCGCGCCGCTGCCGATCGTCCCCGCCGAGCGCGACGTGCTCCCGCCGTACGCCGGCTGACCCGGAGGTTCCCGTGACCGACGCCCCCCTTCACATCGTCGTGCTCGCCGGCGGCATCTCGCACGAGCGCGACATCTCGCTGCGCTCGGGACGCCGCGTCGCCGACGCGCTCGCGGGCCACGGCGTCGAGGTGGAGCTGCGCGACCCGGACGCGACGCTCCTCGCCTACCTGCGCGACACGCGTCCCGATGTCGTGTGGCCGGCCCTGCACGGCGCGAGCGGCGAGGACGGCGCGTTGCGCGGCCTGCTCGAGTTCCTCGGCGTCCCGTTCGTGGGCTCGCACTCGGGGGCCGCGCGTCTCGCGTGGGACAAGCCGACGGCCAAGGTCATCGTCGAGCGCGCCGGCGTGCCCACGCCCCGCTCGATCACGCTCCCCCGCGATGCGTTCCGCGAACTCGGCGCGGACGCCGTCTTCGAGGCGATCGCCGACGAGCTTCCGGTCCCCCTCGTCGTGAAACCCGCGCGCGGGGGTTCCGCCCAGGGTGTGACGATCGTGGAGGATCGTGCGGACCTCCCCCGCGCGATGGTCGACGCCTACACCTACGGCGACGTCGCGCTCGTCGAGCAGTGCATCCGCGGAACGGAGATCGCCGTCGGCGTCATCGACACGGGCGACGGACCGGTCGCTCTCCCCGCCGTCGAGATCGAGCCGCTGTCGGGTGTGTACAGCTTCGAAGCGCGCTACAACGCGGGCGAGACCCGCTTCTACGTTCCGGCGCGGCTCTCCGACGCGGTGTCGGCGCGCGCCGCGGAGGCCGCCCTCGCCGCGCACCGTGCGCTCGGCATGCGACACATCTCCCGCGTCGATCTCATCGTGGACGGATCGGGCACCCCGTGGTTCCTCGAGGCGAACGTGCTGCCGGGGCTCACGGAGACGTCGCTGCTCCCCCAGGCGCTCGAGGCCGCCGGGCACGACCTGGGCTGGGTCTACGCGGCCCTCGCCGAGGACGCCCGGCGCGGTTGATGCCTCGCTGACCAGGGGTTTTCCTGCGTCAGCGGCCTTCGAACGGGTCCTGGCCGAGCTCTGCAAGGATGCGGTTGAGGTCGGCGACGGTCGCGAAGTCGATCACGATCGTGCCCTTGCTCGCACCGAGGCTGATCTTGACGCGCGTGTCGAGTCGGTCGCCGAGTCGTTCCGCGATCTCGGCGAGGTGATCCTGCCGACGTCCGGCCGACGGCTTGGCGGCCTTCTTCGGCTTGCCGTCCACGAGCGCCGCCGCCGCCTCGGCGGCGCGCACCGACAGGTCCTCGTTGACGATCTTGTCGGCGAGGCGCTCCATGGCCGCCTCGTCTCCGACCGAGAGGATCGCGCGGGCGTGGCCGGCGCTCAGCACGCCCGCGGCGACGCGTCGCTGCACGCCGGCGGGGAGCCGCAGCAGGCGCAGCGTGTTGGTGATCTGCGGCCGCGAACGTCCGATGCGCTCGGCGAGCTGCTCCTGGGTGATCCCGAAGTCCTCGAGGAGCTGCTTGTAGGCGGATGCCTCTTCGAGCGGGTTGAGCTCGGCGCGGTGCAGGTTCTCGAGCAGGGCGTCGCGGAGCATCGCGTCGTCGTCGGTGTTGCGCACGACCGCGGGGATCGCCTCGAGACCGGCGGCCTTCGAGGCGCGGAGGCGACGCTCGCCCATGATGAGCTCGTAGCGGGGCTCCCCCGCAGCGGCGCCCGGTCGCGGGCGCACGACGATCGGCTGCAGCACGCCGAACTCCCGCACCGACACGATGAGCTCCTCGAGCTCCTCCTGCCGGAACTCGTGGCGCGGCTGCTGCGGGTTGGGGACGATGTCGTCGGGCGAGAGGCTCGCCAGGCGGGCTCCCGGCACCGCCACGAGGTCGGAGTGCTCCTCCGCGGCCGGGAAGAAGACGTCGACCGGCCGCTCGGCGTGGTCATCCGTCGACGCGGTGGGGATGAGCGCCCCGATTCCCCGGCCGAGCCCCGTGCGCTTGGGAGCCGCCATCAGTTGTCCTCCTGATTCTTCGCACCCCGTCGCGCGATCTCGGCCGCCGCCTCGCGGTACGAGAGCGAGCCCGGCGAGTTGAGGTCGTAGCTGATGACGCTCTGCCCATAGCTCGGGGCCTCCGAGATGCGGACGGATCGGGGGATCACCGTGTCGAGCACCTCGTCGGGGAAGTGCTCGCGCACCTCCTCGACGACCTGGTGGGCGAGGTTGGTGCGGGAATCGTACATCGTGAGCAGGATCGTCGAGACGGCGAGCTCGGGGTTGAGGTGCCGCTCGATGAGCTTGATGTTGTTGAGGAGCTGAGACAGACCCTCGAGCGCGTAGTACTCGCACTGGATCGGGATGAGCACCTCCTTCGCCGCGACGAAGGCGTTGATAGTGAGCAGACCCAGCGACGGGGGGCAGTCGATGAACACGTAGTGCGGCGGCTCGTCGCTCTCGGCGATGTAGGTCTCGAGCGCGGAACGCAGGCGCTGCTCGCGGGCCACCATCGAGACGAGCTCGATCTCGGCGCCGGCGAGGTGGATGGTCGCCGGGATGCAGTCGAGGCTCTCGAAGTCGGGGCTCGCCTGCACAATGTCGCGCATGGGGGCGTCGCCGATGATGACGTCGTAGACGCTCGCGGTCTCGGAGCGGTGCTCCACGCCGAGAGCCGTGGATGCGTTGCCCTGAGGGTCGAGGTCGATGACGAGCACGCGGGCGCCCGCCTGGGCGAGCGCGGCCGCGAGATTCACCGCCGTCGTCGTCTTGCCGACGCCGCCCTTCTGGTTGGCCACGGTGAAGACGCGCGTCTTCTCGGGGAGGGGGAACGTCTCGGCGGCGAGTGCCATGCGCCGGCGGGTGATCTCGGCGACTTCGCGCGCGAGAGGGGTCGACGCGTCGAAGGGGCTGGGGGTCGTCACGAATGCCTTCCGGTGTTTCACGTGAAACATCGCGGCCATCGGACCGCGACTCTCCACTGTAATCGACGGCGGCGACCCCCGGCCCCCGGCGTTCTCGATACCCCGCGCTCCGAGCGCCCCTGGTGGCCATTCCCGCCGGTTGAGCAGCCGCGAAGCGCCCCTCCCCCGCTGATCGAGTGGCCGCAGCGTCCCCCGCCGCTGATCGAGTGGCCGCATCGGCCCCTCGCCGTTGGCTGAGTAGCCCCGCAGCGGCCCCCCGCCGTTGGTTGAGTAGCCCCGAAGGGGCGTATCGAAACCACCCCTCCCCCATGGTCTCGATACACCGCGACTCCGTCGCGGCACTCGACCAACAGAAACGTCGGCCAGTCTCCCGCTGGTTGAGTGGCCCCGCATCGGCCCCTCGCCGTTGGTTGAGTAGCCCCGAAGGGGCGTATCGAAACCACCCCTCCCCCGCCGCAGGCCCGTCGGTGTCATCCCTCTCCGCGGAACCGCTTCCGACTCAGCCCCGGCAGAAGCTGCGTCTCGCCCCGGATGAGCGCCTCCCGCTTCGCCCGCGACCACCCTTGAACCTTCTTCTCCGCCGCGTACGCCTCGCCGACATCCGCGCACTCCTGCACGAACACGAGCTCCACCGGCATCCGCGCCGATGTGTATCGGCTCCCCGCCCCGGTCGCGTGCTGCTGCATTCGGCCCTCGAGGTCGCGGGTGGAGCCGACGTAGTAGCTGCCGTCGGCGCAGCGCAGGATGTACATCGCGATCATCACGACATCGTCGCGTTTGCGACGTCGAGCGGTCTGGAACAGGAGGGATCTGGTAACCCGCGGGTCCGGCGTCGCCAGGGGAGGAGGCGTCGGGTTCGATCCGCAGGTCGAGTGCCGCGGGCAGAGGTCGGTGATTTCGATACGCCCCTCTGGGGCTACTCAACCGACAGGCGGCCGCCCGCACATGCTGGTCGAGTGCCGCGACGGAGTCGCGGTGTATCGAGACCAGGAGACTCCGAGTGGTTTCGATACGCCCCTTCGGGGCTACTCAACCAGCGGGGAATTGCCGCTTGGGGCTACGCCACCGACAGAAGGCCGGACGCAAATGCTGGTCGAGTGCCGCGCGCAGCGCGGTGTATCGAGACCACGGGAGCGGGGTGGTTTCGATACGCCGCTGCGCGGCTACTCAACCAGCGGGGAATTGCCGCTTGGGGCTACGCCACCGACAGAAGGCCGGACGCAAACGCTGGTCGAGTGCCGCGCGCAGCGCGGTGTATCGAGACCACGGGAGGGGGGTGGTTTCGATACGCCGCTACGCGGCTGCTCAACCAACGGGAGACCGCCACTGCGCGGCTACTCAACCACCGGGGGGAACCGCGTGGCTACTCGACCTGCTGGAGATGTTTCACGTGAAACATCGGTCAGGGGCGGCTCGCTCGGAAGACCCACGTGGGCTCGGACACCAGGCCCTCCCCCAACGCCTCCGCCCTCACGTCCGTGAGGCGGAGCTTCCGGATCACCTTCTCGGCGGCCGCGATCTCCTCGGTCACGCGGGCGCCCTTCATGAAGATGAACTCGCCGCCCGGCCGGAGCAACGGGGCCGTCGATGGCAACAGCTTGGAGAGCGCCGAGACGGCTCGCGCAGTCACCTGATCAAGTGGTGTCGAGAGCTGGGCGTCTTCCGCGCGGGCCCGCACGACCTCCACGTTGTCGAGTCCGAGCGCGTCCGACTCCTCCACGAGCCATTCGACGCGACGCTCCATCGGCTCGATCAGCACGAGGTGGACATCCGGTCGCGCGATGGCGAGCACGAGACCCGGCAGGCCCGCGCCGCTGCCCACGTCACCGACTCGTCCGGGGGAGAGCAAGGGGGCCAGCAGCGCCGAGTTGAGCACGTGCCGCGACCAGAGGCGGGGCAGCTCGAGCGGCCCGATGAGTCCGCGAAGCTCTCCCTCGCGCGCGAGATCCTGCGTGAACCGACGCGCCAGCTCGATCCTCTCCCCGAAGATCGACGGCGCGACTGCCGGCTCGGCCTCGAGATCGCTCATCGACGCCCCCGATGTTTCACGTGAAACATCGCCTTTCTACTTCGCGGTGATCACCGTGTGGCGATCGCGGCCTTCGCCCTCGGACTCCGAGTGGTAACCGCGCTCGCTCACGATGTCGTGGACGAGCTTGCGCTCGTAGCTCGTCATGGGCGGCAGCGACGCCGACGAGGCGCCGCCCTCGATCCGCGAGATGGCGTGGTCGACGATGGCCGCGAGCTCTTCCGCACGCGCATCGCGGGATCCGCCGATGTCGAGGATCAGCCGCGAGAATCGCCCGGTCTTCGCCTGCACCGCGAGGCGGGTGAGCTCCTGGAGCGCCGCGACGGTGTCGGGCTTGGAGAGCACGTCGAGGTTCGACCCCTCCCCCGCGGTCACCGAGAGGTAGGCGCGCCCGACTCGCGCGTCGATGTCGATGTCGCCGTCGAGGTCGGCGATGTCCAAGAGCTCTTCGATGTAGTCGGCCGCGATGTCGCCCTCGTCGACGAGCTCCTGCTCGCTCGGGGTGGACTCGATCTCGGTCACGTTCTCGTCGGTCACTTCTTGGGTCCCCCCTGCTTCTTGGCGCGGTTCTTGCCGACTGGCTGCTGGCGCTGCGTGGTCGTGGGCTTCGCCGGCTCCTCCTCGATGACCTCCGCGATCGCGGCAGCGTCATCCGACATGCGGTTGCGGTTCTTCTTGGCGAGGCGGGCCTCGCGGGCGAGTGCCGCCTCCGAGCCGGGAGTCGGCATGTTCCGGATGACGAGCCACTGCTGGACCATCGTCCAGATGTTGGAGGTGAGCCAGTAGAACATGACGCCGATGGGGAAGGCGAGGCCCGAGAAGAGGAAGACGACCGGGAGGATGTACAGCAGGATCCGCTGCTGCCGGTACATCGGGCTCGCCTTCATCTCAGGCGTCTGGTTCTTCGACATGATCTGCAGCTGCGTGATGAACTGCGACGCCGTCATCACGAGGATCATGACGATCGCGATGATCGCGACCCACACCTCGCCGAACGAGAACGCGTCGACGAGGCTGTACTTGAGGGGCGCGACACCGAACAGGTTGGCGCCGCCGAAGCTGTCCGCGAGGTCCTGCGTGAGGAGCCCGACACCCGCGCGGTCGTACCGCGCCTCGTTCAGCACCGAGAACAGGCTGAAGAAGATCGGCATCTGGATGAGCAGCGGGAGGCACGACGAGAGCGGGTTGGTACCCGCGCGCTGGTAGAGCGCCATGGTCTCGCGCTGCATCGCCTCGCGAGAGAACTGGTCCTTCTTGCCCCGGTACTTGTCCTGGATCTTCTTGAGTTCGGGGGCGACCTCGAGCATCTTCCGCTGGCTCTTGATCTGGCGCACGAAGAGCGGGATGAGGGCGGCGCGCACGATGAGCACGAGGCCGACGATCGACAGCACCCACGTGAGGCCGCCGTCGGGGTCGAGCCCGAGCTCCGACAGCAGCCAGTGGAAGCCCACGAGGATGGCTTCGATGACCCACTTGATGGGCCAGAGGATTGTTCCGAAGAAGTCCATTGCGGCTCGGTCAGCCCTTTCCGTGTCCCGCGGCCACGAAGCCGAATCGGGTGAGGTGATAGTGGTCGTGGTGGCGCCGCGATTCCGGCACGTCGTCGATGCCGCCGCGGGCCCAGGGATGGCACCGCAGGATGCGCCAGCTGCCGAGCGCGATCCCCTTGATCACGCCGTGATGCTGGATCGAGCCCATCGCGTACGCGGAGCAGCTCGGGTAGTACCTGCACACGTCGCCGTAGATCGGCGAGATCACGGCGCGGTAGCCGCGCAGGATCGCCACGCAGATGTTCCTCGGGAGCAGCCAGAGGAAGAGACCGACCCGCTTCATCGGATCAGTGCGGGGTCGAGGATCGCGTGCATCTCGGCGGAGAGACTAGTCCAGTCGCGCTGTGCGGATCCGGGGAGTGCGCGCACGACGACGTCGGATCCCCGACCACCGGCATCCACGATGGATCGGCACACGGCACGCATGCGTCGTCGCACGAGGTTGCGCTCGACGGCGTTGCCGACCGTCTTGGCCACGATGAATCCGAAGCGTGCCGGGTCGGCGGGATCCCGCTCCACCCGGTAGATGAGCGTGCTGGTGGTGGGAGTGCGGCGCCCGCGGCGCACGATCGCACGGAAGTCCGAGGGCTTGACCACTCGGTTCGCCCTGGCCAGCACGTCGTCCGACTACGCGGAGAGCTCGGTGCGCCCCTTGCGACGGCGGGCCGCGAGGATGGCGCGGCCGGCGCGGGTGCGCATGCGGAGGCGGAAGCCGTGCTTCTTGGCGCGGCGCCGGTTGTTCGGCTGGAAGGTTCGCTTGCTCATGGTGATATCTCCTGGCCCCGGTGTGTGCGGCGACCGGGAAAGAACGGGGTCGGCGCCTGGATGCCGACAACCTGTTAAAAATAGGGCCTCGACCGGGAACGGTCAAACCTGGCGTCCACCATAGCGGGGCTCTCTCCACATCCGCCGAGAGACGGTTGTCCACAGGGCGCTGTCCACAACTAAGGTTGTCGTCATCCTCCCGACGGCCTCGATCCCGACGGATACGGCGCGCACCGGCCCCGACGACTGTGGACAGGGCTGTGAATAACGACCAGGAGCGAACGACAAGATGACCGACGCCACGGACCCCACGAGGGAGCTGTGGACGGCCGTGCAGGCCCGCCTCGCCTCCGATGATCGCATCACCCCGCAGCTCCACGGCTTCATCAACCTCGTCGAGCCGAAGGGCGTGCTCGGCGAGACGATCTACCTCGAGGTGCCGAACGAGCTCACGCGCGGCATGCTCGAGCAGCGCATCCGCGTCCCCCTCCTCGACGCCCTCGCGGACGTCGACGGCGACGTGACGAACTTCGCGATCGTCGTGAACCCCGACATCCAGCCGACGCTCGCGCCCGTCGTCGACGACGTCGTCGACGCCTCGCCTCACGCGGAGCCGGTGAGCCCCGTGATCGAGCTCGGGCGTCGCAGCGACTCCCGACTGAACCCGAAGTACAACTTCGACAACTTCGTCATCGGCGGATCGAACCGCTTCGCGCACGCCGCGGCCGTCGCGGTCGCCGAGGCGCCGGCCAAGGCCTACAACCCGCTCTTCGTCTACGGCGACTCGGGCCTCGGCAAGACCCACCTGCTCCACGCGATCGGCCACTACGCCGAGAGCCTCTACCCCGGCATCCGCGTGCGCTACGTGAGCTCGGAGGAGTTCACGAACGACTTCATCAACTCGATCGCGAACAACAGGGCGTCGGTCTTCCAGTCGCGCTATCGCGAGATCGACATCCTGCTGATCGACGACATCCAGTTCCTGCAGGGCAAGGACTCCACGCAGGAGGCCTTCTTCCACACCTTCAACACGCTGCACGACCACAACAAGCAGGTCGTGATCACGAGCGACGTCGCGCCGAAGCACCTGACGGGCTTCGAGGACCGGATGCGGTCGCGCTTCGAGTGGGGTCTCATCACCGACGTGCAGGCACCCGACCTCGAGACCCGCATCGCGATCCTGCGCAAGAAGGCGCAGTCGGAGCGGCTGCAGGTGCCCGACGACATCCTCGAGTACATGGCGACGAAGGTGTCGAGCAACATCCGCGAGCTCGAGGGCACCCTCATCCGCGTGACGGCGTTCGCGAACCTCAACAAGACGCCCGTGGATCTCGCCCTCGTGCAGACCGTGCTCAAGGACCTCATCACGCTCGACGAGGACAACGTCATCTCGCCGGTCGACATCATCAATCACACCGCGGACTACTTCAAGCTCTCGGTCGACGACCTCTACGGATCGTCGCGGTCGCAGGCGGTCGCGACCGCTCGCCAGATCGCGATGTACCTGTGCCGTGAGATGACGAACCTGTCGCTGCCGAAGATCGGGCAGCTCTTCGGCAACCGCGACCACACGACCGTCATGTACGCCAACAAGAAGATCAGCGAGCTCATGAAGGAGCGCCGCTCGATCTACAACCAGGTCACCGAACTCACCGCGCGCATCAAGCAGGACCAGCGCTACCGACCCTGAAGCTCCACCTGAAGGAAAGCTGGGTAACGGTTGCACAGTCTGGGGATACCCCTGTGGATAACTTCCGGATGGAATGTGGAACGCGCCGAGAGGG
>JAEYZI010000037.1 GCA_023428065.1 Actinomycetes bacterium | reverse complement strand
GTGGACGATGCGCCCTTCTTGTGTGCCATGTCTGCAGCCCCTGCTTACTTGATGCCGGTGATCTTGACGCGGGTGAGCTCCGAGCGGTGGCCCTGGCGCTTCTTGTACCCGGTCTTGTTCTTGAACTTCTGGATGACGATCTTCTTGCCGCGCTCGTGGCCGATGACCTCGGCGGTCACCTTGACCTTCGCGAGGGCCTTCTCGTCGTGCGTGATCGTGTCACCGTCGACGAAGAGAACGGGGGTGAGCTCGATCTTGCCGCCCTGCTCGGCCTGGACACGGTCGAGCACGACGACCGAGCCCACCTCGACCTTCTCCTGCCGGCCACCGGCGCGCACAACTGCGTAAACCACGTGAGTTCCTTACGTATGAATGGAAGTCTGTCGCGTCACCGAGTCGGGAGGACGCGGAAAGCGCGGGGTATCGAATGCGGGCTGAAACCCGCAGACACCAAGGGTCAAGAATAGCCGAAGCGCGGGCATCCGGCAAACGCGGCCACCCGCACGCGCGACGCCCGGTGCGGGTCGGGGCGCTGCCCTAGGGTGACGGCATGGCGGTGCTCATCGACGAGGCGATCTGGCCCAACCACGGCACCGTCTGGGGGCACCTCGTGTCGGATACGTCGCTCGAGGAGCTGCACGCCTTCGCCCGCCGGGCAGGCATCCCGGAGCGCGGGTTCGACAACGACCACTACGACTACCCGCTCGAGCGCCGCGAGGAACTCATCGCCCTCGGAGCAGAGCCGGTCACGGCGCGCGAGCTGCTGCGGCGCCTGCAGGCCGCGGGCCTGCGGGTGCGCCAACGCGACAAGGGCCCCAAGGGCCTCTGACGCGCGACTCGTCGCGCCGGATCAGCTCGCCACGTCGGGCGACCCCGCCGCCGAGGAGGCACGGCGCGAGCGGCGCGAACGCCCCTGGCCCGGCTTCTTCGGCTCGGGGAGCGCGTCGAGCACCGAGCCGAGCACGGCATCCGGATCGACCGCGGGGCGCGGCTGCTCGCCGCGTGCGGGCTCGATCGGGATGTCGAGGATCTCGACGGGCGCCGCCGCGACGGCCTTCGCGACGCTCTCGGCCGAGGGCTCCGCGGCATCCGCGTGCTCCTCGTGGTGCACGGTCTTCGCGGCGATCTTGGCGAGCGCGTTCTTGACGTCGTCGGTGATCTCGTGCGTGCCGTTGCCCGCCTTGGGCGTCGACTGCTGCGCGGACCCGCCATTGCCGCCGCCGTTGCCGCCGCGACCCCGACGGCCGCGACCTGACGATGCGGGCTGCTCCGATTGTTGGCCGCCCCGGTGCTTGAACACCGGGTCGTGGTGCACGATGATGCCGCGACCCGCGCACACCTCGCACGTCTCGCTGAACGACTCGAGGAGCCCGAGGCCGAGCTTCTTGCGTGTCATCTGCACGAGGCCGAGCGAGGTGACCTCCGCGACCTGGTGCTTCGTGCGGTCGCGCGACAGGCACTCGACGAGGCGGCGCAGCACGAGGTCGCGGTTCGACTCGAGCACCATGTCGATGAAGTCGACCACGATGATGCCGCCGATGTCGCGCAGCCGCAGCTGGCGCACGATCTCCTCGGCCGCCTCGAGGTTGTTCTTCGTGACGGTCTCCTCGAGGTTGCCGCCCGAGCCCACGAACTTGCCCGTGTTGACGTCGACGACCGTCATCGCCTCGGTGCGGTCGATGATGAGCGAGCCGCCCGAGGGCAGCCAGACCTTGCGCTCGAGGGCCTTCTCGATCTGCTCGGTGATGCGGTACTTGTCGAAGCTGTCGACCTCGTCGGCGTAGCGCTCGACGCGGTCGAGCAAATCGGGGGCGACCGCCGTGAGGTACTTCTCGATCGTCGCCTGCGCGTCGTCGCCCGCGATGATGAGCTTCTGGAAGTCCTCGTTGAAGACGTCGCGCACGATCTTGAGCAGCAGGTCGGGCTCGGAGTGCAGGAGCGCCGGGGCCTGCTGCGTCTCGACGGCGCGCTCGATCTCGGCCCACTGCGAGGTGAGGCGCTGCACGTCGAGCGTGAGCTGCTCCTCGGTGGCGCCCTCCGCGGCGGTGCGCACGATGACGCCCGCGTCATCCGGCAGCACCTCCTTGAGGATCTTCTTGAGGCGCGCGCGCTCGGTGTCGGGGAGCTTGCGGCTGATGCCGTTCATCGACCCGCCGGGCACGTAGACCAGGTAGCGGCCGGGGAGGCTCACCTGGCTCGTGAGGCGCGCGCCCTTGTGGCCGACAGGGTCCTTCGTGACCTGCACGAGCACGCGGTCGCCGGGCTTGAGCGCGAGCTCGATGCGGCGCGGCTGGTTCTTGGCGTCGCCCTCCGCGTTCGCGGCGGCGGCCTCCCAGTCGACCTCGCCCGAGTAGAGCACGGCGTTGCGGCCGCGCCCGATGTCGACGAAGGCGGCCTCCATGCTCGGCAGCACGTTCTGCACGCGACCGAGGTAGACGTTGCCGATGAGGCTCGCGTCGGCGGCACGCGCGACGTAGTGCTCGACGAGCACACCGTCCTCGAGGACGCCGATCTGGATGCGGCCGAACTTCGAGCGCACGACCATGATGCGGTCGACCGACTCGCGCCGCGCGAGGAACTCGGCCTCGGTGATGACGGGACGGCGACGGCCGGCATCGCGGCCGTCGCGACGCCGCTGCTTCTTGGCCTCGAGGCGCGTCGAGCCCTTGACCTTCTGCGGCTCGGTGATGGGCTCCGGCTGCTTGCGCGGCTGGCGCACCTTCGTGACGGCGCCGGGCGCGTCGTCGCCCTCGCGCGGCGCCTCGCCCGAACGGCGCCGGTTGCGGCGGCGCGACGAGGTGCCGCCGGGCTCGGACTCCTCGTCGGGGATGACGGGTGTCGCGGCACCGGGCGGCGGGGGCGGCGGGGCCTGGAAGATCAGGGCGAACGGGGATGCGGGCGCGGCGGGCGCGGCGGGCTCCTCCGGCTCCGCGGGCCCGGGCGCGGGCTCCGCCGCCTCGACCGCGGCATCCTCGACGGGCTCCGCCGTCGCCTCGGCGTCCGCCTTCGCCTTCCGGGAGCGCGTGCGCGCGGGCCTCGCGCGCTTCGCGGGCGCCTGGTCGGGCGTCGGGGCTTCGGGGGTCGCGGCCTCGGCATCGACTGCGGGGACCTCGGGTACGTCGTTATCCACCATCTCTGGTGCGCTCCTCGTCCGGGGCGGCCGCGCCGGCCTCCGGGTACTCTCGTGCCCTCCCGTCGAAGACGGGATGCAAATCCTTCATCTGTCCCGATCCGCACCTCGCGAAGCGTCGGTGGATCGCATGCGCCCTCTCACGGCGCCGGCACTGTCACTGCCGCCGGAACTGGCTATCCGTCGTCGATGTCATCCCGACGCGGCGGGAGCATCCGTTGGCCCGGTGATGCCCGGTCAAGCTCTATTGGATCGCCCACGAGGGGGCGACTGTCACGATTATCGCACGAGGATGCCGCTCGCGGCATTTCCTCACCATCGGCGTGGCAGGATCAGCCCATGACCCGCGCCGCCGCCACGACCGATCCGGAGCCCGCGCCCGAGCCCGCCGACGAGCTCGACGGGCCATCGACGACGCGCCGTCCCCTGCTCCTCGGCCTGTGGCTCGTGATCGCCGGGCTCGTCGGCGAGCTCGCCGCCTTCATGCTCACCGTCGAGAAGATCGAGGTACTCAAGAACCCCGACGCGATCCTCGGCTGCAATGTGAGCGTCTTCGTGCAGTGCGGCAAGAACCTCGAGTCGTGGCAGGGCTCGCTCTTCGGCTTCCCCAACCCGCTCATCGGCCTCGTGCTCTGGATGGCGCCGATCATCGTGGGCGTCTCCGTGCTCGCGGGCGTGCGGTTCCCCCGCTGGTACTGGATCGCGTTCAACGTCGGGCTCGCGTTCGCCGTCGTGTTCGTCGTGTGGCTCGCGAGCCAGTCGATCTTCGCGTCGAACCTCCGCACGATCTGCCCCTACTGCCTGCTCACCTGGACCGTCACCTATCCGACGTTCTTCGCCGTGACGTTCCGCAACATGGCGGAGGGCGTCTTCGGCGACCGCGCGCGCCGCGCCGGCCGGGCCCTCCTGCCGTGGGTCGCGCCCCTCACGCTCGTCGTGCTCGTGATCATCCTCGGCATCGCGCAGTTGCAGTTCCCCGTCATCCAGAGCCTCTTCGTGTGAGCCCCGTAGACTCCCTCTCGACTTCTCCCGCCCCATCCGACCCCGACACAGCAGGATTCCACTCGTGACCAACGCGCCCCGACCGACCAAGAACCAGCGCCGCGAAGAGGCCCGCGAGGCCGCGCGCATCGCCCGCGAGAAGCAGCTCAAGCGCCAGAAGCTGCTCAAGTGGCTCATCCCGACCGTCTCCTCGATCGCGATCCTCGCGATCGTCGGCGGCGTCGTGTGGGCCGTCGTCGCGTTCCAGCCGCCGCCCAAGAAGGAGGCCGGCCCCGCGAACATGCTGAGCGACGGCATCGTCTTCGAGGCGGATGGCGACGGGGGCCTGCAGTACGTGCCCACGAAGGCCGTCGCGAAGGGCGCCGACCCCGTGCCGACGACGCCGCGCGAGGGCGTGCTCAACATCGTCACCTACGTCGACTTCACGTGCCCCGTCTGCAAGAACTTCGAGCAGGCCTACTCCGAGAGCATCCAGAACCTCGTCGCCGAGGGAACCGCGACCCTTGA
The DNA here is from genome assembly GCA_023428065.1 of Actinomycetes bacterium. Classification (GTDB taxonomy): domain Bacteria; phylum Actinomycetota; class Actinomycetes; order Actinomycetales; family Microbacteriaceae; genus Homoserinibacter. Next base: position 30,866 of record JAEYZI010000037.1, on the reverse strand, counting down.
GGTGCACCCCGTCGCGATCCTCGACCGCGCCTTCTCGGGCCGCGAGGTCTCCACGCGCGCCAACAACGTCGCCGCGTGCGTCGCGAACTACGAGCCCGACGCGTTCCTCGACGTCATGGCGGCCATGTACGAGAACCAGGCCACCGAGGGTACGGGCGGCATGGGCAACAGCGCCCTCGTCGACGTCGTGCGCGGCGCGGGCGTCGACGACCCCGACGTCGTCGAGTGCATCAACGGCGAGAGCTTCACCCCGTGGGTGAAGGCCGCCACCGCCCGCTCCGGCGTGCGCGGCACCCCGACGGTCGTCATCAACGGCACCGTGTGGGACCGCCAGAGCGCGACCTTCGAGGACTTCGTCGCCTCGGAGCTCGCGAAGATCGAGGGCTGACTCAGGCTCGCGGGGCCGGCTCGGTGAGCCGGTCCCGGAGCATGGCCTGCTCCTCCGGCGTGATGCCGAGGCCGTCGGCGAGATAACGCTCGATCGTGCCGAACTCGGCGCGCACCGCCGCGAAGGCCTCGTCGAGGTAGCTGCGGTCGACCCCCAGCACGGGGACGAGCAGCTCCCGCGGCGCGCCGTGCGCCTCGAAGCGGCGGAAGAGCGGCTCGAGCGCCGGCAGCAGCTGCTCGTTCGTGAGCAGGTACTCCCGGTAGACGTCGTCCTCGGAGACGCCGAGCACGCTGAGCAGCGCGGCCGTCGCCCACCCCGTGCGGTCCTTGCCGGTCGTGCAGTGGTACAGCACCGGCAGGTCGTCCTCGTCGAGCAGGAGCCGGAAGAACGTCGCGAGCCCCCGGCGGGCGCTCGGGAGGGTGATGAACTCGCGATAGGCGCTGCGCATCGCCTCGTCGCCGCGGCCGCTCTCGAGGAACGCGAGCGCCTGCGCGGGGGCGCGGAAGAACGCCTGCATCTGCGCGGGCGCCGCGACCGTCGAGTCGGCGAGCACGTCCTCGATGAGGGTGCGCACGCCCTCGAGCATGCGGTCGGGCCGGTTCTCACGCTCGAGCCGCGTGCGGAAGTCGACGACGCAGCGGATGCCGAGGCCGCCGAGTGCGGCGGCATCCGCGTCGTCGAGGCGGTCGAGGGCCGTCGAGCGGAAGAGCACGCCCCTGCGCACCCGCCGCCCGTCGACGGTCGGCCATCCGCCCGCGTCGCGCAGGTTCGGCAGCGTCGCGAGCAGGATCGCCTCGCCCGGCTCCGAGAGCTCGGGCATCAGGGAAGGGGGAACCAGAGGGCGAGTTCGCGCGCGGCGGACTCGGGCGAGTCGGAGCCGTGCACGAGGTTCTGCTGCACCTTGAGGCCCCAATCGCGCCCGAGGTCGCCGCGGATGGTGCCGGGCGCGGCCGTCGTGGGGTCGGTCGTGCCGGCGAGCACGCGGAACCCCTCGATGACGCGGTTGCCCGCGACACGCATCGCGACGACGGGGCCCGACTGCATGAACTCGACGAGCGGCTCGTAGAACGGCTTGCCCTCGTGCTCCGCGTAGTGGAGGGCGAGCAGCTCGCGGTCCGCCTGCAGCAGACGGATGTCGACGAGCGAGTAGCCCTTCGCCTCGATGCGGCGCAGGATCTCGCCCGTGAGACCGCGGGCCACGCCATCCGGCTTCACGATCACGAGGGTCTCTTCGACAGCGTTCATGGGGCGTCTCCTTGTTCGGTGGCTTCTGTGGTTTCGGCGGCGGCCCGCTCGGCGAGCCACTGCGCCTTCTGACGGTCGATCTGGCGCCCGCGCACGAAGCAGTAGACCCAGAGGGCGACGAACGCGCCGCCCGCGAGGAACATCATGGGCTCGACGAACCCGGTCGCGAGGATCGCGAGCTGCAGCGCGGCGCCCGTCCAGACCCCCCACGCCCAGCGCTGCACGCCCGCGACGAGCGCGAGCACGAGGATGAACACGGCGCCGTATACGAACGCGAGCCAGTCGGGGTCGAAGCGGTCGAGGCCGAACACGACGACGGTCGCGAAGAACATCATCGCCGCCTCGAGCCCGAGGGTGATCGACAGGAGCGTCTCGGTGAGGGTGCGCTCTCGGCGCGGGCGCGCGGATGCGGCGGGCGCGGCGGGCGCCGACGACTCGGTCACTTCCACCCCTCCCCCTCGGCGAGGGCGATGATCTCGCCGACGAGCGTGATCGAGCCCGTGACGACGACGGCGCGGCGCGGCGCGGACGCCGCCCACGTGCGCGCGGCGTCGAGCGCCTCGGGCGCCGCGTCGTGCACGAAGACCGCGTCGGGCGCGACATCGTCGAGCACGATCTCGGCGAGCGCGTCGGCGGGGATGGCGCGGTCCGACTCCGAGCGCGTCACGTCGACGCGCGCGGCGATGGGCGCGAGCTCGCGCACGATGCCGTGCGCGTCCTTGTCGGCGAGCACGCCGAGCACGATCGCGTACTCGTCGAAGTCGAAGTACTCGCGCAGCGCCGCCGCGAGGGCCGCGGCCCCGTGGGGGTTGTGGGCCGCGTCGACGAGCACGGTCGGCTCGATGCCGACGAGCTGGAGCCGTCCGGGCGAGGTGACCTGCCCGAGCCCCTCGGCCACGACATCCGGATCGAGGGCGACCGTTCCGTCGCCGAGGAACGACTCGACGGCGGCGACCGCGACGGCGGCGTTCTGAGCCTGGTGGTCGCCGTAGAGCGGCAGGAACACGTCGCGATAGCGCCCGACCCTCCCCCGGATGTCGACGAGCTGCCCGCCGACCGCGACGGTCGTCGACTCGAGGGCGAAGTCGACCCGCTCGATCGCGAGGCTCGCCTCGTCGATCTCCGCGGCCTGCCGCAGCTCGTCGAGCGCCTCGATCGGCTGGATCGCCGTGACGACGGATGCGGCGGGCTTGATGATGCCCGCCTTCGTGCGCGCGATCTCGCGGATCGTCCCGCCGAGCCGCTGGGTGTGGTCGAGGGCGATGGGGGTGAAGACGGCGACCTGCCCGTCGGCGACGTTCGTCGAGTCCCACTCGCCGCCCATGCCGACCTCGAGTACGACGACGTCGACGGGAGCGTCGGCGAAGCTCGCGAAGGCGAGCACCGTGAGCGCCTCGAAGAAGGTGAGTCCCTCCTCGCCGTTCGCCGCGAGCTCCGCGTCGACCATGAGCAGGTAGGGCTGGATGTCGTCCCAGTTGCGCGCGAACGCCTCGTCGGAGATCGGCTCGCCGTCGATCATGATGCGCTCGGTGACGCGGTCGAGGTGGGGGCTCGTGAGAAGGCCCGTGCGCAGGCCCGTCGCGCGCAGGAGCGACTCGATCATGCGGCTCGTGGAGGTCTTGCCGTTGGTGCCCGTGATGTGCACGACGGGCGCCGCCCGGTGCACGTCGCCGAGCAGCTCGACGGCGCGACGGGTCGGCTCGAGCCGGGGCTGCGGCGCCGCCTCGCCGACACGGCCGAGGAGCTGCTCGTAGGCGGCGTCCGCGGCGCGTCGGAACGCGGCGGCCTCCGCGTCGGCTGCCGGGTCGTCGGTCATGCGCGGTTCACCTCGATCGTCACGGCGGAACCCTCCCCCACGGGCGACGTGCCCCCCTCAGCCTCACCGACGATGAGTTCGGTGGCAAGGGTCTCGCCCGCGATGAGGGCGCGGTGCGCCTCGATCGCGGCGACGGCCTCGGCATCTCCCGTGAGCGCGAGGCGGATGCGGTCGGTCACCTCGAGCCCCGCGTCCTTGCGTGCCTGCTGCACGGCGCGCACGACGTCGCGCGCGACGCCCTCCGCCGCGAGCTCGGGGCTCACGTGCGTGTCGAGCACGACGAAGCCGCCCGAGGGCAGGAACGCGATCGCCCGCTCCGCGTCGGCGACGGAGAGCTCGAGCTCGTACTCGCCCGGAAGGAGCGGCACGCCGCCCACGACGACCTCGTCTCCTTCGGGCCCGGCGGTGACGGCCCAGTCGCCCGCCTTCGCGGCCTGGATGACGCGCTGCACGTCGCGCCCGACGCGCGGGCCGAGGGCGCGCGCGTTGACGCTCAAGCGGCGCGTGATGCCGTAGTCCGCGAGGCTCGACTCGACGAGCGGGGCGAGCTCGAGCTCCTTGACGTTGAGTTCGTCGCGGATGATGTCGGCGAAGCCGTCGAGCGCGACCGCGTCGGGGGCGACGACCGTGAGTCGCGCGAGCGGAAGACGCACGCGCAGCCGGCGGGCCTTGCGCAGCGCGAGCCCCGAGGAGGCGACCTCGCGCACGCGGTCCATCGTGCGCACGAGCTCGGTGTCGACGGGGAACTCGGCGGCGACCGGCCAGTCCTCCAGGTGCACGCTGCGGCCGCCCGTGAGCCCGCGCCAGATCTCCTCCGTCACGAGGGGCAGCAGGGGCGCCGCGAGGCGCGTGAAGGTCTCGAGCACCGTGTAGAGCGTGTCGAAGGCGGCGTGGTCCTCGCCCTCCCAGAAGCGGTCGCGGCTGCGTCGCACGTACCAGTTGGTGAGCACCTCGGCGAACTCGCGCAGCGCCTCGCACGCGAGCGGCGTGTCGAAGTCGTCGAGCCGCGCGGTGACCTCGGTGATCGCCTCGCGCGTCTTCGCGAGCAGGTACCGGTCGAGCGGGTGCCCCGAGTCGGTGCGGCGTCGCGCCTCGACGCCCGCGCTGTTGGCGTAGAGCGTGAAGAAGTAGTAGCTCGACCACAGCGGCAGCATGACCTCGCGCACGCCGTGCCGGATGCCCTCCTCCGTGACGATGAGGTTGCCGCCGCGGATGACGGAGCCCGACAGCAGGAACCAGCGCATGGCATCCGCGCCGTCGCGGTCGAAGACCTCCGACACGTCGGGGTAGTTGCGCAGCGACTTCGACATCTTCTGGCCGTCGGAGCCGAGCACGATGCCGTGGCTCAGCACGTTCTTGTAGGCCGGGCGGTCGAAGAGCGCGGTCGCGAGCACGTGCATGACGTAGAACCAGCCGCGCGTCTGCCCGATGTACTCGACGATGAAGTCGGCGGGGTTGTGGCTGTCGAACCACTCGCGGTTCTCGAACGGGTAATGCACCTGTGCGAACGGCATCGAGCCCGAGTCGAACCACACGTCGAGCACGTCCTCGATGCGGCGCATGACCGAGCGGCCCGTGGGGTCGTCGGGGTTCGGACGCGTGAGCTCGTCGATGTAGGGCCGGTGCAGATTCACCTCGCCGTTCTCGTCGCGCGGGAGGGAGCCGAAGTCGCGCTCGAGCTCCTCGAGCGAGCCGTAGACGTCGACGCGCGGGTACTCGGGGTCGTCGGACTTCCACACCGGGATGGGGCTGCCCCAGTAGCGGTTGCGGCTCACCGACCAGTCGCGCGCGTTCGCGAGCCACTTGCCGAACTGGCCGTGCTTGACGTTCTCGGGCACCCAGTTGATCTGCTCGTTGAGCTCGATCATGCGGTCCTTGAACTCGGGCACGCGCACGAACCAGCTCGAGACCGCCTTGTAGATGAGCGGGTTGCGGCACCGCCAGCAGTGCGGGTACGCGTGCTCGTAGCTCTTGAGCTGCAGGAGGCGCTTCTCGGCGCGCAGCTTCTGCACGAGCGGCTTGTTGGCCTCGTCCCAGCGCAGGCCCGCGACATCCGCGACGGCGGGCAGGAATCGGCCCCCGTCGTCGAGGGAGAGCACGACGGGGATGCCGGCCGCGGCACACGTGAGCTGGTCGTCTTCACCGTAGGCGGGCGCCTGGTGCACGATGCCCGTGCCCTCGCCCGTGGCGACGTAGTCGGCCACGAGCACCTGGAACGCGTCGGGACCATAGGCCTCGAGGTAGTAGTCCCATAGGACGTCGTAGCGGATGCCGGCGAGCTCGGCACCCGTGTAGCGGCGCTCCTCGACCGCGGCGAGAGCGGCCGCGGCGTCCTCGTAGCCGAGGTCCTTCGCGTAGGCGGCCACGGTGTCGGCGGCGAGCAGGAAGCGCGCGGCGTCGCCCTCGAGGCCGTTCGCGGCCCCCGCGGGGCCCGCGGGCACGACGACGTAGACGATGTCGGGGCCGACCGCGAGCGCGGCGTTGGTCGGGAGGGTCCACGGCGTCGTCGTCCACGCGAGGGCGTTGACCGCCGTGAGGCCGAGCGCCTCGGCCTTCTCGCCGACGAACGGGAACGTCACGGTGACCGACTGGTCCTGGCGCTGCTGGTAGACGTCGTCGTCCATGCGCAGCTCGTGCGCGGAGAGCGGCGTCTCGTCGTTCCAGCAGTACGGCAGCACGCGGAAGCCCTCGTAGGCGAGGCCCTTCTCGTAGAGCTTCGCGAAGGCCCAGATGACCGACTCCATGAAGGTCGGGTCGAGGGTCTTGTAGTCGTTCTCGAAGTCGACCCAGCGGGCCTGGCGCGTGACGTAGTCCTGCCACTCCTGCGTGTAGTGCAGCACCGACTCGCGCGCCTTCGCGTTGAAGGCGCCGATGCCCATGTGCTCGATCTCGTCCTTCGTCGTGATCCCGAGCTGGCGCATGGCCTCGAGCTCCGCCGGGAGGCCGTGGGTGTCCCAGCCGAAGCGACGGTGCACCTGCTTGCCGCGCATCGTCTGGTAGCGGGGGAAGACGTCCTTCGCGTAGCCCGTGAGCAGGTGGCCGTAGTGCGGCAGGCCGTTGGCGAAGGGCGGGCCGTCGTAGAAAACCCACTCGGGGTCACCCTCGCGCGCCTCGACGGAGGCCTCGAAGGTGCCGTCCTCGCGCCAGTACCGCAGGATCTCGCGCTCGATCTCGGGGAAGCGCGGGGAGGCGGGGACGCCGGGGCCCTGGACACCGGTGCCGTGGGGCTCGTCGGGAGTCGCGTTACGCGGGTAGGTCATCCGGTCCGTCCTGATTCGTCTCGTGGAGTTCTCGCACGAGGACGACGGATGCCGCGGTACCACCTCGCTTGCCGACCGCCCGAGGGGGCCGACCGCTCATTGCACGCGCTGACGGGCGCACCCGCTCGGGTCTACTGCCGCCCACGGGGGGCGGGTTCTTCCGAGGACTCCCCGGTGATGGCCGGATCGCAGTCTGTGCCCACGATTCTAGCGGGACTGGGCGACGGCGGCGAGGAGGGCGGCCGCCGTGGGGGCGTCGTCGACCGTGACGGTGAAGCGGCGGCCCTCGCGCGTCGTCACGAGGATGCCCGGACCCTCTCGCGCGATGACGCCCGAGCCGCCTCCCGGCGACCAGCGCCAGCCCCAGCCGCCGAACTCCGCGAGCGGCTCGACGTCGACCGTCTCGACCGTGGCGATGTCGGCGGAGCGGATGCGGCGGAGCGGCCAGCCGAGCGGAAGCGAGCGCACCGTGAGGCCCGACGCGTCGATGCGCACGCGCCACACGAGGCCGGAGGCGCACGCGAGCAGGAGCAGCGCGGGGAGCACGAGGACGGGCCAGAGCGCGCCGCTCGAGGCGGCGACGGCGAACGCGACCGCGACGACCGTGACGCCGACCGCGCACGTGATCGCGACGGCGGCCGACGTCGCGACGCGCACGGTCGCGATCCACACGCCGCGTTCTCCGGGCGCGAGGCGGAGGGGCGCCGCGGGCGCCGCCTCGCCGCCGGCCCTCACGGACTTCGGGAGCGCGAACCACGCCGCGACCGCGGCGAGGAGGGCGAGCACGAGGACGGGGAGCACCCACCCGCCGATGTCGCCCGCGTCGCGCGCGTGGTCGACCCCGCGCTGGACGCCGAGCGACGCCGTGATGACGCCGCCGACGAAGAGCGACTCCGCGAGCGAGACGACCGCGAGGAGCTTGTGCGTCGCGGTGGGCGCCGGCCCGCGGCCGATGCCGACGAAGACGCCGAAGAGCAGGGTGAGGCCGACACCGAGACCGCCCGTGAGCGCGATGCCCGCCCACGCGGGCGCGAATCCGTCGGGGTGGCCATCCGCGCCCCAGTGGATCGCGACGGGGTCGGGGAGCTCCGGAAGCCAGGCGAGCTGGACGACGACGGCCGTCGCCCACACCACGAGCGGGAGCGCGACGGCGACGATCCAGAGCGCGAGGGGCCGCCGGGCCCGCGCGCGGCGTGCGGCTGCGGGGGCGGTCATCCCGGGTACTCCTCGCGGATGAGGGAGATGAGCGATTGCGGCCCGACTCCCGCGCGCCGCGCCTCGGCGACGAGCGCACGCACCGCGTCGACGAGGGGCGCGCCGCGCCCCGCCGCCTCGGTCACGACGGCGCCGCGCCCGCGCCGGAGGTCGACGAGCCCCTCGTCGCGGAGGTCCTGGTAGGCCCGCAGCACCGTGTGGATGTTGACGTCGAGCGCGTCCGCGAGTTCGCGTGCGGCGGGGAGCCGATCGCCCGGGCGCAGCGCGCCGCGTGCGGCGTCCGAGCGCACGGATGCCGCGATCTGGTCGTAGATCGGCACCCCCGAGCCGGGGTCCACGCGGATGAGCACGCCTCATCCTACCTCCTTTTGTTCTAGATGGACTATTACAATCCGCCGATGGATTCCCGGGGCGAGCCGCCCTAGGCTCGGAGGCGACGGCCTGAGGATCGCGGAGCACACCATGAGCGACGACACCCCTACCCAGCGCTACCCCGAGGGATTCCCTCCCCCCGGTGGCAAGCAGCCCGGCGGCACGGGCCCCGACGGCACGCAGCCCGGCGCCGATCAGCCCGGGCCTGCCGAGCCCTCGCCCCTCGCCGACGCGCCCACCGAGCGCTTCGCGGCGCCGACACCCGCGCCGCAGCCGGGCCCTGGCCCCGTGCACGAGCCCGCCACGATCCCGCTCGCCGACGCGACGCCCGCCGACGTGCCGCCCGGCGCGGTGCCGCCCGGCACCGTCCCTCCTGCTGCGACGCCCCCGGAGGGCGAGAGCAGCAAGCGCGGGCTCATCATCGCCCTCTCGGTCATCGCGGGCGTGCTCCTGCTCGCCCTCATCGGCCTCCTCATCTGGATCGCCGTCGGCGCCGGCTCGCCGAACCCGGCGCCCACCGAGACGGAGACGCCCAGCCCGACGCCCACAGCATCCGAGACCCCGAGCGCGAGCCCCACGCCCACGCCGACGCCCACCGAGACGACGCCCCCCGCTCCCCCGGCGCCCGCCGACGTCATCACGAGCTTCACGGCGTCGACGCAGCAGGTCGACTGCACGGGTCAGACCGGCAGCTCGGTTCCCCTCACCTTCAGCTGGGCGACGACGGGAACCCGCCTGTGGTTCGGGGTCGGCACCGACGACGCAAAGGCCGCGGGCATCGGCGAGTTCCCCACGACCTACACGACGACCCCCGAGGACGGCATCTCCTACCAGTGCGGCATGCCCGACAAGCAGCAGCGCTACACGATCACGGTCGAGCGCCCGGACGGCAGCCTGCAGTCCGAGACGATCGTGATCCGCGAGACATGAGCGCACGCCGGTAGAATCGCGGGGTTCCCACACTCAGGCACCCCTTGACGCGGTGCCGCACATACCGAACCGGAGTACCCGCGATGAACGCCGCCGCCCCGCGCATCCCCGAGAAGCCCGCACTCGAGGGCCTCGAGACCGTCTGGCGGGAGGTGTGGGAGCGCGAGGGCACGTTCCGGTTCGACCGGGCCGCCGCCCTCGCCGCAGGCAAGAGCGCCGTCTTCAGCGTCGACACCCCGCCGCCCACGGCGTCCGGCAGCCTCCACATCGGCCACGTGTTCAGCTACACGCACATGGACCTCATGGCGCGCTACCAGCGGATGCGCGGCAAGCACCTCTTCTTCCCCATGGGCTGGGACGACAACGGGCTCCCGACCGAGCGCCGCGTGCAGAACTACTACGGCGTGCGCTGCGACCCGACGCTCCCCTACGACCCGGACTTCACCCCGCCCCAGGAGGGCGGCGAGGGCACCTCGGGCAAGGCCGCCGACCAGCTGCCGATCTCGCGACGCAACTTCGTCGAGCTGTGCGAGAAGCTCACGGCGGAGGACGAGAAGCAGTTCGAGGAGCTGTGGCGCACCCTCGGGCTCTCGGTCGACTGGTCGCTCACCTACCGCACGATCGGCGACGAGGCCCAGCGGGTCGCGCAGCGCGCCTTCCTGCGCAATCTCGCGCGCGGCGAGGCCTACCAGGCCGACGCCCCGACGCTGTGGGACGTGACCTTCCGCACGGCCGTCGCCCAGGCCGAGCTCGAGGACAAGGAGCAGCCCGCCGCCTACCACCGCGTGAGCTTCCACCGGCCCGACGGCGGCACGATCGAGATCGAGACGACGCGCCCCGAGCTCCTGCCCGCGTGCGTGGCCCTCGTCGCGCACCCCGACGACGAGCGCTACCAGGCGCTCTTCGGCACGACCGTCACGACCCCCGTGTTCGGCGTCGAGGTCCCCGTCGTCTCGCACCACCTCGCACAGCAGGACAAGGGATCGGGCATCGCCATGATCTGCACCTTCGGCGACGTCACCGACGTCGTGTGGTGGCGCGAGCTCGACCTGCCCAACCGCGCGATCATCGGCTTCGACGGCCGCATCCTGCCCGAGGCCCCCGCCGCCGAGCTCTTCACCGAGGCCGGTCGCGCCGCCTACGCCGAGCTCGTCGGCAAGACCGTGTTCAGCGCGAAGGCCCGCATGGTCGAGCTGCTGCAGGAGTCGGGCGACCTCATCGGCGAGCCCCGCAAGATCACCCACCCCGTGAAGTTCTTCGAGAAGGGCGACAAGCCGCTCGAGATCGTCTCGACCCGCCAGTGGTACATCACGAACGGGGCGCGCGACGAGAAGCTCCGCGAGGAGCTGCTCGCCGACGGTCGCGAGCTCGAGTTCCACCCCGACTTCATGCGCGTGCGCTACGAGAACTGGGTGGGCGGGCTCACGGGCGACTGGCTCATCTCGCGCCAGCGCTTCTTCGGCGTTCCGATCCCCGTGTGGTACCCGCTCGACGAGAACGGCGAGGCGCTGCGCGATCGGCCGATCGTTCCGAGCGAGGACATGCTCCCCGTCGACCCCTCCTCGGATGCCGCCCCCGGCTACGAGGAGTCCCAGCGCGGCGTGCCGGGCGGCTTCGTGGGTGAGCTCGACATCATGGACACCTGGGCCACCTCGAGCCTCACCCCCCAGATCGCGGGCGGCTGGGTCGAGGACCCGGAGCTCTTCGACCTCGTCTTCCCGTACGCGCTGCGCTCGCAGGGCCAGGACATCATCCGCACCTGGCTCTTCACGACCGTGCTGCGCTCCCAGCTCGAGCACGGCGTGACCCCGTGGAGGCACGCGGGCATCTCGGGCTTCATCGTCGACCCCGACCGCAAGAAGATGTCGAAGTCGAAGGGCAACGTCGTGACCCCGCAAGGCCTGCTCGACGAGCACGGCTCGGATGCGGTGCGCTACTGGGCGGCGTCGTCGAAGCTCGGCACGGACGCGGCGTTCGACCCGCAGAACCCGAAGACGATCAAGATCGGGCGTCGCCTCGCGATCAAGGTGCTCAATGCCGCGAAGTTCGTCTACGGTTTCCCGCACACGCCCGGCGCCGAGGTGACGGAGCCGCTCGACGTCGACATGCTCGCCGAGCTCGGCCGCGTCGTCGACGAGGCGACGCGCGCCTACGAGGGCTTCGACCACGCGCGCGCCCTCGAGGTGACGGAGCAGTTCTTCTGGACCTTCTGCGACGACTACCTCGAGCTCGTCAAGGAGCGCGCCTACACGGGCGAGGGCCAGAGCCAGGCCTCCGCCGTCGCCGCCCTGCGCGCCGCGATCGACGTGCTGCTGCGGCTCCTCGCGCCCGTGCTGCCCTTCGCGACGGAGGAGGTGTGGTCGTGGACGCACGACGGCTCGGTGCACACCTCGCCGTGGCCGACGGCGCTCGAGCTCGGCGTCACGCGCGAACCGCGCGGGCTGCTGCCGGCCGTCTCGGCGGCGCTCGTCGGCATCCGGCGCGCGAAGACCGACGCCAAGGCCTCGCAGAAGACGCCCGTGCGCTCGGCGACGCTCGCGGGCCCCGCGATCCTCGCGGAGGCCGCGGACGACCTGCGCGCGGTCGGGCGCATCGAGCGGCTCGACCTCGTGGCGGGCGACGAGGTCGCCGTGACCGACGTCGTGCTCGCCGAGGTGCTGGAGGCCTGACCGTGGGCACGACGACCGTGCGGACGCTCGCCGCATCCGACTCCGCCCGCTGGCGCGAGCTCTTCACCGCCTACGGCGTCTTCTACGAGACCGACTTCTCCGACGAGGTGCTCGACCGCGTCTGGGAGCTCCTGCTCGCCGAGGACTCGGGCGTCGACGGGCTCGTCGCCGAGCGCGACGGGAAGGTCGTCGGGATCGCGCACTACCGCTCGCACCCGGACACCTTCACGGGCGGCCGCGACTGGTTCCTCGACGACCTGTTCGTCGACCCGGCCGTGCGCGGCACGGGCGCGGGACGCGCGCTCATCGAGGCGCTCGCCGAGCTGAGCGCCGGCACGGGCGGTTCGCTGCGCTGGATCACGGCCGACGACAACGAGACGGCGCAGGCCCTCTACGACAAGGTCGCGACCCGCACCCGCTGGGTCATGTACGAGGTGCGCCGCTGATGCAGCTCGGAACGCGCTGGAGCGTCGGCGGCGAGGTGCCGCCGCGGGTGCCGGAGGCCATGGTCGCCGCGATCCGCGAGGTCGAGGCGGAGCTCGACGCGGTCGACACCGGGTCGTGGCGCTGGACCCTCACGTGGCTCGAGTCCCGCCCCGTCGTCGAGCTCGACGACGGCACGCGCCTGCGGCAGGGTCACGACGGCTCGATCCACCGCGACCTCGTCGACTGATCACCTCCGGGCGAGGATCTCGCCGTGCGGGAAGATCATCCATCCGTTCGGGTCCTCGGCCCAGTGCGCCCATGCGGTGCTGATCGCCTGGAGGTCGGCGCGCGTCGCGAACCCGCGCGCGAGGGCGTCGTCGGCGAAGGCGGAGGCGAGCACGCGGTCGCGCCACATGCCGCCCCACCAGGTGCGTTCGTCGTCGTCGGAGAAACACCACAGCGACGCCGTCGACTCGACCGAGGAGAACCCCGCCTCGCGCGCCCACTGTTTGAGCCGACGGCCCGCGTCCGGCTCTCCCCCGTTGCTGCGGTGCACGCGCTGGTAGAGCGCGGCCCACGCCTCGAGACCGAGGGTCTGCGGATGCAGCACGACGCCCGCGTAGTCGCACTCGCGCACCGCGACGAGGCCGCCGTCGGCGACGACGCGGCGGAACTCGACGAGGGCGGCGACGGGCTCGGCGAGGTGCTGCAGGAGCTGGTGCGCGTGCACGACGTCGAAGGCCTCGTCGGCGTAGGGGAGGGCGTACGCGTCGGCGACGTGGAACTCGACGTTCGCGACCCCGCGCTCCGCGGCGTGCGCGCGCGCCTGCGCGACGATCTCCTCCGAGGCGTCGACGCCCACGACGCGGCCGGGGGCGACGAGCTCGGCGAGGTCGACCGTGATGGTACCGGGGCCCGCGCCGACATCGAGCACCGACATGCCGGGGCGCAGGTGCGGGAGCAGGTAGGCGGCCGAGTTGAGGGCCGTGCGCCAGATGTGCGAGCGCAGGACGGACTCGTGGTGGCCGTGCGTGTAGTGCTCGTCGGTGCTCACGCGGCCCACGCTATACGTCGCGGCCTGCCTAGGCTGGGGCGGTGACGAACCCGTTCCTCGCCGAGAGCGAGCTCCCGTACCTGCTGCCCGACTTCGCCGCCGTGCGCGACGAGCACTACCGCGAGGCGTTCGAGCTCGGGATGGCGGAGCAGCTCGCGGAGGTCGCCGCGATCACCGCCGAGACGGGCCCCGCGACGTTCGACAACACGCTCGTGCCGCTCGAGCGCTCCGGACGTGTGCTCGACCGCGTCGCGACCGTCTTCTTCACGCTCGCCTCCTCCGACACGACCGACCACATCCAGGCGCTCGAGGAGGAGCTCGCGCCGAAGCTCGCGGCCCACCACGACGCGATCGTGCTCGACCCCGTGCTCTTCGCGCGCGTCGACGCCGTGCACCGCGCGGCCGTCGAGGGCAGCGAGAACCTCGACGACGAGCAGCGCTACCTCGTCGAGCGCCACCGCACCGAGATGGCGCTCGCGGGCGCCGGCCTCGACGAGGGCGCGAAGGAGCGCCTGCGCGAGCTCAACCAGCGCATCTCGACGCTCACGACGCGCTTCGAGAAGAACCTGCTGAACGACACCAACGAGCTCGCGGTGCACATCACCGACGCGTCCGAGCTCGCGGGGCTCGCGGCATCCGAGCTCTCGGCCGCGCGCGAGGCGGCCGCGGCACGCGGCCTCGACGGCTGGCTCGTGACCCTCGTGCTCTACACGGGCCACCCGTGGCTCGCCTCGATCGCCGTGCCCGAGACGCGCGCCCGCATCATGGCGGCGTCGCGCGCCCGCGGCATCCGGGGCGGCGAGTTCGACAACCGCGAGCTCGTGCTCGAGCTCGTGCGGGCCCGCGCCGAGCGCGCACGGCTGCTGGGCTTCCGCGACCACGCCTCGGTCGTGACGGCGGACGAGACGGCCGGCTCCCCCGCGGCCGTCGCCGAACTGCTCGGCCGGCTCGCGCCCGCCGCGGCGCGCAACGCGGCGGCCGAAGGTGCGGAGCTCGCCGAGGTGACGGGCGCGCCCGTCGCCGCATCCGACTGGGCGTTCGCCGCGGAGCGCGTGCGCCGCGAGCGCTACGACGTCGACACGGCCGCCCTGCGGCCGTGGTTCGAGGTGGAGCGCGTGCTGCGCGACGGGGTGTTCTTCGCCGCCGAGCGACTCTACGGGCTGCGGTTCCACGAGCGCGGCGACCTCCGCGGCTGGAACGACGACGTGCGGGTGTTCGAGGTGAGCGACGACGACGGCGCGGTCGGGCTCTACCTGCTCGACCTCTACACACGCGACTCCAAGCGCGGCGGGGCGTGGATGAACTCGCTCGTCTCGCGCAGCGAGCTGCTCGGCCACGCGCGCTCGATCGTCACCAACAACCTCAACGTGCCGCGCCCCGCCGCGGGCGAGCCGACCCTGCTGACGCTCGACGAGGTCGAGACGCTCTTCCACGAGTTCGGGCACGCCCTGCACGGCCTCTTCGCGCACGCGCGGTACCCGAGCCTCGCGGGCACCAACGTGTTCCGCGACTTCGTCGAGTTCCCGAGCCAGGTCAACGAGATGTGGGCGATGTGGCCCGAGGTGCTCGAGAGCTACGCGCGCCACCACGAGACGGGCGAGCCGCTCGATCCCGCGATCGCGCAGCGGCTGCGCGACGCCGAGCGCTACGGTCAGGGCTTCGCGACGAGCGAGTACCTGCAGGCCGCGCTACTCGACCAGGCCTGGCACACGCTCGACGTCGAGGAGGCGCTCGCCGTGACGGATGTCGCGACATTCGAGGCCGCGGCCCTCGCCCGCGCGGGGCTCGCCGACGACGCCGTGCCGCCGCGCTATGCGACGAGCTACTTCGCGCACGTGTTCTCGGGCGGCTACGACGCGGGCTACTACTCCTACGTCTGGAGCGAGGTGCTCGACGCCGACACGGTCGAGTGGTTCCGCGACAACGGCGGCCTCACGCGCGAGAACGGCGAGCGCTTCCGCCGCCGTCTCCTGCAGACGGCGGGCACGCGCGATCCGCTCGCCGCGTTCCGGGACTTCCGGGGTCGCGACGCCGCCCTCGAGCCACTTCTCGCGCGCCGCGGGCTCGACTGACCCGGAGCCGACATCCGGCTCCGACGGATCCGCGGCCGGGTTTGACAGGGCCTGCGCGAGTGAGGTTAGGTTAACCTCAGCTCATCAAGGTTAGGTGAGCCTCACCTACCTCCCTCCTCGAAAGGATCCTCGTGCGCGTCCTCCGCACCCTTCCCGTCGTGGTCGCGGCGCTCGCGCTGTCGGCATGCGCCGCGGGTCCCGCCACCGAGACGGACACGGCCGCGCCGGGCGACGCCTCCGCGTTCCCCGTCACGATCGAGCACGCCTTCGGCGAGACGACGATCGAGCGCAAGCCCGAGCGCGTCGCGACGGTGTCGTGGGCGAACCAGGAGGTCCCCCTCGCGCTCGGCGTCGTGCCCGTCGGCATGGCGGCCGTGAGCTGGGGCGACGACGACGGCGACGGCGTGCTCCCCTGGGTGGAGGACCGGCTCGCCGAACTCGGCGCGAAGACCCCCGTGCTCTTCGACGAGACCGACGGCATCGACTTCGAGGCGGTCGCCGACACGCAGCCCGACGTCATCCTCGCCGCCTACTCGGGGCTCACGCGGGAGGACTACGACACGCTCTCGAAGATCGCGCCCGTCGTGGCCTACCCCGAGGTCGCGTGGTCCACCTCCCTCGAGGACATGATCCGCCTCGACTCGACGGCGATCGGTCTCGCGAGCGAGGGCGACGAGCTCATCGACCGGCTCCACGGCGAGATCGCCGCGGCGCTCGACGCGAACGCCGCCATCGAGGACAAGCGGATCCTCTTCTCCTTCATCGACCCCTCCGACTTCAGCCAGATCGGGTTCTACACGCTGCACGACACGCGTCCCGGATTCCTCGCGGGACTCGGGCTGCCCGTGCCCACGATCGTCGAAGAGGAGTCGGCGAAGACCGACGCCTTCTACACGACCGTGAGCGCGGAGGAGGCCGACCGCTTCTCGGACGTCGACATCTTCGTGACCTACGGCGACCCCGACGGAGACCTCGTGGCCCGCATGCAGGCCGACCCCCTGCTCGCGAAGATCCCCGCGATCGCCGCGGGCCACGTCGTGATCCTGCCCGACTCGACGCCGCTCGCCGCGTCCGCCAACCCCTCGCCGCTCTCGATCGGCGCCACCATCGGCGACTACTTCGCCCTCTTCGCCGCACAGGCCGGGTGACCACGGCCACCGCGACCCCCACGACGCCCGCCGCCGCGATCCTGCGGCGGCCGGCGGGCGTGCGGGTCGCCTGGATCGCGGCGGGGCTCGTCGCCCTCGCGGCCGCGGCGGCGCTCTCGCTCGCGCTCGGCACCCGCGTCGTCTCCCCCGCCGAGCTCGTCGCCGGGCTCACGGGTGACACCTCCTCGATCGGCGGCGCCGCCGTCGCCGCGCGCATCCCCCGCACGGTGCTCGCGATGCTCGTGGGAGCCGCGCTCGCGCTCTCCGGCACGACCCTGCAGGCCGTCACGCGCAACCCGCTCGCCGACCCCGGCATCCTCGGGCTCTCGATGGGCGCGTCGCTCGCCGTCGTCGCGGGGATGGCGTTCCTCGGGCTGTCGGACCCGGTCGCCGTCGTCATCGTCGCCGTCGTCGGCGCCGCCGCGGCGGGAGTCTTCGTCTACGCGATCGGCTCCTTCGGGCGCGACGGCGCGACGCCCCTCAAGCTCGCCCTCGCGGGGGCCGCGACGACCGCCGCGCTCGGCTCGCTCGTGAGCGCGATCGTGCTGCCCCGCGCGCAGGAGCTCACGGCGTTCCGCTTCTGGCAGATCGGCGGGGTGGGCGGTGCCGCGTGGGACCGCATCGCCCTCGTCGCCCCCGCCCTCGCCCTCGGCGCGGCCCTCGTGATCGCGTGCGCGCGCGGCATGAACTCGCTCGCGCTCGGCGACGACGTCGCGACGAGCCTCGGCGAGCGGGTCGGCCGCACGCGCGCGATCTCCGCCGCGGGAGCTGTCATCCTGTGTGGCGCCGCGACCGCGATCGCGGGCCCCATCGGCTTCGTCGGGCTCATCGTGCCCCACCTGTGCCGCCTGCTCGTGGGCACCGACCACCGCTGGCTGCTTCCGCTCACCGCCATCGCGGGAGCCGTGCTGCTGACGGCGGCGGATGTCGTGGGTCGCGTCATCGCGCGCCCCGACGAGGTCGAGGTGGGCGTCGTGACGGCGCTCATCGGCGCCCCCGTCTTCATCGCGCTCGCCCGGAGACGGAAGGTGCGGGAGCTGTGACCGCTGCATCCCTCGAGCGCACGATCCCCGCCACGGCGGCCGTCGCCGCGGGCTTCCGCCGCCGCACGCGCACGCGCATCGCGCGCACCCTCGTGCTCGCGGGCCTCGTGCTCGCGCTGGTCGCCGCGAGCCTCATGATCGGCAAGACCTTCTACGGCCCCGACGAGGTCGTGCGCGTGCTCCTCGGCCAGCCCGTGCCCGGCGCCTCGTTCACGGTGGGCGAGCTGCGCCTCCCGCGTGCCACGCTCGGCCTCCTCGCGGGCTTCGCGTTCGGCCTCGCGGGCACGACCTTCCAGACGATGCTGCGCAACCCGCTCGCGTCGCCCGACATCATCGGCATCACGTGGGGCGCGAGCGCCGGGGGCGTCGTCGCCATCGTCGTGCTCTCCTGGAGCGACACGGGCGTCTCGCTGCTCGCCCTCGCGGGCGCCCTCGCGACCGCCCTCGCCATCTACCTCCTCGCCTTCCGCCGCGGATTCTCGGGCGCGCGCCTCGTGCTCATCGGCATCGGCGTGGCCGCGATGCTGCAGAGCGTCGTGTCGTGGGCACTCTCGCGCGCCGCCGACTGGGACATGCCCGCCGCGATGCGCTGGCTCGCGGGAAGTCTCAACGGTGCGAGCTGGAGCGCCGTGGCCCCGCTCGCGCTCGCGACGCTCGTGCTCGTGCCGCTCATGCTCACGCAGTCCCGCGCGCTCGACACCCTCCGGCTCGGTGACGACTCCGCGGCCGCCCTCGGGGTGCGGGTGCCCGTCGCGCGCGTCGCGCTCCTCCTCGGCGCCGTCGCCCTGCTCGCCTTCGCGACCGCGGCCGCGGGACCGCTCGCGTTCGTCGCCTTCATGGCCGGGCCGATCGCGGCCCGGCTGCTCGGACCGGGCGCCTCGCTCCTGCTCCCCGCGGGGCTCGTCGGGGCGCTGCTCGTGCTCTCGGCCGACCTCGTGGGACAGTTCGCCTTCGACACGCGGTACCCGGTGGGCGTCGTCACGGGCGCGCTCGGCGCTCCGTTCCTCATCTACCTCCTCGCCCGCACGACACGCCAGGGAGGCCTCTCGTGACCGAGCAGCACCGCCTCGAGGCACGCGACGTGACCCTCGCCTACGGCGATCGGACCGTCGTCGAGCACCTCGATCTCGACATCTCGCCGGGACGCGTGACCGCCATCGTGGGGGCGAACGGATGCGGCAAGTCGACGCTCCTGCGCGCCCTCGCCCGCCTCATCGCGCCGCGCGAGGGGCAGGTGCTGCTCGACGGCGAACCCATCGGAGCACTCCCCTCGAAGCAGGTCGCACGCGTGCTCGGGCTGCTCCCGCAGAGCCCCGTCGCGCCCGAGGGCATCACGGTCGCCGACCTCGTCGGCCGCGGACGGCATCCGCACCAGCGGCTCCTCGCGCGCTGGAGCGCGCACGACCACGAGGCCGTCGCCGCGGCGCTCGAGGCGACCGGCACGACCGAGCTCGCCGACCGCAGCGTCGACGAGCTCTCGGGCGGCCAACGGCAGCGCGTGTGGATCGCCATGGCCCTCGCGCAGGAGACCGACATCCTGCTGCTCGACGAACCGACGACCTTCCTCGACATCGCCCACCAGATCGAGGTGCTCGACCTGCTCGCCGAGCTCGGACGCGATCGCGGCACGACGATCGTCATGGTGCTGCACGACCTCAACCTCGCGGCCCGCTACGCCGACGAGCTCATCGCGATGAGCGACGGGCGCATCGTCGCCGGCGGGGCGCCCGCCGACATCCTGACCCCCGAGCTCGTGGAGCGGGTGTTCGGCA
The DNA here is from genome assembly GCA_023428065.1 of Actinomycetes bacterium. Lineage (GTDB taxonomy): Bacteria > Actinomycetota > Actinomycetes > Actinomycetales > Microbacteriaceae > Homoserinibacter. The sequence goes on along the minus strand of JAEYZI010000037.1, from coordinate 11,456 downwards.
TCCGCAGCCGCGTGCTCCCCGACCCCGTGTCGGGCGCCCCGCTCGTCGTGCCGATGGGACGGCATCATGTCCGCTGACACGCTCGTCCGAACCGCCGAGCCGTGGGCGTTCGGGCGTTTCGCGGTCGCGCGCATCGTCGACCTCACGCCCACCTTCCGACGCTTCGCGCTCCGCCCGCTCGACGAGGTGCGCCTCGCCGACCCTGGGTTCGACCAGCGCATCAAGGTCGTGCCGCCGAGCCCCCAGGGCATCGACGCGATGCCGACGGGAGCCGACTGGTACGCCGCCTGGCGCGCGATGCCGCACGAGGCGCGTCCGCCCTTCCGCACCTACACGGTGCGCGGATTCGCGGGCGACGAGCTGCTCGTCGACGTCGCGCTGCACGGGCCCGACGGGCCCGCGGCGCGCTGGGCGATGTCGGCGTCGACCGGCGACGAGCTCCTCGTGCTCGGCCCGAACGCCGATCACCCGGGGCCCCACGGCGGCATCGACTTCGTGCCGCCCGCCCGGTGCGGCCACCATCTGCTCGCGGGCGACGAGACCGCCGTTCCCGCGATCGCGCGCATCCTCGAGCAGCTCCCCCGCGACGCGCGCGGCACGGTCGTCGTGGAGGTGCCCCACGCGGGCGACGCGGCCTACCTCCCGTCGCATCCGGGCTTCACGGTGCACGTGCTCGCACGCGAGGGCCGCCCGCACGGCGAGGCGCTCGTCGCGCGGGTCGCCGAGGTCGCCGCGGGGCTCGTCGAGACGCACCCCGGCGTCGAGCCCGAGGAGGTCGACATCGACGGGGGCCTGCTCTGGGAGGTGCCCCGGAACGCGCGCGGCGGCGCCGCACTGAGAAGCGCCCCGCTCTACGCGTGGCTCGCGGGCGAGGCGGGCGCGATCACGTGCATCCGCCGACACCTCGTGAAGGAGCTCGGGGTCGACCGACGCGCCGTCGCCTTCATGGGGTACTGGCGTCAGGGGCGCGCCGAGAACTCCTGAGCGCGCGCGGCGCGACGGGCGATCACCGCGACTCCGAACGCGGAGAGCAGGAACATCGCCGCGAGGATGAGCCACCCCGCGAAGCCGAGGCCGATGGCCGTCCAGGTGATGACGACCGGTCCCACCATCGCGGCGAGCGCGTAGGTCATCGAGAAGACCCCCTGGTAGGCGCCGGGCCGCCGCGGGTCGGCGAGCTCGAAGCTCAATCCCCACGCGCCGGCCTGCGAGAGCACCTCGGAGACGGCGTGCAGCACGGATGCCGCGATGAGGAGCACGATCGTCGCGGCGAGCGACGTCGAGGCGGTCGCGCCGTACAGCACGCAGCCGAGCGCCATGAGGACGCCCGCGACGACCGTGACATCCCCCGCCCTCCGGAGGTCATGGGTGCCGCGCGCGAGGGGCACCTGCAACGCGATCACGAGCACGGTGTTGACGATGAACATGATCGACACGAGGAACTCGGGGGCGACCGTGTCGTGTGCGACCCACAGCGGGATGCCGACGTTGAGCACGACGAACTGGATCCCGAAGACCGCCGCGAAGGCCGAGAAGAGCAGGTAGCGCGGATCGCGCCAGGGGCTCCCGCTCCCGCCGGGCGCGGATTCGTCGACGGCTGCGGGGCGTTCCTCGGCCCGCGGGGCGTCGACGTGGGCGGGAAGGCGCAGGAGCAGGAGCGCGGAGCCCGCGTAGGCGAGACCTCCCACGACGAGGATGACGCGGTAGGCCTCGGGGGTCCCGATCGCGAGCGCGATCGCCCCGACGCCCGTGCCCGCCGTGATGCCGACGTTCGTGACGGTGCGCAGCACGGCGCGGCTCGCGACACGGCGCTCGGGCGAGAACGCCCGCGCGATGATCGCCGAGCGCACCGAGCCGTTCGTGCCGAGGGCGACGGAGATGACCGACTCGGTGACGACCGCCATCCAGAACTCGGTCACGAGTGCCACCGCCGCGAGCGCGACGCCCGCGACGACGACGCCCGCGACGAGCATCCCGCGTGCGGAGATCGAGTCGGAGAGGTGCCCGCCGAGGTACGACGCGACGATGCCGACGCCCGCCCCGATCGTGAACACGAGCGCCACCTGCTCGGCGGGCAGGCGCGCGACGAGCGAGAGGTAGAGCACGACGAGCGTGAGCGAGACGCCGCGCCCCACCGTGCTGATGAGCGTCGCGACGGTGAGGGAACGCAGCACGGGGTCGGCGAAGGCGCCGCGGATGCGCTCGGCGAGCGGGGGTCGTCCGCCCGGCCCGCCCATCGTGCACCCCTCCCGCGCGGTCGCCGCCGCGCGGATCCCAGCGTAGCCGGGCGCTCGGACGGCCCGGCGTGGATCACGTGACGCGGCGGCCCCGGTGTCGATAGCCTTACCCGGTCCGACGCCGAACGCCGGGAGGTCTCCCTGTTCTCTCTCACCCGGATGCGGGAGCACCTCGGCGTGTTCGCCTCGCTCCTCGCGGTGGCCGCGATCGTCACGGGACTCGCGCTCGGCGTGCTCGGGCTCGGCGACCGCGCGGCCGCCCACGGGGTGCGAGACACGCTCGCCCAGCAGACGGGCGAGGAGGGTGCGCTGCAGTTCTCGATGCAGGGCGCCGACGACCCCGACCGGGACGCCGCGGTGCGCGAGGTGATCGCGCGCGAGTTCCGTTCGGGCGACCGCGCCGTGCCGCTCACGGTTCACCACACCATCCGCTCGGCGATCCCGCTGCCGCTCGACGACACGGGGGTCGAGGTGCCGTACGCGATCGTTGTGAGCATCCCCGACGTGGCCGAGCACGCCGAGCTCGTCGAGGGGGCCTGGCCCGCGGGCGCCGGCGAGGCGACCCTGCAGGCGGATGCGGCGGCGGCCCTCGGCCTCACGGTCGGCGACGACATCGTGCTCGACGCACGCCCGCTCACGATCTCGGGCACGTGGCGGGTGAGCGATCCCCTCGCCCCCCGCTGGCTCGGCGATCCGCTGCTCATCTCGGGGATGGAGGCGCGAGGAAGCGGCCGGGGGCCGCTCGTGGTCGACCCCTCCCTCTGGGAGGGGCTCGTCGACGTGCGCCGGGACGCGTGGACCCTCGTGCCGCGTGCGGCCGACTTCGAGCCGCGCGACCTCGGGCCCACGCTCCGCGCGTGGGCTGCGATCGACGACGCGGTCGCGGAGGCGGGGGTCGGCAGCGTCGGCGACCACGACGGCCGCTTCGCGATCACGGCGAGCGAGCTCGACCGGGGCGTGCGCGCCCTCGACGCCGTCGCCCCCGCCGCCCTGCTCCTCGTCGCGATGATCGCGTTCGTGACCTTCGTCGAACTCGGCAGGCTGCTCGCGCAGGTGCGCACGCGCGAGCTCGCGCTGCTGTGGGCTCGCGGCGCGACGGCGCGCGGCGTGGGCCGCACCACGGCCGCGGAGACCGCGATCGCCGTCGTCGGCGGGGCGGCGCTCGGGCTGGGTGGCGCGATGCTCGCGGTCGTCTCGGGCGACGCCCAGGGCGTGGAGCGGCTCGGCGCACTGTGGGTGCTCGTCCCCGCGCTCGTGATCGCGGTGTCCGTCGTCGCCGTCAGCGTCCAGGCGATGATCACGACGCGTCGCGCGGCCCGCATCGACGACCCCTCCCGCACCGGTCGGGCCGCCCGGCTCACGAGCGGCGGCGCCGTCGTGCTCGTCGTGATCGCGGGGGCACTCGCGACCTGGCAGCTGCGGCTCTACGGCTCGCCCCTCACGCCGGGCGCCGACGGCAGTTCCGCCGTCGATCCCGTCGCCGTGAGCGCTCCCCCGCTCGCGGTCGCCGCGGTGCTGCTCGCGGGCCTCATGCTGCTCCCGCGCCTCACGCCGCTCGTCGAGACGATCGCGGCGCGCGACCGGCGCGCACCGCGCGTGCTCGCCGCCAGAAGCGTCGCCCGGCGCCTGGGGCTCTTCGCGACCCCCGCCGCCCTCGTCGCGCTCGCCGTCTCGCAGGTGCTCATCGCGGTCGGCTACGCCGACACGTGGGAGCGCTCGCACGCCCAGGCCCACGCCCTGCGCGCGGGCGCCGAACTGCGGGTCGAGACGGCGCCGGTCTCCCTCGACGGGAGCATGCTCGACGCCCTCGTCGAGGTGCCGGGGGTCACGCACGTCGCGCCCGTCACGCGCGACGTCGTGCCGTTCGGCGAGGAGAGCGTGCAGCTCGTCGCGATCGCGCCCGACGCCCTCGTGGAGCTCGGGCTCGACGGCCGCGGCACGGTCGATCCCGAGTCGCTCGGGGAGCTCATCCGGGGTGCCGAGACGGGCGCCGCCGTGCCGGCGGGAGCGCGGGAGGTGACCCTGCGGTTCACCACCTCCACGGGCGACCCCGTCGAGGACGTCGCGCTCTGGCTGCAATCCTCGGACGGCCTCCTGCGCCGAAGCGTCGCGGCGCCTACACCCGACGGCCACTCCGCGCCGCTTCCTCCCCTCCCGACCGGCGACGCCTGGCACCTCGTCGCGATCGACCTCGCCCTGCAGTATTCGGAGAGCGCCGATCGCATGACGGTGCTGCTCGATTCGGCCTCCGCGGACGGCCGCGCGATGGACCTCGCGAAGGGTTGGCGAGGCACCGACCTCTACGACGGCTCCCCGCTCGACCCGGCGGGCCAGAACGGCGCGGCCGGCCGCCCGGGCACCGAGCTGCGCCTGACCCCGGTGCCCGGCGAGGGCGTCGTGCCCATCGTCGTCACCCGCGCGCTCGCGGCCTCGCTCGGCGCCGCAGGCGGCCCGCCCTTCGGGCTCCCGTTCCCGCAAGGGGTGCTCGCGGTGCAGATCGTCGGAGTCGTCGACGGCATCCCGGCATCCGACCGCAGCGCGGCGGCCCTCATCGACGCGCGACTGTACGACGCGGCGCTCCTGCGCTGGCTCGAGGAGGACGCGGGGCCGCGCACCGCCTGGATCGGCGTCGACGATTCCGACCCCTTGGCCCCGGATGCCGTGGCGGCGCTGCGCGCGGTCCTCGCGGGCCAGGGCCGGGTCGTGCCGGCCTCCGACGACCCCGCCGGGCGGATGCTGTCGGCGTCGACGACCATGTTCGCGCTCACGGCGGCCGGCTCCGCGATTCTCGCGCTCGGCGCGCTCGGCGCCGTCGTGGGCGCCCACCTCCGCGCGCGGCGCGGCGAGACGGCGGTGCTCCGTGCGCTCGGCTTCTCCGCGCGGGAGCAGGGGCGCCTGCGCGGCCGGGAGATCCTCGGGGTCGCCGCCTACGGCCTCCTCGTGGGGCTCGTGGCGGGAGCCGTCGTCGTGATCGTCATCATCACGGTGTTCGCCCGCGCCGCCGTGCCCGGCGCCTACTCGAGCATCCCCACCGACGTCGCGATCGACCCCCTCGTGCTCGGCGCGGCCCTCGCGGGGTGGTGCGTCGCGCTCGGCGCGCTCGTCGTCGGATACGCCGCCTCGGTCACCCGTCAGGCGCGCCGCGCCCGCATCCCGGAGGACGCCCGATGAACCGGCTGTCGACCCTCGCCCTCCTCGGCGGGCACCTCCGCACGGGTGTCGTGCCGGGGATGCTCGCGGCGGCCCTCGTCACAGTCACGGTGTTCATCGTGTGCGTCGTGCCGAGCGCCCTCTCGGCGCTCACGACCGCGCAGGCTCAGCACGCCGTCTCCTCGCTCTCCGCCGCCCGCCGCGACCTCACCGCGACGGGACTTCTCGGCTTCCCCTTCGCGCCCGAGTCGGATCCGCAGGTCGTGCTCGACGGGGTCGGCGACGACATCTCCCGCTTCCCGGAGGACTCCGGACCGCCGCTGTCCGAGGTGTTCACCGAGTCGGCGTGGTACGCGCAGACGCGCACGATCCCCGGGGGCGTCGTCGACGGGCCGCCAGACGGCCGCCCGATGAGCATCGGCGTCGCGGTCGATCCGGAGTGGGAGGAGCGCGTCGTGCTCGAGGACGGGGCGCCTCCCGCCGTCTGGAGCGGCCGCGAGGAGGATCCCCTGCCGATCGCGGTCTCCACCAAGCTCGCCGGGCTCCTGAACCTCGAGGTCGGCACGCGCATCCAGACCGACCTCGCGACGTTCGAGGTGTCGGCGGTCTACCGCGCAGCGGACCCCGGCGCCGGCTACTGGGACCACGCGCCGCTGCTCGTGGAGCCGCACCTCGCCCTCCCGCCGGACTTCACCGTCACGGCGCTCGTGTATGCCGCGCCGCTCACGATCGCCGAGCTCACCCCCGAGCGCGCATCCCTCATCGCGACGGCGTGGTGGGCCCCCGACCCCGAACGCATCACGACGGCGGTGACGCCCCGGCTGCTCGCCGCGTTCTCGCACCTCGATCTGCGGGGCCGAGAGGTCATCGCGGGCTCCCAGGTGCGGTTCTCGAGCGAGCTCCCGGATGCGCTGCGCGGGGCCCTCGATCGCGTCGGCTTCGTCGTCGCCCTCCTCGGGCTCGTGGCGGCGGGGCCTCTCGGCGTCGTGATCGCCGTCGACGCGCAGTCCGCGCAGGCGATCCTCTCCCGACGTCGCCCCGCGATCGCGCTCGCCCTCGCGCGCGGCGCGAGCGCGTTCCAGCTGCGGCTCGTGATGTTCCTCGAGGGACTCCTCATCGGCGTTCCCGCGGCTGCGCTCGGCCTCCTCGCGACGCGCCTGCTCCTCCCCGTCGACGGCACGGACGCCGGCGTGCTGCTCGCCGCGCTCCTCGGGTTCGCCCCCGCCGCACTCCTCGCGGCGCTCACGCCCGTCACGCCGGGGTCGGGGGCGCGCTCCGACCTCGAGGTGCGCTCGACGAGCCGCCTGCGGTGGGTCGCCGAGGCCGCCGCCGTCGGTCTCGCGGTCGTCGCGGTCGTCCTGCTGTTCCGACGCGGATTCACGACGGCTGCCGAGAGCGTGGGGCTCGACCCCCTGCTCGCCGCCGTCCCCCTCCTGCTCGCGATCGCCGGCTGCGTCCTGTCGCTGCGCCTCTACCCCGCGGTGCTGCTCGTGGCCGAGCGTCTCGCGCACCGGGCGCGCGGTCCGGTGGCGCTGCTCGGCGCGGCACGCGCGGTGCGCACGCCCGCGCTCGGGTTCGCGACGGGGCTCGCGTTGCTCGTGGGCGTCTCGATCTCGGTCTTCTCCGTGGGGATCGCCGCGACCGTCACCGCCGGCCTCGCGACGGCCGTCGCCGAGGCGGAGGAGCCGGATGCCGCGCGCGCGATCCTCGACGAGCCGGCGATCGCTGGGCTGCAGCTCATGCTCCTGCTCTCCGCGGCGGGCGCGACGCTCCTCGCGGCCCTCGCCGTCGTGCTCGGCTCGATCGCGGCATCCGGACCGCGCAACCGCCTCATGGGCGTCGCGCGCGTGCTCGGGTTCTCGACGCGCCAGCTCAGCGCGCTCCTCGCGTGGGAGCTCGCGCCGCTCGCCCTCGTCGCGATCGTCGTCGGCACGCTCGTGGGCGTGGGCGAAGTCGGGCTCGTCGTCGCGGCGCTCGACCTGCGGCCCTTCCTCGGCACGGCGGAACCACCCGCCGCCGTGCTCGATCCGATCGCGACGCTCGGCGTCGTCGCCGCCTTCTCGCTCGTCGTGCTCGTCGCGGGGACCGCGGCCGCCGTCATCGCACGCCGGGTGAGCCCCGTGAGCAGCATCAAGATGGGAGCCGAATGACCGCGCAGATCCGGTGCGTCGACCTCGTACGCATCTACACCGCCGTCGGCGTCGAGGTGCAGGCGCTGCAGGGCCTCACCCTCGACGTGGAGGCTGGCGAGCTGACGGCGATCGTCGGCGCGTCCGGCTCCGGCAAGTCGACGCTCCTCAACATCCTCTCCGGGCTCGACACGCCCACGGCGGGCCGCGCCCACGTCGCCGGGCACGACCTGCTCACGATGTCCGGCCGCGAGCGCACGCGGTACCGGCGCGAGACGGTCGGATTCGTCTTCCAGCAGACGGGGCGCAACCTGCTCCCGTACTACACGGCGGCGCAGAACATCTCCCTCGCCCTCGCGGTCGCGGGCAAGCCGCGGCGCGGACGGGCCGAGCGGGTCGACGAGCTGCTGAGCCTCCTCGGCATCGAGTCGGTGCGCGACCGCCGACCCGTCGCGATGTCGGGCGGACAACAGCAGCGCGTCGCGATCGCGGTCGCGCTCGCGAACGCCCCCGCCGTGCTGCTCGCCGACGAGCCGACGGGCGAGCTCGACGAGGCGAACTCGCAGCTCGTACTCGAGACCCTGCGCGACGTCAACGAGCGGCTCGGGGTGACCGTGCTCATCGTGACGCACGACGACACCGTGTCGAGGCACGTGCGGCGCACCGTGCAGATCCGCGACGGCCGCACCTCGACCGAGGTTCTGCGCAGCGTGCGCACCGACGAGACGGGCACGGAGCATCACGTCGAACGCGAGTACGCGGTGCTCGACCGCGTCGGGCGCATGCAACTGCCGCACGAGTACATCGAGCGGCTCGACATGCGCGATCGCGTGCGACTCGAGCTCGAGCAGGACCACGTGCAGGTGCACCCGACGGATGAGGACGAGCGATGACCGCGACCGCCCTGCGAGCCACGGGGCTCAGCCGCACCTACGGAAGCGGCGAGAACGCCGTGCACGCGCTCGTCGACGCGTCGCTCGAACTCACGAGCGGGGAGCTCGTGATCGTGCGCGGTGCATCCGGCTCCGGCAAGACGACCCTCCTCAACCTCATCGGCGGGCTCGACACCCCGACCTCGGGTGAGGTGTTCCTCGGCGATACCGACCTCACGCGCGCGAGCGAGGCCGAGCTCGTGGACGTGCGGCGACGCCGCATCGCCTACGTCTTCCAGTCGTTCGCGCTCCTTCCCGCGCTCTCGGCGGCCGAGAACGTCGAGATGCCGCTGCGGCTGCTCGCGACCGCTCCCGCGGAGCGCGACGCGCGCGTCGCGGAGCTGCTCGAGCTCGTGGGCCTCGCCGGCCACGCGAACCAGCGGCCCGCCGAGCTCTCGGGGGGTCAGCAGCAACGCGTCGCCCTCGCCCGCGCCCTCGCCAACCGTCCCGAACTTCTCATCGCCGACGAGCCGACGGGCCAGCTCGACTCCCGCACGGCCGAGGCGATGATGGTGCTCATCGCGCAGCTCGTGCACGAGCAGGGCGTCGCGGCGATCCTCTCGACCCACGACCCGAAGATGCTCGCCGCCGCCGACCGCGTGCTCGAGATGCACGACGGGCGACTCAGCGAGCTCGTGTCGGGGCGGGGTCGGCACCGGGCGTGACACGGGAGCGCCGCCGCGGCCGCCATCCGAGCACGATCATCACGAGCCCGCCGACGACGAGGCCCCAGAAGGCCGAGCCGATGCCCGCGATCGACACCCCGGAGGCGACGACGAGGAAGGTCACGACGGCGACGACGCGCGTCGCGGGCTCCTCGAGAGCCGCGGTCGCCGCGGTCGCGAACGCGCCGAAGAGCGCGAGGCCCGCGACGGCCGTGATGAGCAGCGGCGGGGTGACCCCGACGAGTACGGCCGCGGCTCCCGCGCCGAGACCGATCACGAGGTAGGCGGCGCCGCCCGCGACGCTCGCGATCCAGCGCCGCTCGCGGTCGGGATGCGCGTCGGGCCCCGCCATCAGGGCGGCCGTGATGGCCGCGAGGTTGAGCGCGTACCCGCCGAAGACCGAGCCGACGACGGTCGCGGCGCCCGTGCCGGCGAGGATCGCGCGCGCCGGGGGACGCGGATAGCCGAACGTCGTGAGCACGGCGAAGCCCGGCACGTTCTGCCCCGCCATCGTGACGACGTAGAGGGGAAGCCCGATGCTCACGAGCACGGCGGGATCGAGGCTCGGCCACGTGACGGTGACGACGGGCCAGAGCGACGCGGTCGCGAGATCCGCCCCCTCCCCCGACACGATCACGACGACGACGGTCGTGACGACGGCACCCGCGACGGCCCACCGCGGCGCGAGCCGCGCGAGCACGAGCCAGACGCCGACGACGGGAAGGGCGAGCGCCGGCAGCTCGACGGCGGCGAGCACGGGCGCGAGGCAGATGGGGAACAGGATGCCCGCGAGCATCGCGCTCGCGATGGGCTTCGGGATGCGGGTCATGGCGCGCGCGAGCGCCGGCCAGAGCCCCGTCACGACGAGGAGCACCCCGCACAGCAGGAAGGCGCCGACCGCTGCGCGGTAGTCGCCCGTCGTGGCCTGGGCGGCGACGAGCAGCGCCGCGCCGGGGGTCGACCACGCGAACGACAGCGGCATCCGGTACCGGAGGCCGAAGCCGATCGCGAGCAGCGCCTGCAGCACGCACAGGGCGAGGAGGCCGGACGCCGCCTCCGCGGGCGTGGCGCCGACGGCCTGCAGCCCCGCGACGACGAGCGCGAACGAGCTCGCGAAACCCGTGACGGCTCCGACGAGACCCGCGCCGATCGGCTGGGCGAGGTCGGAGGCGCGCATGGAATCAGAGCCTAGGGGCGCGGCGCGACACGGGAGGACATCCGCCTGGACGCCCGTGGCATCCCCGGGGCTAGACTCGCCTGGCTCACCGATGAATCGAGGACATCGTCCCGTGTCGACGCTCTCCCGCTCCCGGCGGCAGCTGCCGGTGCTCGCCACGCTCGCCGTCGTCGTGGGGCTCGTGTCGGGCAGTTGGGCGGTCGTGCAGGGGGCGCTCGACCGCGCGGCCGACGAGGGTGTGCGCCTCGGTCTCGCGACCCGCTCGGGGGCGGACCTCGGCCTGCGGGTGACCGCCCCGCTCGGAGACGACCCCGCCGCGCAGGACGCCGAGGTGCGCGAGGCGCTCGCGCGCGGCTTCGCGTCGGTCGACACGCCCCTCGGCGTCGTGCGCACCGCGAGCGCCGCCGTGAACGTCGTGACCCCCGCCGTCCCGCAGAGCTCCCGTGCGGGGATCGTCATGGCGATCGACGACCTCGTCGCGCACGCGGAGCTCGTGGCGGGCACGTGGCCGAGCTCCCCCGACGAGGTGACCGTGCAGGCCGACGCGGCCACCGCGCTCGAGGTCGCCGTGGGCGACGTGATCTCGCTCGACGGCGAGGCGCATCCCGTCACGGGGGTGTGGCGCGTGACGGATCCCCTCGACGCGCGCTGGCTCGGCGACCCGCAGCTGCTCGCGGGGCGCGACGACGCGGGCCCGAGCGCGCTCGGCCCCATCGTCGTCGACCCCGCGCTCCTTCCCACCTTCGCGGAGCCGAGCGCCGCATGGACGGTCGTCCCGGATGTCGCGGACGCGACGGCGGCGGACCTCGCGCGGATCGCCGCGACGTGGGCGTCCGTGCCGTCGGCCTGGCGTGGCAGCGTCGACGACGCGGGGACGTTCCGCAAGTCGGGGCGATTCACCGCGACGATCGCCGAGCTCGACGCGCGCGTCGACGGCCTGCGCGCGATCGAACCCGTCGCCCTCATGCTGCTCGGTGCGGCTGCGCTCGTGGCCGCGTCCGAGCTCGGCCGCCTGCTCGCCGGCAACCGCGCCCGCGAGATCGCCCTCCTGTGGGCGCGCGGGCGGGGTGCCGCCGAGACGGCCCTGTGGGCGGGCGTCGAGGCGGCGACCGCGGCGGCGATCGGGGCGATCGCGGGGCTCGCGGCGGTCACCGCAGCCCTCGCGG
>JAEYZI010000067.1 GCA_023428065.1 Actinomycetes bacterium | reverse complement strand
CAAGCGTGCGCCATAGGCCACTAGGCGAATCCTCCTGGGACCCCCCGCGCACCCGCCAGAGCCCGGTTACCCTTGCTGCGTTTCCGCCCTGGGGGAGTTGGCCTGGATGGCGCCACGCGGGGAGCCGACGATGAGTCTACCGGGCGACTCCTGCGAACGTGACCAGGGCCACGGCGGCGGGGCACCTGCCGTGCGGGACTCACTCCTTCGCGCGCGTCGAGATCTCCGCTCAGAGCGGGACTCCGCCGCTCGCATCTTCCTCGTGGGGCGGCATCCATCCCCCACCGGGAAGAGATTCCCTCGCAGGTGGACTACTATCCTCGCTTGTGTCCGGTCATCGGTCTTCAGACGTTAAAAGTCTCAAGCGAACTCCGCGGCGCCCGCTGCATGAAGACATTCAGGAATATGTCATCGGCATGGGGTTGCGGTCAGGTGATCCGCTGCCCACGGAGGCTGAGCTCGCCGAAGTGCTCGGTGTGAGCCGTGGCACGCTGCGCGAGGCACTCAAGCAACTGCAGGCGCTTCAGATCATCGAGACGCGGCACGGCACGGGGATGTTCATCGCCCCGTTCTCGCTCACTCCGCTCGTGAACGGACTCGTCTTCCACGGCAAGATCGCTCAGCCGCAAGAGGCGGTCGAGCACCTTCAGCAGCTGGCTGAGGTGCGCGCACTGCTGGAGCTGCAATTGATCCGACGCGTGGCGGTCGATGTGGACGCGCAGGGTCTCGCGCGCATCCGATCCGCGTTCGAGGTGCTCGCGGGGGTGACCACGGGGGCGCTGGAGTTCGACGACGCGGATCTCGCGTTCCATGCTGCGTTGTACCGCGACCTCAACAACTCGCTCGTGTTGGACCTCGTGACCGCCTTCTGGGAGGTCCTGCGGATGCTGCGTCCGCGACTCGCTGACACGTTCGACGACCACGAGGACGCCGTCGAGAAGCACCGCGCCATCCTCGAGGCCATCGAGGCGCACGATCCCGATGCGGCGGAGGCGGCGATGCGTGCTCACTTCGAGGGAACGCTCGAGTGGCTCAGTTCTGGGACGGTCGATTCGTAGACGGGATCGCGGGGTCCGGCCGGCGGTTTGACATATTAGATGTTGGACATCTAATATCGGACCCAGTGATCACGCACCCGGATCACGGAACTGAACCTACAACGACGTAAAGAGGTTTCTGTGAAACATCACGTTCTGCGCGCCATTGGCGTAACCACAGCACTGGCATTCGCTCTCAGCGGTTGCATGGCCCAATCGACCGAGGAAGGCTCGGTTGAGGGCAAGGTCACCGTTTGGTGGTCGAAGGGCAACACCGACGCCGAAGACGTTGCCGCCCAGGCAATCGTCGACGCATGGTCCGAGGAGACCGGCTCCGAGGTGGAGCTCGTCTTCATGTTGAACGAGGAGCTTCCCACGAAGCTCAGCGCCGCTGTTCAAGCGGGCAACGCGCCCGACATCGCCTACTCGCCGGCCGCCGACGCACAGCTCTTCCCGAGCCTCGCCGCCAACGGCCACCTCGCCGACGTGGCCGATGTCGTCGCCGCGATCGAGGATGACCTGCTCGAGGTGGGTATCGCGAGCGCGCCGAAGGGGGCCGACGGGGAGATCTACTCCGTGCCGATCCAACTGCAGCCCTTCGACGTGTTCTACCGCACGGACCTCATCGAGAAGGCAGGAATGTCCGCCCCGCCGCCCACCGAGTGGGACGACTACTGGGCGTACTGGAAGGAGGCGCAGGACAAGCTGCGTGCCCAGGGTGACGAGGTGTACGGCGTCGGACTCCCGATGTCGACCGTCGCTCAGGACGGTGACAACCTCATGATGTGGCTGTTCGCCGCCTTCGGTGCCTCCCTCGAGCTCGAGAACACACCCGCCAACGAGAAGGCGATCGCCCAAGCGCTCGCGTTCGCGAAGGACCTCTACGACACGGGCTACATGCCCTCCGGCGTGGTCAGCTGGGCCGGTCCCGACAACAACACCGAGCTGGAGCGCGGGGGCCTGGTCATGACGCCCAACCCGACCCTCTCGGTCATGACCGGCGCGAAGGTCAACAATCCGGAGTACTTCGAGAACCTCGCGGTCGCCGCGTGGCCGACCGGCCCCACCGGAGACGTCGTGCCGCTGCCTCTCAAGGTCAACACTGCGGTGGTCTTCAGCTCGTCCAAGAACGTCGAGCTCGCCAAGCAGCTCCTCGCGTTCATCATCGAACCCGACAACCTGCAGGGCTACATGGAGACCCACAACGGCATGTTCGTTCCGGTCAACAAGGCGCAGTGGGAGAACTCGTTCTGGGGCCAGTCCGAGTTCCACCAGGTCGTCAAGGAGGAGGTCACCACGGGTGAGATCGTCCCGTGGCCCTACGCCTACAACGTGAAGTTCGCCGACGTCTTCAACGAGAAGCTCTTCACTCAGGTTGCCGGTGAGGTCCTTCTCGGAACCCTCAGCCCGGATGAGGGGGCGAAGTCCTTCCTCAGCCAGACCGAGGCACTGGTCAAGTGACCTTGACCACCCAGGCTGCCGCTGCGGGGGCCTCCGGCCCCCGCAGCGGCAGCCGCCGCTCTACTCGCCGCAGCGCGACCCTCTGGGCGCTCGCGTTCGTCGTACCGTTCCTGCTGATCTATGGCTGGTTCGCGCTCTATCCGCTCGCCTACGAGCTCGCGCTCGGTCTGCGACCCGACAACTACATCGCGTTGTGGGAGAACGCGAAGTATCACAAGGCGCTCCTGAACACCGCGATCTTCGTCGCCGTGGCTGTCAACCTGAAGATGATCCTGGCGCTCGCGCTCTCGAGCGCGATGGTGTCGCCCTCGCGCTTCCTCCGCATCGCCACGGTGATCGCACTCATCCCCTGGATGGTTCCCGAGGTCGTCGCACTGCTCTCAGCGCGCTGGATGTTCAACACGGAATCCGGCCTCCTCAACACGCTCATCGAGCTGTTCGGCGGAGTCGCAGTGCCGTGGCTTGATCGTCCTGAGCTCGCACTCGGGGCCGCCATCGCGATGCACATCTGGAAGCTCACGCCGTTCTGGGCGCTCGCGTTGCTCGCGGCTCGCCTCACGATCGCGCGGGAGACCTACGAGGCCGCCGCAATCGACGGGGCCAATCGATTCCAGGTCTTCCGTCACATCACCTGGCCCCGGATCGCGGGAATCTACTTCACCGGTACGGTCCTCGCCACCATCTGGGCGACCGGTGACTTCAACTCGATCTACCTGGTCACGGGTGGCGGGCCCGCCGACACCACGCAGGTGCTCGCCACGCTGGGGATCTCGTATGCCTTCCGCCGGGCGGACCCGTCGATGGGTGCCTCCATCGTGCTGACGGCGTTGCCCGTGCTCGTCATCGGCGTGATCTACCTGATCCGCCGGTCGATCAAGAAGGGGGTGCTCATTTGACCCGCCGCCTCTCGATTCCGTACGCCCCGTCTCTCGCGGTCAGTCGACTCGCCGTCACGCTCGTGCGTATCGGCTTCGGGCTCGCGATCATCGTGTGGACCCTGCTGCCGCTGTATACGGCGATCGCTGCGGCGTTCACCCCTCGACGCGACATCTTCGCGGGCCATCTGTGGCCTGCGGAGCCGACCCTCGAGAACTTCGAGCTGCTGCTGTTCGGCGGTGACAAGTCACCGCTGCCGCTGTTCTGGCAGCAACTGGGGAACAGCCTCCTCGTCGCGGGGAGCGTCACGTTCGTCGTGCTGTTGCTGTCGACGATGGCGAGCTACGCCATCACGCGGCTCAAGCCGAACTGGGGCACCGCGATCTCGTCCTCGGCTCTCGTGCTGTACATCGTGCCGGCGTCGTTCCTGGTGATCCCGCTGTATCTGCTGCTGAGCGGCATGCGCCTGGTCGACCAGATCCCCGGCCTCGTGCTCGCGCTCGTCACCATCGCGCTGCCGTACTCGCTGTGGGCGCTGCGGCAGTTCGGTGCCAACCTGCCCAACGAGATCGAGGAGGCGGCGCGGTTGGATGGGGCAGGGCCCGTGCGGATCTTCTACTCGATCTACCTGCCCCTCGTGCGGTTCTCGCTCATACCCGTCGGGATGTACGTCTTCCTCCTCGCGTGGAACGACTTCCTCTACGCGTTCATGATGCTGACCTCGACGAACACCCTGACCGTGCCGGTGAGCATGTACTCGATCGCGACGGAGAACGCACCGTGGCCGCAACTCATGGCGAGCGGGATCGTCTATGCGGCGATTCCCCTGGTGCTCTTCCTCATCTTCCGGCGCTACCTCGTCGCCGGGAACACGCAAGGAGCGACCGTCGGCTGATGTGCTCGCCCCGCGACAGAAAGGAACACCCCCTGTGGTGAAGGGAATCACGTTCGTGGGGGCGGGTGCGCTCGCCCAGGCGCTGGCCGCGCACCTGACCTCGCAGATCCCGATCACGCTCGTCCCGTCGGCGCGATCGTTCGACGACCTCGTGGCCCGTGGCGCGATCCGAATCTCGGGACTGCGTGAGATGCATACTCCCGTCGCGGCGGGAGTGGCCGACGCGCCGGGGACGATCGGAGTGGTGCGTTCGGCATCGGAGGCGCCGACGGACGACCTGCTCATCTTTAGCACCAAGGGGCCCGAGTTGGCTGGCGTCATCGCCGCGATCGATCCCGGCGTGCAGCGGGGCCCGGTCGCCGGCCTGCAGAACGGCGTGCAGAAGGACGACCTGCTGCGCGCGCACTTCGGGGCGGATCGTGTGATCGGTGCGGTGACGTTGTTCAACGCTCGCCGAGCCCCTGAGGGAGATGTCGTCGTGGGCGGCACCGGGTTCGCCTACTTCGGCGAGTTCTCGGGAGAGCAGAGCCTGCGTGTCGCCGAGATCGTGCGCATCTTCGAGGCGGCGGGTCTGAGTGCCGCGGCGGCCGCCGACATCCACAGCCTGCTGTGGATGAAGTGCGTCAATGCGATGGGCGTGTTCGGCACGTCAGCGCTCACCCGTCAGACCTCGACGATGATCATGAAGACGCCCGAACTCGTGGACGCCTACTTGTCGATCCTGCATGAAGCGGCCGCCGTCGCGGTTGCCGAGGGCGCCGTGGTGCAGGACTTCCAGGACATCCCGATGGGCACCAACCTCAACCCGGACCGCATCGCCGTGCGCGATGCGATCGTGTCTACGGCGCGTGCTGCCGCGTCCGGTCCCGGCTCGCTGTCGTCAATGGCGCAGGATGTGCTCGCCGGGCGCCCAACAGAGGCGCGTGAGACCTTCGGTGATCTCGTGGAACGCGCGGACCGCCATGGCATCGACGTGCCGCGCTTGGCCTTCATTCGCGACTTGCTTCTCGGGTACAACGCAGCGGTGCGCGGTGAGTGACCTCCCCTCGTCCGGCGCGACCCCGCAGGAGGGGGATGCGACCGGTCGCGTGCTCGTCATCACCGGCAGCGGGGGTGACATCGGTCGTGCCCTGACATGCGCCGCCGTCGCCCAGGGGTACCGGGTCTTCGGGCTCGAAGTCAACCCGGAGACCGGCGCACGCACCGCGGAGATCGCTGGCGGCGGCGCGCGATTCATCGAGTGCGACCTCGGCGACGTACAGGCGCTCGAGCGCGCGTTCGCGCTGATCGAGGCCGAAGCCGGCCCCGTATACGGCCTCGTCAACAACGCTGCACGCGGTTCCCACGTGCTTCCGCAGGACATCGATATCGATACGTGGAACGGGGTATTGGCGATCACGCTCACGGCGGGAGCCTTCGCTGCGCAGTTCGCCGCGCGGTCCATGGTGGCCTCCGGTGCCGGCGGTTCGATCGTGAACATCGCCTCGATCGCCGGGCTGTCGGCGTTGGGCCGCGGCAACTACGCCTACAGCGTGGCCAAGCACGGGGTCGTGGGAATGACGCGCGAGCTCGCGGTGGAGTGGGCGGCGAGCGGGATCCGCGTGAACGCGGTGGCGCCGTCGCAGGTCGACACGAGCGGCTTCCGGCCTCTCGTGGGTCGTGAGGATGTCGCGGCCGGGGGAATCCTGGGGGCGGCCGTCGGGGGCATCCCCGCTGGCCGACTTGCGACCGTCGACGACGTGACTCCGCTCGTGATGTACCTGCTGAGCGATGACGCGCGGTTTCTTACCGGTGCCACCATCCCGATCGACGGCGGGAGCCTCGCGCTGCATGCGGGCGGTACCGTGGGGCCGCGCATGGAGCCTGTCGCGTGAACGACGGCGACGACCGGGCGGAGCCGGCCGGCGCGGACCCGCGCCGCTTGCCGGGCCGCCGCTCGCGCGCACCGCTGCACCAGGACATCCAGGCGCACCTGATCGCCTCAGGATTGCGGACGGGCGACCCGATGCCGTCCGAGGTGGAGCTCACCGAGCACCTGGGAGTGAGCCGCGGCACGCTGCGCGAGGCCCTGAAGCACCTGGAGGCGCTCGGGATCGTGGAGACGAAGCACGGTAAGGGCATGTTCGTCGCGCCGTTCACCTTCGCGTCGCTCATCAGCGGGTTGGTGTTCCACGGCAGGATCGCGCCGCACGCCGAGGCTCGAGAGCACCTCAAGCAGCTCGCCGAGGTCCGCGGATTGCTGGAGTGCCAGCTGGTGCGCCGGGTGGCACTCGAGCCCGATGAGTCGTCGCTCGCGAGGATGCGCGCTGCGATCGATGTGATGGCGGACTCGGCAAGCGACGCACTGCAGATGGACGATGCGGATATCGAGTTCCACGAGGCTCTGTATGCGGGGTTGTCGAACACGCTCGTGAGCGACCTCGTAGGAGCCTTCTGGCAGGTGTTGCGCATGCTTCGGCCGACGCTGGCAGACAACTTCGAGGATCGCGACGAGGTGGTGGCGAAGCACATCGCCATCGTCGAGGCCGTCGAGGCCCGCGATCCGGACGCCGCGGAGGCCGCGATGCGTGTGCATTTCGCGGGTACGCGGGTGTGGCTGGATTCCACGGGGCCCGGTTCCAACTCTGTATTTGCGTCGCCCTGAGGCGCTGGGATACCGTTGTTGTTAGACGTTAGACATCCATACACAAAGGAGTGCATGTGGAGGAGATCTTCGCTCCCGCACTGGGCATGGCGAGCACCGAGGTCGTCCTCTCCGAATGGCTCGTGGCCGAAGGGGAGGCGGTCGTCGAGGGGCAGATCATCGCCATGATCGAAACCGACAAGTCGGAGCTCGAGCTGGCGGCGCCGCGCTCCGGGACGATAGGGCGACTGCGCTATCAGGCCGGCGACGCCGTTCCGAACGGCGCGACCATCGCGACCATCCTCGACGCCGACGAGTCGGAGGCGTCACCCGCGGTCGGCACAGCTCCCGACGCCGCGACGACTCCCGTCCGTCCGACAGCGCCCGTCGCGGGTGAGCCGTTTCCCGCGGCCGACGCCTTCCCTGCCGGGCGCGGAGCCGGCGCGCGTGAACGGGATGACGCAGGTGACCTGCTTCCGCACACCCTGAGCCCGCGCGAACGGAGCGGCCTCGGGTCGGTCGGTGCGGCAGCGGCCTCTGTCGCCGCCGCACCGGAGGCGCCACCCAGCACGACGCCTGAGCCCGTCCCGGGTGCCGTCCCCGACAAGCACCGTCGTGCGGTCGCCGCCGCCGTCACCCGCTCGTGGGCCGAGATTCCGCACTTCGCCGCCACTGCGCAGCTGGACGTGGCGCCGCTCGAGGCGCTGCTGCGATCGGCCCGTGCCGTCGCCCCCGGGATCACCTTCACCGATCTCATCGTGAAGGCGTACGCGCTCTCCCTCGTGGGGCGCCTCGGCGTGAGCACGATCAACCTGTCGCTCGCCGTCGCGACGGACGCAGGAGTGGCGATGCCGGTCCTCGAGAACGTGGCCGAAGTGAGTCTGCTCGACCTGTCGAAGAAGCGCGCCGCTGCCGTCCAGCGCGCGCGCGAGGGCAAGAGCGCCCCGGAGGATCTTCTTCCCGGGCACAGCGCCGTATCGAATCTCGGCGGGTACGGGGTCGAACACTTCACGGGCATCATCCCCGTCGGGCAGACCAGCCTGCTCACGATCGGGGCGGCGGCTGACCGTCCCGTCGTACGTGACGGTCAGCTCGTCGCCGGACGCACGATGTACGCGACCTTGAACGTCGACCACCGCGAGTGGGACGGGCAGCACGTGGGCGAGGTCCTGCAACGCTTGGCCGCGCTCTCGGCCGACCCCGCTGCGATCCGCGTGGTCTGACGAAACCCAGAATCGATTTGGAGATTCCAGCAATGAAGTCAACGAAGGCAGTGAGCGTCGAGGGTGCTACGTCGCCTGACGGCGAGCAAGCGCTCGACTGGCTGCGCGAGATGATGCTCATCCGCGCGTTCGAATCCGAGGCGGAGGCGCTGTCGCTGCGCGGCCGGATCCCGGGCGGCATCCACCCCGCGATCGGCCAAGAGGCCGTCGCGGTGGGGGTCATGCGCGCGCTCGCGGCGGATGATGTCGTCACCAGCACGCATCGCTCGCACCACCACGCCCTCGCGAAGGGTCTCGCTCCCGACGCTGTGATGGCCGAGCTCTACGGCACGTCGGACGGCGTCGCCCAGGGGCGTGGCGGCTCCATGCACCTCGCCGATTTCGATCTCGGCTTCTGGGGCAGCGACGGCATCGTCGGCGGCGGACTCGGTATCGCGATGGGCGCCGCCATGGGCTCGGCTCAGTTGAAACTCGGGCGGGTCTCCGTCGGGTTCTTCGGCGACGGCGGCGCCAACGTGGGCCGTGTGTGGGAGTTCGTGAACCTCGCGAGCATCTGGTCGCTGCCGCTCATCGCGATCTGCGAGAACAACCTCTATGCGGTCGAGACCGCATCGAAGACGGTCACCGGGGGCGGCTCGGTTGCCGCGCGCGCCGCCGGATTCGGGTTGCCCTCGCACGTCGTCGACGGGCAGGACGTCGAGGCCGTCTTCGCCGCGGTGAGCGCTGCGGCAGCCCGCGCCCGGGCGGGCGAAGGTCCCACCTTCCTCGAGCTCGAGACCTACCGCTTCCTCGGGCACAACGCGGGGGAGGTCGTCACCTACCGCACCCAGGAAGAAGTCGATGAGGTGAAGGCCAACCGCGACCCGATCGAGGTGTTCGCGGGACGACTCACCGAACGCGGGCTGCTCGACGCGGGCACCCGCGCCCGAATCCAGGCCGAGGTGGACGAGATCGTCCGTGCCGCGGTCGAACGAGCAGAGGCAGGCACATGCACGGACCCCTCCACCGCAAGCGAGAACGTCTCCGTCTGGAACAACTGGAACGGAGCGCAGAACTCATGAGCAACGCGACGTTCTCCACCGCGTATCGCGAAGGCGTACGCGAGGAGATGCTGCGAGACGAGGGAGTCTTCGTCTTGGGTACCGACCTCTACGAGCGCGGCGGCCACTTCGCACAGGTGCGGGGGCTCGGGCCGGAGTTCGGGCGTGATCGTATCCGTGACACCCCCATCTCGGAGGCAGCTATGGTCGCTGCCGGGGTGGGCGCCGCCATGTCGGGTGCGCGCCCGATCGTGGACTTGAACTTCGACGACTTCGCCTTCGGCGCCTTCGACGAGATCGCCAACCAGGCGGCCAAGATCCGTTACATGTGGGGCAAGAACGTGCCGCTCGTGATCCGCGCGACCTCGGGGGTCGCTCTCGGCGGTTCGCAGCACAGCAACAGCATGGAGATGCTGTTCGCATCGATCCCTGGACTTGCGGTCGTCGTGCCGTCGACCCCGCGCGACGTCAAGGGTCTCATCAAGTCGTCCCTGCGGGCGGAAGATCCCGTCGTGTTCTTGATGCACAAGAAGCTCACCGGTTTGCGCGGCGACGTAGGCGGGCCCGACGAGCTGGTCCCGATCGGCGTCGCCCATGTAGTGGAGCGCGGCGACGACGTCACGATCGTGTCCTACTCCCACGGGATGGTCACAGCGGGCAAGGCTGCCACGGAGTTGCGAGGGCGCGGCATCGGGGCCGACGTCATAGACGTGCGCAGCATCTACCCACTCGACGAGCAGACGATCCTCGACTCGGTGCGCCGCACCGGGCGCCTGGTCGTCGTCGATGAGGCGCCCTACTTCGGCTCGTTCGGCGCCCAACTCGCGTCGATCGTCCAGCAGAAGGCGTTCTGGTACCTGGACGCCCCGATCGAGGTCGTGGCGTCGCCGCAAACCCCGATCCCCCACCATCCCACGCTCGTCGACGCCATCCTCCCGTCGGTCGCGCAAGTGGTGGCCGCGGTCGATCGCACGATTCGGGAGGTCTGAACTCATGCGGGTGGTGAGCTTCCGTATCGACGGTCGCGAGAGCTACGGCCTCGTCGACCCCAACGCGGACATGAATGACGTGGACGCCTCCGTGGTGGAGGTGCCGACGCTCGGCGGGGACGTACCCGCAGACGCCGTCGCATTCATCGCGGCCGACGCCGTGGTGCGCGCCGATGTCGCCTCTCGGGCTGCGAGCGTGGCGGGCGTGCCGTTGTCGCAGCTCGACCTGTTGCCGGCCGTGCCGCATCCGGGCAACGTGATCTGTATCGGGGTGAACTACCTCGACCATGCGATCGAATCGGGGCTCACCGCGGCACCCGAGTTCCCGGTGATCTTCATGAAGCTCTCCAGCGCCATCGCGGCGCACGGGCAGGACGTGGTCGACCCGGGCGTCACGGCCAGCATGGACTACGAGGCGGAGCTCGGTGTCGTGATCTCGCGCGCCGCTTACCGAGTCGAGGAGGAGGACGCGCTCGACTACGTGGGCGGCTACGTCGCGATGAACGACGTCTCCGCGCGCGACTACCAGCACCGCACGGGCCAGTGGGTCCAGGGTAAGAGCTTTCCGACGTTCGCGCCCACCGGACCGTACCTTGTGACGCCGGATGAGTTCGGCGACCCGCAGGACTCGCGCGTCCGCTTCATCCTCAACGGCGCTGTGATGCAGGACCAGCCGACGTCCGACATGATCTTCTCGGTGCGCACGCTCGTGTCGTACCTGAGCACGATCGCGCGGCTCCAACCGGGCGACATCATCGCCACGGGGACCCCGTCGGGTATCGGCGCCGCGCTCGATCCCCCCGTTGTCGTGCGCCCGGGCGACATCATGCGGGTGGAAGTGCAGGGTCTTCCGCCGCTCGAGAACCGGGTGGTGGCTCGTGCCTGAGATCTCCGTCGCCGAGCTCACAGACTATGCCCGTGGCATCCTCGTGGGCCTCGGCACACCTGAAAGGATCGCCGCGATCGTCGCGGACTCTCTCGTGCTGGCCAACCGGTCAGGCCATGATTCGCACGGCGTGGTGCGGCTACGCGAGTACTCGACCTTCGTCGACCAAGGTCGCGTGATCCCCGACGCCGAGCCGACAGTGGTCTCCGACTTCGGCGCGGTGACCGTCATCGACGGGCAGCATGGCTGGGGCCAGTACGTGAGCCTGGTCGCTGTCGAGCACGCGCGGGAGGCCGCGCGCCGCTTCGGGGTCGGTGTCGTGACGGTTCGCAACGCCAATCATGTGGGGCGCATCGGCGAATACGCCGAAGTGCTCGCAGGGGCGGGGCTCGCGTCCATGATCTGGTGCAACGCCGATCCGTGCGTCGCCCCCTTCGGGGGCACCGAGCGCTTGCTCGGCACCAACCCGTTCGCCGCGGGCGTCCCCGTCGCCGGGGGCGACGATGTCGTGCTGGATTTCGCGACCGCTGCGGTCGCGGAAGGCAAGCTACGGGTGGCGCGGGCCGCCGGTGAGAGTATCCCGTCGGGGGCGGTGATCGATGCGAAGGGGCGTCCGACGACCGACCCCAACGACTTCTACGACGGCGGGGCACTGCTGCCTTTCGGGGGGCACAAGGGATATGGTCTCTCGGTCGTGGTCGAACTGCTGGGGGGTGCGCTGTCGGGGAATCACCCGAGCATCGCGAGCCGCTACGTGTCGGGCAATGGGCTCGTCATCACGGCCTACGACCCTGCGGCATTCGGCGAACGTGCGGATTTCGATAGCGACGTGAGTGAAACCGCCGCGCGACTGCGCGCGGCTACGCCCGTCGACGAAGAACGACCCGTGCTGCTTCCGGGCGACGCAGAGGGGGCAGCGCGCCGCGCTCGCGGCGCGCTGGTGCCCATCGGCGACACCATCTGGGCTGATGTCCGTGCGCTGCACGACGAACGCGCGACGGCGCGACAGAGCTGACGACTGAGAATGGAGATTCCACGTGAGTAAGCCAAGGATCGTCGTGGGCCGCGCTGCCTTCATGGACCTGCCGGCGCTCGTCGACGAGTTCGGAGAGCGGGCCGAGATCGTCGAGGCCGACATCGAGACCCCCGAGCAGGTCGCGGCGGCGACCGCAGACGCCGACGGTCTGGCCGTGAGCTTGCACCCGCTTCGCGACGGCCACATCGCGGCCCTGGGGCCCCGGATTCGGGCGATCGCGCGCGCGGGGGTCGGGCTCGATTCGATCGACCTCGACTCCGCGCGCGGACGGGGTGTCGGCGTCATCTTCCAACCGGCCTACGCGACCAACGAGGTTGCAGACCACGCGGCGGCTCTCGCGCTTGCGGCCTGGCGCCGCGTCCCGCGCGCCGATGCGCTCGTGCGTGAACGGGGCTGGGCGAGCGCTCAGGAGGTGGGTGCCATCGGCGCCCTCCAGGACGCCACGCTCGGTGTTCTCGGCACGGGACGCATCGGTCGCGCCGCGATCGAACGTTTGCGCCCGTTCGTGGCGCGTGTGGTCGCCTACGACCCGTTCCCTGGTGACGAGATCCCGGGTGTCGTGCGGGTTGACAGCGTGGAAGAGGTGCTCGCGCAGGCGAGCCTCCTCACGCTGCATCTGCCCCTGACGCCCGAGACGCGCCACCTCATCAACGCCAAGCGGCTCGCCCTCATGCCGCGCGACGCGATCGTGGTGAACGTCTCACGGGGTGGGCTCATCGACGAGGAGGCGCTCGCAGCGGCTCTGATCGATGGCACCATCCGTGGGGCGGCCATCGACGTGTTCTCGGTCGAGCCGCTTCCCGCCCAGTCGGTGTTGCGCGACGCCCCGAACCTCGTGCTCGCCCCGCATCTCGCGTGGTACTCGACCGCATCGGGCACGAGACTCGCGCGGTGGTCGATGGTCGACCTGGTGGCGGCCTTGGAGGGCTCGGCGATCGTCCACGGAGCATGGGCCGTCGACCTCGCCTGAACGAGCGCCTCTGTGAAGGCCCCGAGCCCGGCTCGGGGCCTTCACACGTCTCAGTCGCCCGGCCGCACCGCGGCCATGAAGCTCGCCGTGTGAGCCGTGACCGCGGCCATGTCGCCCGTGCTGAGCGCTTCGGAATTGAGGATGTTGCGCCCCACGCAGACGGCGCTCGCGCCCGCCGCGAAGTAACGGGGAGCAGTGCTCTCATCGATGCCACCGGAGGCGACGTAGGTGATGTGGGGAAGCGGCCCGCTGAGCTCTCGAATGTAGGTGGGACCGCCGACGCTTCCCGCCGGGAAGATCTTGACCGCGGCGGCGCCGAGCGAGTGGGCCCGCTGGACCTCGGTCGGCGTGAGCGCGCCGGGCACCATCGGGAGGCCGTGTGCGGCGGCTGCTGCCAAGACCTCGGGGTGGGTGTCGGGGGAGACGAGGAACTGGGCACCTGCGGCGGCGGCGGCGTCCACGTCCGCCGGGGTCAGGAGAGTGCCCGCACCGATGGGCACGCCCGGATGGCTGCGCACGAGGTCGGCGACGACATCCATGGCATCGGGCACGCTCGTGGTGATCTCGACGGCGTCGATGCCGCCTGCGATGGCACCGACAGCGGCGGTGTGTGCGAGTTCAGCGGTCTCCACCCTCAGGACGAGGATGACTCCGCTCGGTGCTGCGAAACGGGTGTTGGTCACGTGGTGCTCCATTCGAGTGCGAACTGCGTCGCCCGCCGGTAGGCGGCGCGACGTTCGGTCCAGAGGTGGCGGTCGGCGGGGGAGGGGTCGTGGCGACGGGTGTCGTGCGGGGAGGTGTCGAGTGTGGTGCCGGCCATGAGCGCTGCAAGCCGTGCGGCGCCGAGGGCGGAGAGGTTGGGCTCGCGGTGGACCACGATCGGTTGGTCGAATGCGCCGGTTCGGCCCGCGACAAGCGTGGGGTGATCCGTGCCGCGTCCACCCACGTGCACCTCGGCGGGGGCGGTCCCGGTCGCGGTTCGCGCCACGTCGATAATGTGCGAGTTGCTCAGTACGACGCCGTCGACGACGGCCGCGGCGAGTTCCGCTGGGCCGTGCTGTTCTTCGACTCCGAGGAACGATCCGCGCACGTGCGGATTCCACACCGGTGCGCGTTCGCCCGCGAGGTACGGCACGAAGGTGGGGCGATGCGCGGTCGCGGTCGCCGCGAGGTCGAGTGCGGAGGGCACGTCGACGCCGAGAATTCGCGCGATCCATGCGAGAGAGCCGCCGGAGAGTTGAGTGGGGCCGTAGGAGAGCGCGAGAGGCGCGACGGAATCGGGTACGAGGTACAACTCGGGGATGTCGTCCGCGCGCTGCGCGCTCACGCCGACGATGTCGGAGGTTCCGGCGAGGGCGAACCCCGTGGGCGCCGCGAAGGTGTCGACGGCGAGGATCGAGGTCATCGCATCGGTCCACCCGACCGCGACTGCGGTGAGCGGGTTCATCCCCCATGTGCGTGCAAGCCCTGGGCGGAGCGCGCCGAGAGGCGCATGAGGTGGTTCGACGGGCGGGACCACCTCGCTCGTCCACCCCGCCGCGGCGAGGACGCGGCTCGCCGGTTCGCCCGTGACGACGTTGACGAGGCCCTTGCTCGTCCACGCGTCTGTGGCGATGTCGCCGGTCAGGTACAGGTTGACGAAGTCCTTGGGCGACACGAGCCAGCGAGTCGCCGTGCGCAGCTCGGGCTCGTGTCGCGCGATCCAGGCGGCCTTCGCGTGCAGCTGAGAGGCGTTCCACGGCAGTCGAGTGCCGAGGGCGGCCGTTGCGTCGCCGCACTCGCGCTGCAGCATCCGAGCTTCCTCTGCGGCCCGACTGTCCTGCCAGATGATGCTGGGTCGGAGAGGTCTGTGCTGTGCGTCGAGCGCGACGAGTGAGGGCACGTGTCCGTCGACGGCGATGCCCTCGATGCGAGCCCGGAGTTGCGGGTGGATCGCGGCTATGACGGCTTCCAGGGCTGCGATCCAGTCGGCGGGATCCTGTTCCACGTAGTCGGCTTGCGGGCGACGGAGGGGGTAGTCCCGGCGACCCCGGTGCAGGACGCGGCCTCCTTCATCGATCACCAGCGTCTTGAGTGAGGACGTGCCGAGGTCCACGCCGAGCCACATCCACGTCCACCTTTCTCCCGGCGGCAGTCTAGTGGATATTGGATGTCCTACAACCTGGTAGCGGAGCTTCTGCGGTCGCGAGGGCCGCCCGGTGAGGGTCGGCGCCGCCGACTACTCTGGACGCGTGGTCACCGCCCTCTACCGTCGCTATCGCCCGGAGACGTTCGCCGAGCTGATCGGTCAGACCCAGGTGACCGACCCGCTCCGCACGGCACTGCGCACCGACCGTGTCGGTCACGCCTACCTCTTCTCCGGGCCGCGCGGCTGCGGCAAGACCACGAGCGCGCGCATCCTCGCCCGCTGCCTCAACTGCGCCGAGGGCCCCACCGACACCCCCTGCGGCACGTGCGCGAGCTGCGTCGAGCTCGCCCGCGACGGCGGCGGCTCGCTCGACGTCATCGAGATCGACGCGGCGAGCCACAACGGCGTCGACGACGCGCGCGACCTGCGCGACCGCGCCGCCTTCGCCCCCGCGCGCGACCGCTACAAGATCTTCATCCTCGACGAGGCGCACATGGTGACGCCCCAGGGCTTCAACGCCCTGCTCAAGCTCGTCGAGGAGCCGCCCGAGCACGTCAAGTTCATCTTCGCGACGACCGAGCCCGAGAAGGTCATCGGCACCATCCGCTCGCGCACCCACCACTACCCGTTCCGCCTCGTTCCTCCCGCCCAGATGCTCGACTACCTGCAGCACCTCGCGGGCGAGGAGGGCATCGAGGTCGAGGGCGGCGTGCTGCCGCTCGTCGTGCGCGCCGGCGGCGGCTCGGTGCGCGACACGCTCTCGCTGCTCGACCAGCTCATCGCGGGCTCCGAGGGAACGCTCGTGCGCTACGAGCGCGCCGTCGCCCTGCTCGGCTACACGCACGGCGCCCTGCTCGACGAGATCGTCGACGCGCTCGCCGCCCGCGACGCGCAGGGCGTCTTCGCGGGGGTCGATCGCGTCATCCAGACCGGCCAGGACCCGCGCCGCTTCGTCGAAGACCTGCTCGAGCGCCTGCGCGACCTCATCGTCGTCGCGGCGACGCGCGACCAGGCCTCCGCCGTGCTGCGCGGCGTGCCCGCCGACGAGATCGAGCGGATGCAGCACCAGGCCGCCGCGTACGGTCCCGTCGAGCTCTCGCGCGCCGCCGACGTCGTCAACTCGTCCCTCACCGAGATGACGGGCGCCACCTCGCCCCGCCTCCACCTCGAGCTCATGGCCGCGCGCCTGCTCGTGCCCTCGTCCGACGACACCGAGCGCGGCACCCTCGTGCGGGTCGAGCGCCTCGAGCGCCGCATCGGCATCGAGGGAGCGGATGCCGCATCCGCGCCCGCCGCGCGCCCCGCCGCGGCCACGCCGGCCCCAGCCCCCACCCCGGCCCCGGCCGCAGGTGCCGAGGCCCCCGAGCTGTCGGTCGCGCAGGCCGCCTCGGCCGCGACCCAGGTCGCCGCACCCGCGCCGTCGGCCCCGTCCGCATCCGCTCCCGCGAGCGACGACGCCACCGCGCCGGAGCCGCCCCGCGAGCCCGCGAAGCCCACCCGACCTCCGCGCGACCCCGCGGCACCCGTCACCCTGCAGCAGCTCCGCGACGCGTGGCCCGAGATCCTCGAGGTCGTGCAGGGCATCAAGCGCGGCTCCTGGATGGTCGTCTACACCTCCACGCCGCGGGCCTACGACGGCGACAACGAGGTGCTCACGCTCACCTTCCCGAGCGACAACGACGTGCAGAGCTTCCGCCAGGCGCAGGGGGCCGGTGAGAGCGTGAGCGAGCACCTCCGCCAGGCGATCGTGCAGGTGCTCGGCGTGCGCGTGAAGTTCATCGCACGCGTCGAAGGGGGTGCCGCCGCACCCGCCGCGCCCGTGGCCACGGCACCCGCCACCTCGGCTCCTGCGCCGCGTGCCGCGGCGCCGGCCGCGAGCGGCTGGAACGTCGCGCCCATCCCGGGCGCAGCGCCCTCGCCGAGCGACGACGACGCCCCGCCGCCCGCCGACGAGGAGCCTCCGCCACCCGACGACGAGCCGGAGCCGTCCGCTCCCGAGGCATCGGCGCCCGCGGAGCCCGAGCCCGTCAAACCTCCGAAGACCGCGAAGGCGAGCGAGCTGCCGGCCGGCCGCGCATCGAGCAACCCCAACCGTCCCGGCCGCTACGGCGAGGCCGTCGTGCGCGAGGTGCTCAAGGCGAGCTTCATCGAAGAGGTGCAGCTCAACCCCCGCGACCGCCCCGTGCGCCTCGTCGAGGATCCGGCCCCGGCCACCGCGTCCGCCGACCCCGACGGCGAGGCGTAGTCCGTGTACGAAGGCATCGTCCAGGACCTCATCGACGAGCTCGGGCGACTCCCCGGCATCGGGCCGAAGTCGGCCCAGCGGATCGCGTTCCACATCCTGCAGACCGAGAGCTTCGACACCACGCGGCTCGCCGAGATCCTCACGGTCGTGCGCGAGAAGGTGCGGTTCTGCCAGATCTGCGGCAACGTCTCCGAGCAGGAGACGTGCGCCATCTGCCGCGACCCGCGCCGCAACTCGGCCGTGATCTGCGTCGTCGAAGAGGCGAAGGATGTCGTGGCGATCGAGCGCACGCGCGAGTTCCGCGGCCTCTACCACGTGCTCGGCGGCGCCATCAGCCCCATCGACGGCATCGGTCCGGACGACCTGCGCATCCCGCAGCTGCTCAAGCGCCTCGCGTCGACCGACGTCACCGAGGTCATCATCGCGACCGACCCGAACCTCGAGGGGGAGGCCACGGCCACCTACCTCACCCGACTGCTCGTGCAGCCCGGTCTCACCGTCTCGCGACTCGCGTCGGGCCTGCCCGTCGGGGGCGACCTGGAGTACGCCGACGAGGTCACGCTCGGCCGCGCGTTCGAGGGTCGCCGCGTCGTCGACTGACCCGGCCCGGGCACGCGGGCGTGCGTCGGAGGGCATCCGCGGCTCGGTAAGATGACCTTCGTCCCCCACCCCAGGAGTCGCTTCCCCGTGTCCCTCATCGTCCAGAAGTTCGGCGGCTCGAGCGTCGCCGACGCCGAGAGCATCAAGCGGGTCGCGAAGCGCATCGTCGAGACCCGCAAGGCCGGCAACGAGGTCGTCGTCGCGGTGTCAGCGATGGGCGACACGACCGACGAGCTCATCGACCTCGCGCACCAGGTGTCGCCCATCCCCGACCCGCGCGAGATGGACATGCTGCTCACGACGGGCGAGCGCATCTCGATGGCGCTCCTCGCGATGGCGATCCGCGACATGGGCTACGAGGCGCGCTCCTACACGGGCAGCCAGGCAGGCATGATCACGGATGCGCAGCACGGCGCCGCCCGCATCGTCGACGTCACGCCGGGCCGCGTCCGCGAGGCCCTCGACGAGGGCGCCATCGCGATCGTCGCCGGATTCCAGGGCTTCAATCGCGACAGCCGCGACATCACGACGCTCGGCCGCGGCGGCTCCGACACGACCGCGGTCGCCCTCGCGGCGGCGCTCGGCGCCGACGTCTGCGAGATCTACACCGACGTCGACGGCGTCTTCACGGCCGACCCCCGCGTCGTGCCGAGGGCGCACAAGCTCGACCGCGTGACGAGCGAGGAGATGCTCGAGCTCGCCGCCGCGGGCGCCAAGGTCCTCTACATCCGGGCGGTCGAGTACGCGCGCCGGCACGGCGTGACGCTGCACGTGCGCTCGTCGTTCAACAACAACGAAGGCACCTGGGTCGTCAACCAGGTGGAGGGAGAATCCGTGGAAGAGCCCATCATCACGGGCGTCGCCGGCGACCTCAGCGAGGCCAAGATCACCGTCGTCGGGGTGCCCGACGTGCCCGGCAAGGCCGCCGAGATCTTCACGATCGTCGCGAAGACCGGCGCCAACATCGACATGATCGTGCAGAACGTGTCCGCGGCCTCGACGGGCCTCACGGACATCTCGTTCACCCTCCCCAAGGCGGAGGGCGAGAAGGTGCTCACGGCCCTGCGCGCCGAGCAGTCGGAGGCCGGTTTCGCCTCGCTCCAGTACGACGATCAGATCGGCAAGCTCGCGGTCGTCGGCGCGGGCATGCGCACGAGCTCGGGCGTCTCGGCCCAGCTCTTCCGCGCGCTCTCGGATGCGGGCATCAACATCGAGATGATCTCCACCTCCGAGATCCGCATCTCCGTCGTCACGCGCGCCGACACGCTCCCCGACGCCATGCGCGTCGTGCACACGGCGTTCGGGCTCGACGGCGACGCGGAGGCCGTGGTCTACGCCGGTACGGGCCGCTAGGCGCACCCAGGTTCACCCCGCGGGGTGGGCGGGCGCGGCGGAAGCTCGCCGCGCCCGGCCTACAGCCGCTCGCGCGGCTTGTTGTCGTTGCGCCCGCGCACCCAGCGGTCGCGCGTGCCGTTGTTCTCGCCGATCTTGACGTCCTCGCCGACGAGGCCGCTCACGACCACCTCGGTCTCCTTCTCGAAGGAGTGGCTCTTGTCGGTGTTGCGGTAGGCCATCCAGACTGCCCAGTAGAAGGTGGCGCCGCCGACCGGGCCGAGGGCAAGCAGCCACCCCGGCCAGTCGCTGTCGGCGGTGATGATCGCGACGGTGAGCTCCAGCATCCGATCCCCCTAGTAGTTCGCCACGATGGCGATCGCGATGCCCTCGAGCACCGTGCCGATGGTGAGCGCCACGAACAGCAGCTTGGGCACGCTCACGGGGATGCTGCCCATCGTCTCGCCCGTGCGGCCGTTGACGGCGATGTAGTGCAGGAACTCGCTGCCGTTCGACTTCTTCTCGTAGTACGAGTAGAGCCACACGGGCAGCAGCACCGACACCCAGCGCGTGCCCTTGAGCTCGAGCTGCTCCGACTCCCAGCGGATGCCGCGGTCGTAGTTCGCGGAGTCGGTCGCCTTCTGCCGCGCGATGCTGAGCATCTGGTGGCGCGCCACCGGCATGACGGCGTCGACGTCCAGGTCGCGCTTCTCGGAGGTGTAGTTGCCGATGTAGTTGGCGTCGTAGGTGACGGAGTTGCGGGTGTCGAACGGCAGGATCGTGTTGATGACGTTGTTGGTGTTGCGCTTCGTGTCGTGGTTCGCCCGCGCCGACGACGACTCGATCGTGAGGTCGTCGACGGTGAAGTCGAAGCTGCGGCTGACGCGATACACGTCGGCGTCGTAGTACGTCGTCTTGTTGTTGTCGGAGCCGCGCTGGTACTGCCGCGTCTTGATCTCGCCGACGCCCGCGACGTCGGCGTGCGCGTTGCCGTCGACGAGCAGGTACGGCATGTAGACGCCCACGACGTTCTCGGGGACGAACTCCTCCTTGAACCGCTTGAGCGCGAACAGGCGGCGGCGGTTGGCGAACTTGCGCACCTGCTCGACCGCCTGCTCGTGGGTGAGCGTGAAGGGGAGCACGGCATCCGGCACCGCGCCGTTCGGGATCTGCGTCTGCTGCGAGAGCACCTGGCGGCACCAGTGGCAGCGTGCCTGCAGCTGGCTCTCGGTGTTGACGACGACCTCGGCGCCGCAGCCCTGGCACTTGAGGGTGATGATGTGCGACGCGTCGCGGTCGATGTCGCGCACGCCCGTCGTGAGCACGGTGCCCTCGAGCTGGTCGATGGGCGAGTCGAAGCCGATGCTCTGCATGAAGTTCGCCGCCACCCACTCGTAGCGGCAGTAGGCGCAGCGCAGCTGATCGGTGCCGGGAACCGGTCCGATCTCGGACGACCCGCAGCGCGGGCACTTCGTGAGACCGTCTCCCTTCGCGTTCGAGGAGTCGATCGGCTGGTCGTTCGTGAGGGCGTCCGCGAGGTCCTGAGGCGCCGGGGGAACCGGCGCCTCAGGCTGCTGCGGCGGGATCGAGGGGTCGCTCATCGCCGTGACGGGGCGGTCAGCCGCCGAGGACCTTCGCCTTGAGGGCGTCGTAGTCCTCCTGCGTGATGAGGCCGGCGTCGAGCATCTGCTTCGCCTGCGTGAGCTTGGCGACCGGGTCCTCCGCGGCCGGGGCCGCCGTCGCGGCGGGCGCCGCGGGAGCGACCGGCTGCTGCAGACCCGCGAGGCCGCCGAGCGACCCCGCCGCCATGCCCACGCCGAGGATGCCGGCTCCGCCGCCCTCCGCGCCCGCCGACTCGATGCCCTGCGCGACCGAGGCCTGCAGGTTCGAGTTGCCGCGCGCGCCCGAGAGCGCGTCGGCGCGCTTGACCTTGGAGAGCAGCTCGGTCGTGTCGGCGTCGTACTCGATCGAGACGATCGCGGTCGACACGATCTCGAGACCGCGGTTCGCCCGCCAGGAGTAGCCCTCCTCGACGGCCTCCGCGAGGCTCTTCGCGAAGCCGAGCGAGTCGGACTGGATCTGGGTGATGCGCGTGCGCGAGGGGTCGTTGGTGTACTTCGAGAACGCGGGGGCGAGCGCCGAGACGACCTCGTTGAACAGCTGCGTCGCCGCGTCGTTGTTCATGTCGGTGAAGTCGAACACCGCGTTGCCGGTGAGGTAGGTGGCGGGCACGAAGTTCTTGACGAACAGGATCGGGTCGACGATGCGCAGCGTGTACGAACCGCGCGTGAGCGCGCCGACCTGCGTGCCGAGCCACGCGTCATCCCAGTAGATCTCGCTCTGGGTGCCGAAGCGGTTGTTCGGCAGCTCCTTGAGGCTCACGTAGAACGCGGCCTGCTGCGATCCGGGGATGCCGCCGCGCTTGAAGCGCTCCCAGCTCTGCAGGATGAGGGGGCTGAGGAAGCCGTCGCCCGCGAAGATCGACTGGCTGTTGACGTCGTCCGACTGCCACGTGTAGCCGCCGGCCTCGGCCACGAGGCCCGTGATCTCGCCGTCCTGCATCGTGATGAGGCCGTAGCCCTCTGGCACGACGATCTTCGAACCGTTCGTGATGATGTTCTCGGATCCCTTGGTGTTGGATCCGCGGCCGGCGTTGGTCTCCTTCTTGACGGCCGGGAACAGCGCCGCCGTGGGCTGCACGTTCGGGATGGTGAAGAAATCGATCCACTGATCCGCGAACATGCCGCCGATCGCGCCGCTGAATGCCTTGATGAAGCCCACGAATCACTCCTTCGGGTGTGTTGACGCCAGGATATCGCTCGCCGCGCCACCCGTTCCCCCGGGATCGCGACGGGGCCCCCGGGTTCCGGGAACTGGGGGAGCGGTCGCCGATGGCCGGATGTCGTCGCACCCTGGCCGTCGCCCGCCGGAATCCCAGGGAGCACGCCGGTACGATGACCCGGTGAGCAACAACCAGGGCATCCGTCTCGGCGTCGTGGGCGCCACCGGTCAGGTCGGCGCCGTCGTGCGCCGCCTCCTCGTGGAGCGCGACTTCCCGATCGCCGAGATCCGTTTCTTCGCGTCCGAGCGCAGCGCGGGCACGACCCTCCCCTTCCGTGGCGAGGAGATCGTCGTGGAGGATGCCGCGACCGCCGACCCGACGGGGCTCGACGTCGCGATCTTCTCGGCCGGCGCGACGATGTCGAAGGTGCAGGCCCCGCGCTTCGCCGCGGCGGGCGTGCTCGTCATCGACAACTCGAGCGCGTGGCGCATGGACCCGGAGGTGCCGCTCGTGGTCTCCGAGGTGAACCCGCACGCGATGGATGAGGCCGTCAAGGGCATCGTCGCGAACCCGAACTGCACGACGATGGCCGCGATGCCGGTGCTCAAGGTGCTCGACGCCGAGGCCGGCCTCGAGCGTCTCGTCGTCTCGACCTACCAGGCGGTGTCGGGCGCGGGTCTCGCGGGCGGCGAGGAGCTGCTCGCCCAGGCCGCGGCGGCCGTCGCGCAGGATGCGATGGGCCTCGTGCAGGACGGCGGCGCCGTCGAGCTCCCCGCGCCCGTCAAGTTCCCGCGCAACATCGCCTTCAACGTCGTGCCGCTCGCGGGCTCCATCGTCGACGACGGCTTCGACGAGACCGACGAGGAGAAGAAGCTGCGCAACGAGTCGCGCAAGATCCTCGAGCTCCCCGAGCTGCTCGTCTCGGGCACGTGCGTGCGCGTCCCCGTCTTCACGGGGCACTCGCTCTCGATCAACGCGACCTTCCGCGACGCCATCTCGCCCGAGCGCGCGAGCGAGCTGCTCTCGGCGGCGCCGGGCGTGCAGCTCTCCGACGTGCCGAACCCGCTCGAGGCGGCCGGTGCCGACCCGAGCTTCGTGGGCCGCATCCGCCAGGACCAGTCGGTGCCGGACGGCAAGGGACTCGCGCTCTTCATCTCGAACGACAACCTGCGCAAGGGCGCGGCCCTCAACGCCGTGCAGCTCGCGGAACTCGCCGCGGCGCGGCTCTCGGCCGCTACGGCGTAGCGGCGGGGCGCGGCCCGCGCGCCGCGATGTCCTGGTGGGCGAGCCGCCGCAGGGCGGCGAGCACGGGCTCGTGCGCGGCGGTGCCGAGCACCGCGTAGGCGATCGCGGCATCCGGCTCCCGCGGCACGCGGGCGAGGTCGTGCTCGGCGATCGCGTGCACGTGCGGTCCGTAGACCGCGAGGCGCTCGTCGTCGAGCGGCACCCCGACCCCCTCGGCGGCGGCGATCGCCTGCTCGAGCTGCCGCGTGGCGACGTGCTTCGGTTCGTACGCCCAGCCGAGCCGTTCGATGACGGCACGGGCGCGCGGGTAGTCGTCGGCCTCCGCCACCGTGGGCGGGAGCTGGGCGAGCGCCCTGCCGTAGGCGTCGTAGAGGTCGGGTCGGGGGGAGTCGATCACCTCGAGCACCCCACGTGCCTGGTGCACGCTCAGCCCGACGGTCTCGGTGAGGGCCCGGATGACGCCCACGCGCCGCACGTGCGTCTCGTCGTAGGCGGACCGGGCCTGCGAAAGGCTCTCGCCCGGATGCAGGAGGCCCTCGCGCAGGTAGAACTTGAGCGTCGGCACGCCGGTCACGCCCACGCGGCCGTGCTGCTCGTGCTGAGCGTCGCCGTCATCCCGCTGCTCGACGGGGTCGAGCTGCCGCTCGTCGTCGACCTCGTGGGTCGCTTCGGCATCCCGATGGCCGCGCTGCTCATGCCCGCGGGCTTCTTCCTCTCGGTGCTCGGCGCCGACCCGAAGCAGCCCGGCCGCGCGATGGTGCTGCTCCGGATCGGCGCCGGCTCGCTCACCCTCGGCCTGGCCGCAGCGGGGGCCGGTCTCATCGGCGGCGGCATCGCGCAACTGCCGTAGGACTTTCGGCCGGTCGGACGCGGCGGGCGGCGCCCGTAGGATGGAAGGCGTGTCTGAACCCGTCGACGTCGTCCTCATCGGCGGAGGGGTGATGAGCGCCACCCTCGGCTCGCTGCTGCAGCAGCTCGAGCCGAACTGGTCGATCACCATCCTCGAAGCCCTGCCCGAGGTCGCCCAGGAGAGCTCGAACCCGTGGAACAACGCGGGCACCGGGCACTCGGCGCTGTGCGAGCTCAACTACACGCCCGAGAAGAACGGGCAGATCGACATCACGCAGGCCGTCAAGGTCAACGAGCAGTTCCAGGTGTCTCGCCAGTACTGGTCGTACCTCGTCGAGTCGGGCATGCTCCCCGAGCCGACGCGCTTCATCAACCCCGTGCCGCACCTCAGCTTCGTGTGGGGCGAGAAGAACGTCGAGTACCTCCGCAAGCGCTACGAGGCGCTCAAGGACCACCCGCTCTTCCCGGGCCTCGAGTACACCGAGGACGCGCGCGTCATCCGCGAGTGGGCGCCCCTCCTCATCCCCGGCCGCAAGAAGAGCGAGCCGATCGCCGCGACGCGCATCGTCGGCGGCTCCGACGTCGACTTCGGCGCGCTCACCGAGACGCTCCTCGACGGCCTCGTGGAGCGCGGCGCCGAGCTGCTCGTCGAGCGCCGCGTGACGGGCCTCAAGCGCCTCAAGGACGGCACATGGCGCGTGAGCGGCCGGTACGAGGTCGGCGGCACGCCCTTCGAGCTCACCGCACGCTTCGTCTTCGTGGGCGCCGGTGGCGCAGCCCTCCACC
This sequence comes from Actinomycetes bacterium, assembly GCA_023428065.1. Taxonomy (GTDB): domain Bacteria; phylum Actinomycetota; class Actinomycetes; order Actinomycetales; family Microbacteriaceae; genus Homoserinibacter. The sequence continues at coordinate 14,727 of JAEYZI010000067.1, read as the reverse complement.
TGCTGCAGAAGTCGGGCATCAAGGAGATCCGCGGCTACGGCGGCTTCCCCATCAGCGGCGAGTTCCTGCGCACCGACAACCCGGCGATCGTGGCGCGCCACCAGGGCAAGGTCTACGGCAAGGCGTCGGTCGGCGCCCCGCCCATGTCGGTGCCCCACCTCGACACGCGCGTCGTCGACGGTCAGGCGAGCCTGCTGTTCGGCCCGTACGCCGGATGGACGCCCAAGTTCCTCAAGAACGGCTCGTGGTTCGACCTCTTCGCCTCGATCCGCTGGCACAACCTCGGCACGATGATCGGCGCGGGTCTCAAGAACCTCGACCTCGTCTGGTACCTCGTCACGGAGCTCCTCGCGACGCGCAAGAAGCGCCTCGAGGCGCTCCGGCAGTTCGCGCCGAAGGCCGAGATGAAGGACTGGTACCTCATCACGGCCGGTCAGCGCGTGCAGATCATGAAGAAGGGGCCCGACGGCAAGGCGGTCATCCAGTTCGGCACGGAGGTCGTCTCCGGCGGCGAGGGCACGATCGCGGGTCTGCTGGGGGCATCCCCGGGTGCCTCGACGGCGGTGCCGATCATGCTCGACGTGCTCAAGACCTGCTTCCCGCAGCGCATGGACGCGTGGGAGCCGAAGCTCCTCGAGATGATCCCGTCGTACGGAACCCTGCTCTCCGACGCCCCCAAGAAGGCGGCCAAGGAGCTCACGAGCACCGCGAAGGTGCTCGGCCTCGCCGTCTGAGCCGCGTTTGACAGATCGCGCGGGGACGCCGTAGGGTCGCTCCCCGTGAAGCTGTAGCTCCGACCATCCCCGCGACCGTGGCCTGCGCCCGGCGGGGTTCGCCTCCCCTCGCATGCGAGGGTCGAGCGATCGGACTGCTTCGTGCGATACCCCTTCATCCCTTCTTCCGTGCTGCGCGCCGACGGCGTCGGCATCTCCTTCGGCGATCGGCGCGTGTTCGCCGACCTGTCTCTCACCGTGTCGCCCGGCCAGCGCGTCGGGCTGCTCGGCGAGAACGGCGCCGGCAAGTCGACGCTGCTCGCGGTGCTCGCGGGCGAGCTCGAACCGGATGCCGGACGCGTCGAGCGTCCGACGGCGACCGCCCTGCTCCGTCAGGAGGTGCGCATCGGACCGGATGCCCCCCTCAGCGCGATCCTCGAGGCCGAGCTCGGCGCCGTGCGTGCCCTCGGGGCGGAGCTCGAGGCGGCGGGCGAGGCCCTCGCATCCGGCGACCCGGCCGCGGCCGACCGTTACGCCCTGCTGCTGGAGGCGGCGGATGCGGCCGAGCTGTGGAACCTCGACGCGCGTCGCGACGAGCTGCTCGACGGTCTCGGCGTGGGGCACCTCTCGCTCGACCGGCGGGTGGGTGAGATCTCCGGCGGCCAGCGCAGCCGCGTCGCTCTCGCGGCGCTCCTGCTCGCGCGGCCCGACGCGCTCCTGCTCGACGAGCCCACCAACCACCTCGACGACGCGGCCGCCGCGTTCCTCGCCGAGCGGCTGCGCGCGTGGCGCGGGCCCGTGCTCTTCGCGAGCCACGATCGCGCCTTCCTCGACGAGGTCGCGACGGGGCTCGTCGACATCGACCCGTCGGCATCCGAGGGTGTCACCCGCTACGGCGGGGGCTACAGCGACTACCTCGCCGCGAAGGCGGCCGAGCGCGCCCGCTGGGAGGAGCGCTTCGCGGAGGAGGAGCTGCAGGAGGCCCGACTCGAGCACGTCGTCGGAGTCACGGCTCGCGAACTCGCGCCCGGTCGTGCCCGGCGCGACAACGAGAAGATGGGCTACGACTTCAAGGCCGGCCACCACCAGCATCAGGTGGCGCGACGCATCCGCAACGCCGAAGTGCGGCTCGAGACCTTGCGCGGCGCGCGCGTGGGCGAGCCGCCCCCGTTGTTGAGCTTCGCGGGCATCCCGTCGGGCTCGCACGTGCTCGAGGGCGGCGAGCCCCTCGTCACCGTGCGGGGAGCGCGGGTCGACGGGCGTCTGGCTCTCGACGAGCTGGTGCTCGCCCCCGACGCCCGGCTGCTCGTGACAGGGCCCAACGGCGTCGGCAAGTCCACGCTGCTCGGCGTGCTCGCCGGGCGCATCGCGCCGGATGCGGGCCTCGTGCACCGTCGCAAGGGCCTGCGGGTGGCCGTGCTCGACCAGGACGTGCGCTGGGCCGATCCCGCACGCACGCCGCGTGAGCTCTATCACCGCGCGGTGGGGGAGCGGCGGGCCGCGGAGCTGCCGCTCGCCGAGCTCGGCCTGCTGCCCGCGCGCGAACTCGACCGGCCGGTGGGGCGGCTCTCGATCGGCCAGCAGCGGCGCACGGCTCTCGCCCTCATCGTGGCTCGACCGCCGCACGTCTTCCTGCTCGACGAGCCGACCAACCACCTGTCACTCGCGCTCGCCACCGAGCTCGAGGACGCGCTCGGCGGCTATCCGGGCGCCGTGGTGGTCGCGAGCCACGACCGGTGGCTGCGGCGCCGCTGGCGCGGGCGGGAGCTGTCGCTTTCCGCGCCCGGCTCGAGCAGCATCGGGTGATGGAGACGATCCTCGCGACCTGCCGGGGGCGAGGCGCCGGCTCTCCTGCGCGAGTTCGCCGTGCCGGGGGAGGGCTCGCTCGTCGAGGCGGCTTGACTGTCTCTCGAACACGTGTTCGAATGACCGGGTGAGGTGGAGCGGGCAGGAGTTGGGCGTCGAGAGCGACGACGCCCTGCCGGGTCTCGCCCGCCTCAACAACCTCGTGCGCTCGGTGCAGACGCCCGAGTTCGCCGGCCTCACCTTCCACGAGGTGCTCGCGAAGTCGGCGCTCAACCACGTGCCGGGCGCTGCGAAGGCGCTCCCGTTCGGGTGGACCATCAACCCGTATCGTGGCTGCAGCCATCAGTGCGTCTTCTGCTTCGCCCGCCAGACGCACACCTACCTCGACCTCGACGCGGGCCGTGACTTCGACACCCAGATCGTCGTCAAGGTCAACGTCGTCGAGGTGCTCGAGAGGGAGCTGCGGCGGCCGAGCTGGGAGCGGCCGAACGTCGCCCTCGGCACCAACACCGATCCGTATCAGCGGGCGGAGGGGCGCTACCGGCTCATGCCCGGCATCGTCGCGGCGCTCGCGGCGGCGGACACGCCCTTCAGCATCCTCACGAAGGGCACGCTCCTGCGGCGCGACATCCCGCTCCTCCAGGCGGCCGCCGAGCGCGTGCCCGTCGAGACCGCGATGTCGATCGCGATCTACGACGACGAGCTGCAGCGCTCGATCGAGCCCGGCGCACCGAGCACGGCCGCGCGCCTCGCCACGGTGAAGGCGGTGCGCGAGGCGGGTCTCCCGTGCGCCGTATTCCTCATGCCCGTGCTGCCCTACCTCACCGACTCGCGCGAGCACCTCGAACGCGCCCTCGAGAGCATCGCGGATGCGGGGGCCACGAGCGTCGCGTACAGCGCCCTGCACCTGCGGCCCGGAGCGAAGGAGTGGTTCGCCGCGTGGCTCGCACGCACCCACCCCGAGCTCGTGGGGCGCTACCGCGCGCTCTACGGGGAGCGGGCCTACGCGCCGAAGGAGTACCGCACGCAGCTCGCGGCGCGCATCCGGCCCCTCATCCGACGCTACGGGCTCGACCGCCCGCGGCTCGATCCGGCGACCGGAGGACCCCGCCCGCGCCTTCGCGGAGCCGGTGGCGGGATGCTCGCGGCCGAGCTCAGCCCGGCCGCCGCCGCGGCGTTGCAGCCCACCCTGTTCTGACGAATTCGGGACACGATCAGGACGTTTTCACCTCCGCCCTGGGACGAGCCCGGAGGTAGGCTCGTCGCATGAACCCGACGCTCAGTGCTGCCCCCGCGCGCGGAGACAACGGGGGTGCCGCCGTGCGGCTCGCGATCCTCGACGACCACGAGGTGCTGCTCGACACCCTCACGACGTGGATCGAACGGCACGCACCCGACTTCGACGTCGTGCTCGGCGCCGCCAACTGGCTCGAACTCGTGCAGAGCCCCGCCTTCCCGACCGACCTGGTCTTCATCGACTTCCAGCTCAAGGAGCCGATCTCGATCGAGGCGCGCGTGCGCACGTGCCGCGCCGCAGGCGCCAAGGTCATCGTGCTCTCGAGCCTCGACACGCGCGAGGCGCGCGATCGCGCGTTCGCCGCGGGCGCGAGCGAGTTCCTCTCGAAGTCGCTCCCCATGGCCGCCGTCATGACCGCCGCGCGCCGCGTCATGGGCATGGAGTCGCCCGAGGACGCGCGCGTCGAGCGCACCGCCGCGACCGCCCCCCTGCAGCACCTGCGGCCCAAGCTCAGCCCCGGCGAGGAGGAGGCGTTCAAGCTCTACGTCTCCGGCTACAGCACCGCGGCGGTAGCCGAGCGCATGAACGTGCAGTATGAGACAGCGAAGACGTACCTGCGTCGCGTGCGGGAGAAGTACGCGAAGGTCGGGCGTCCCGCGGGCAAGAAGGCCGAGCTGATCCGCCGAGCGGCGGAGGATGGATACCTCGAGTAGTGGCGAAGCTGTACTTCCGTTATGGGGCGATGAACTCCGGCAAGAGCACGGCGTTGCTTCAAGCGGCCTACAACTACGAGGAGCGCGGCCACGAGGTGCTCCTCGCCAAGCCCGCGATCGACTCGAAGGGGGACGACGCGATCGTCTCGCGCCTCGGGGTCGTGCGGCAGGTGGACTTCACGATCGCGCCGGGAGAGGACCTGCTCGTGCGCTTCCAGGCGGAGCGCGAGAAGGCGGTCGAGCGACGCGGACGCGACGTGAGCTGCCTCCTGCTCGACGAGGCCCAGTTCCTGAGCGAGGGGCAGGTCGACGACCTGCTGCGCGTCGCGATCCAGCTCGACATCCCCGTGCTCGCCTACGGCATCCGCACCGACTTCCAGACGGTCGCGTTCCCCGGCAGCCGCCGCCTGCTCGAGATCGCCCACTCGCTCGAGGAGCTGAAGACGATCTGCCGCTGCGGACGCAAGGCCGTCTTCAACGGGCGCAAGGTCGGCGAGCGATTCGTCTTCGACGGCGACCAGGTGGCGATCGACGGCGAGTCGGTCACCTACGAGTCGCTGTGCGGGGCGTGCTACCTCGAGGAGTCGGGCGGGGTGCTCAACCGCGGCTGGCGCCCGAAGCTCGAGTTCAGCTACGGCGAGGAGCCCGACGCCGACTTCACGTGAGAGGAGAAGGGCCGCCCGAGGGGGCGACCCTATTGCTTGTGGTCGGGGTAACAGGATTTGTCCCCACCGCCCCTCCACCCGCCGCGTCGCGGCGCGCGGAGCCTCCGGCGGCGTGGGCCCCCCTGCGCGAGCAGCTTCGCGTCCGGATACCTCGACGAAAAGCAATAGGGCCGCCCGAGGGGGCGACCCTATTGCTTGTGGTCGGGGTAACAGGATTTGAACCTGCGGCCTCGTCGTCCCGAACGACGCGCGCTACCAAGCTGCGCCATACCCCGCTGCTGCCTCCGGCAACCTGTCAAGGATAGCCGATTTCGCGGCGAGGTCAGTCCACGGCCACCGGGGTGAGCGTCATCACGATCGCCTCCGGCGGGCACGCGAAGCGCACGGGGGCGTAGATCGAGGTGCCGAGCCCCGCCGAGACCTCGAGGAACGAGCTCCGGGCGCCCGTACGCCACACCGACAGCCCCTGCGCCTGGGCGTGAGGGATGTCGCAGTTCGTGACGAGCGCGGGGCGTCCGGGGATGCGCACCTGCCCGCCGTGGGTGTGGCCGGCGAAGATGATGTCGGCGCCCTGGCTCGTGAAGGAGTCGAGCACGCGCCGGTACGGCGCGTGGGTCGCGGCGATCGTGAGCACCTGACGCGGCTCCGGGGTGGACCACTCGACCTCCTCCCGCATCCGCTCGACCGCGCCCGGGAGCTCCCCGAGTCGGTCCCAGCCGCGGTGGGCGTCGCCCGTGCCGATGAGCTCGATGCGCGTGCCCTTGAGCTCGATCGCCCGCACGGCGTTGTTGAGGTCGAACCAGCCGAGCTCCTCGACGAGGAACTCGTCGAGGGCGGCCGTGTCGAGATCCGGGTCGCGGCGCACGCGCGAGTGGGCGCCGTCGAAGAAGTACCCGAAGGGGTTCTTGAGCACGGGGCCGAAGTAGTCGTTCGAGCCGTGCACGAAGAGCCCCGCGGACCCCGCGAACGGCTCGAGCGCACGTCGCACGCCCGCGAGGCCCTCGGCGTGCCCGAGGTTGTCGCCCGTGTCGATCACGAGATCCGGCTCGTACACCGCGAGCGAGCGCACGAAGTCCTGCTTCGCGCGCTGCCACGGCGCCATGTGCAGGTCGCTCAGGTGCAGGATCGTGATCGGGCGGGCGTTCGGCTCGAGCACGGCGAGCGTCTCGTGGCGCACCGTGAACCGATTGCGCTCGACGAGCGCACCCCAGGCGAACGCCGCGAGACCCGCGGCCGCCGTGGCTCCGAGCGCGCCGGCGACCGCGCGTCCCGCCTGCGTCATGGGCAGCTGTTCTTCCGCACCGTCAGCGTGACCTGGATGCCCTTGTTGACGACGGAGCCCGCTGCCGGGTTCTGCGCGACGACGTTGTTGAGCGTGCCGGGTGGATCGCCGGGCTCCGCCTCCGCGCACACTTGGGTGACGTTCGTGAAGCCGGCCGCCTGGAGAGCGCTCTTGGCGTCGTTGTAGCTCTGGTTCGGCGACACCACGTCGGGCATTGTCGATGCCTGGCCGTTGCTGCGGAACACCTTCACGGGGCTGCCCTTCGGCACCTGCGAGCCGCCGGCCGGATCGGTCGCGACGACCGTGCCGACGGGCAGGTCGGAGTCCATCTCGCCGCCGTCCTCGTAGTACAGCTTCGAGAGCTCGATCGCCGCCTTCGCCTGCTCGGGGCTGAGCCCGAGCACGTCGGGCACGTTCACCTGCACGCCCTTGAGGAGGTTGGCGTCGGGCTGGGCGAACGCGCCGCCAGGGAAGTAGGTGTCGACCTTCGCGGCGTACGGCTTGAAGATGCGGTGACGCAACACGGCGGCCTGGCTGCCCGCGACGTAGATGCGACGCAGGCTCTGCTTGCCCTCGATGTTGCCCACCCACACGGCGGTCGCGACCTGCGGCGACGAGCCCACCATCCAGGTGTGGATCGCGTCGTTCGTCGTTCCCGTCTTCGCGAGGTATGGGGTGCCGTTGTTGTTGCGGGAGGCCGCGGCCGACCCGTTCATGACGGCCTGCATCGCGTAGGCGGCGGTGTCCGCCACCGCCGGCGACACGAGCGACTGCCCGCACGCCGCGGGCTGGCCGCCGATCGACTCACCCGAGGAGTCGAGGATGTCGTCGATGATGATGGGCTTGCAGTACACGCCGTGGTTCGCGATGGCAGCGTACGCGGCGGCCTGCGTGAGCGGGGCGATCGTGTTGTCGCATCCGCCGATCGAGCACGAGGGCAGCGTGTAGAGGTCGGAGCCGTCCTGCTTGCCGTCGGCACGGTGCACGCCGATCGAGGCGGCGAGCTTCGCGATGTCGCACTGGTCGACCTCCTCCGCCATCTGGATGAAGACCGAGTTGACCGACCACTGGGTGCCGCGCACGACGCTGTAGGGACCCGACTCGTTGGCGTCGTTACCGAACTTGTAGTCCGGTCCGCCGTGCGGGCCGTTGCAGGTGTCCTGGAACTTCGACATGGGCACCTGCCGCACGCTCGCGTTGAACGTCTCGTTGACGCCGTGACCGGCGGCGAGGAACGCGAGGAGCGTGTACGGCTTGTAGCTCGACCCGGGCTGGAAGCCGCGCGACCCGCCGTGGCTCTGGTCGGAGGCGAGGTTGACGGCCGTCGTGGTCGCCGCGTCGCCTGTGCCCGTGTCGTCGAAGACCTTGTTCTGGGCCATCGTGATGATGCGGCCCGTGCCGACCTGCACGCTCGTGACGGCGGCGCCGAGCTTGAAGCGGCTCTCGTCGATGGGCGCGTACTGCTGCGCGAGCTGCGTCGCGGTCGTCTGGGTGTCGGGGTTGATCGACAGCACGACCGTGAGGCCGCCCTTGCGCCACGTGTCGATCTGCTCCTCACGCGTGCTGCCGAGCGAGGGCACCTCGCCGTTGAGCACGCTCTTGAGCGCGTAGTCGCACGGCAGGCGGTACTCGACCGCGGCGACCGAGCATCCGCTCTTCGGCGGGTTCGAGCTCACGGTCGTCTCGTCGACGGGCGTCGCGAGGGCCTCCTCGTACTGAGCCTTGTCGAGGTGCCCCTCCGTGTACATCCAGCCGAGGATGATGTCGCGGCGCTTCTGGTTGCGCTCGAAGTTCTCGGGGTAGATGAGGGTGTTCTTGACCGGGTTCTGCACGATCGCGATGAGGCTCGCCGCCTGCGCGGGGGTCACATCCTTCGCGGAGGTGCCGAAGAAGCGCTGGGCGCCGGCCTCGACGCCGTAGGTGTTGGAGCCCATGCCGACGATGTTGAGGTACCCGGCGAGGATGTCGTCCTTCGAGTACTTCTTCTCCATGCCGATCGCGAGCTTCATCTCCTTGAGCTTGCGATTGAGGTTCGGGTAGGTGGCGTCCTCGACGGCCTTCTTGCGCTCCTCCTCGCTGAGGTCGAGGTTGTTGACGGCGCGGAGCACGAGGATGTTGCGCACGAGCTGCATCGTGAGGGTCGACGCGCCCGAGGAGCTCGTGCCGGTGGCCTGGCCGATCGCGGCGCGGATGAGCGACGGCATGTCGACGCCGCCGTGATCGTAGAAGCGGCGGTCCTCACCGTCGATCGCGGCCCACTTGAGGTCCTCGTCGACCTGGTCGAGGGTGATCTCCTCGCGGTTCTGGTCGAACCAGGTGGCGACGGGAAGCAGGGTGCCGTCGGTGTTCATCACGGCGATCGTGTTGCGTTCGTGCTGCTTGTCGATCGTGATGTAGTCGGGGAGTTCCTGGAAGACCGAGATCGAGTTGTTCGCGGTCATCCCGGTGACGGCGATGGCCGGGGCCACCATGACGGTCACGAGAAGACCGGCGATGGCGCTGAAGCCGAGCAGGCCGGCACCGGCCCCGAGCAGGCTTCTAGCCGTGGTTCCTTGAGCAGGCATAGGCTTCAGGGTACGGGAAACCTCCTTCCCGATACCTGAACGGAAGCCCGAAAAGTGCCGACCTGGGAATACGTGACAACGCCCCTCCTCATTCATAACACCACCGCGATCCTCAACAACTGGGGATCCCAGGGGTGGGAGCTCGTGCAGATCGTGACGGGCCCCGAGGGCGGGCTCGTCGCGTACCTCAAGCGCCCGATCGAAGGAAGCAACGAATGAGCGTCGCCGACCGTCTCGCCGAGCTGGGGCTCGCGCTGCCCCCCGTCGTCCCGCCCGTCGCCGCCTACGTGCCGGCGCAGGTGAGCGGCAATCTCGTCTTCACGGCGGGCCAGCTCCCCATGATCGGCGGCGTGCTGCCCGCGACCGGCAAGGTCGGCGCCGAGGTGGGTGCGGACGAGGCGAAGGAGTTCGCGCGCGTGTGCGCCCTCAACGCCCTCGCCGCCGCCGAGAGCGTCATCGGCTCGCTCGACCGCGTGACGCGCGTCGTCAAGGTCGTCGGCTTCGTCGCATCCGCCCCCGACTTCACGGGGCAGCCGGGGGTCGTCAACGGCGCGTCCGAGCTGCTCGGCGAGGTGTTCGGGGATGCCGGAAGCCACGCCCGATCGGCCGTGGGCGTCGCCGTGCTCCCCCTCGACGCGCCCGTCGAGGTGGAGCTCGTGCTCGAGTTCGCCTGAGCCGGGCGGCGCGCGGTCAGTCCTCCGCGGGCGCTCCCGCGCGCAGCTTGTCGCTGATGGTCTGCATGACCGAGGTGTCGGCGAGCGTCGTCGTGTCGCCGATCGCCCGGCCCTCGGCCACGTCGCGCAGCAGGCGGCGCATGATCTTGCCGGAGCGGGTCTTCGGCAGCTCGGTCACGATGAAGATGTCGCGCGGCCGTGCGATCGCGCCGATCGCGTGCGCCACGTGCGCCTTGAGGAGTTGCACGAACTCCTCGTCGGTGTGCTCGTCGCGGTGCGACTGCTTGACGATGACGAACGCGACGACCGCCTGACCGGTGGTCTCGTCGGACGCGCCGACGACCGCCGCCTCGGCGACCATGGGGTTGCCGACGAGCGCGGACTCGATCTCCGTGGTCGACAGGCGGTGCCCCGACACGTTCATGACGTCGTCGATGCGCCCCAGGAGCCAGATGTCGCCGTCTTCGTCGACGTGCGCTCCGTCGCCCGCGAAGTACCGCCATCCGTGGTCGCGGAACTTCTCCCAGTAGGTCTCGACGAAGCGGTCCGGGTCGCCCCAGATGCCGCGCAGCATCGACGGCCACGGCTCACGCACGGTGAGCAGGCCGCCGTTCGGCGGGTCGACGCGCGTGCCGTCGTCGGCGAGGATGTCGATCGTCACGCCCGGCTGCGGCACCTGCGCGCTGCCCGGCTTGAGCGTCGTGACGCCGGGCAGGGCGGAGATCATGATGGCGCCCGTCTCGGTCTGCCACCACGTGTCGACGATGGGGGTCTCGCCGCCGCCGATGACGTCGCGGTACCAGACCCACGCCTCGGGGTTGATGGGCTCGCCGACCGAGCCGAGCAGGCGCAGGCTCGACAGGTCGAACTGCTGCGGGACCTGCCGGCCCACCTTCATGAAGGAGCGGATGGCGGTGGGCGCCGTGTAGAGGATCGTCACCCCGTACTTCTGGATGAGCTCCCACCACCGCCCGGGGTGCGGCGTGTCGGGCGTGCCCTCGTAGAGCAGCTGGGTGGCGCCGTTCGCGAGCGGTCCGTAGACGACGTAGCTGTGGCCGGTGACCCATCCGATGTCGGCGGTGCACCAGTACACGTCGCTCTCGGGGTGGAGGTCGAAGACGTCGTGGTGGGTCGCCGCGGCCTGCGTGAGGTAGCCGCCGCTCGTGTGGAGGATGCCCTTCGGCTTCCCCGTGGTGCCCGAGGTGTAGAGGATGAACAGCGGGTTCTCGGCGTCGAAGCCCTTCGCCTCGTGGTCGAGGTCGGCATCCGCCATCGCCTCGTCCCACCAGAGGTCGCGGCCCTCGGTCCAGGCGACCTCGTTGCCGCCTCGCTTGACGACGACGACGTGCTCGACCGTCGTCTCGCCCTCGAGGGCGGTGTCGACGGTCGCCTTGAGGGGGAAGACCTTGCCCTTGCGGTAACCCCCGTCGGCGGTGATCACGAGCTTCGCCTCGGCGTCCTCGATGCGGGCGCGCAGCGACTCGGCGCTGAAGCCGCCGAAGACGACCGAGTGGATCGCCCCGAGCCGGGCGACCGCGAGCATCGCGACGACGGCCTCCGGGATCATGGGCATGTAGATCGCCACGCGGTCGCCCTCGCCGACGCCGAGGGCGGCGAGGGCGTTGGCGGCGCGCTTGACCTCGGCGGTCAGCTCGGCGTAGGTGATCGTGCGGCTGTCGCCGGGCTCACCCTCCCAGTGGATCGCGACGCGGTCGCCGAGCCCCGCGAGCACGTGCCGGTCGAGGCAGTTGAAGGCGACGTTGAGCTCGCCGTCGGCGAACCACCGCGCGAACGGCGGGTTCGACCAGTCGAGTACCGTCTGGAACGGGGTGTGCCAGTGCAGCTCGCGGGCGCGGTCGGCCCAGTAGGCGAGCCGGTCGCCGGCGGCGCTGTCATAGAGCTCGGGGCCGGCGACACGTGTCGCGGCGAACGCGGGATCCGGCGCGAAGCGGCGGGTCTCGGTGAGCAGGCTGTCGATCGAGTTCTGGGACATCTTCATCCTTGTGTCGATTCGCGACCGTGCCTGTAGTCGCGCGGAGTTCTCCGGTGAACCCTCCCGATCCTAGTCATGCGCCCGGGGGCATTCAGACCCGCGCGAGCCGGCCTGTCGCCGAGCGGTGGCGGTCGATGCGACGAGCGGGCGGCGGGCGGATGGGGTGCCGCGGCGGCGGGGGAAATCGCCCGTTGCGGTGAGGCACCCATGCAGTAGACTCTGGCCACCGAGCGTAACCTCTCGGATCTCGCAGTGCCCGATTCCCCCCATTCGACGCACTGCTGTGGCGGCGCCCAATTCCCCCCAAACTGGGCGCCGCCCCTCCGTTTAAGACGTACGAGGATGCGTTTCCCGCCCTGCACAGCGGGCACCGCGGAGCCTCGTCCACGGGTCTCGCAGCGGCGACGGTGACGAGCCGTCTGCGCGCGGCACCCTCGAGGCGTGCATCCCGAGCGCGAGGCGCGTCCGCTGCCCGATCCCGCCGTCTTCGGCCCCCTCGCGCCCTACGTCGCCGACCCGACGGCCACCGACGTCTTCGTGAACCCGGACGGGTCGGTGTGGGTCGACCGGGGCGGGGGTGCCGCGCGCGAGCCCGGCGTCCGCATCCCGCCGGGTGAGGCGCGCGAGCTCGCGGTGCGCCTCGTCGCCGCCGGAGGCAGGCACCTCGACGAGGCGGTTCCCGCGGCCGATGTGCGCATCGGGGCTGGCATCCGGGTGCACGGCGTGCTGCCGCCCGTCTCGCCCGACGCGGCCGTGCTCTCCATCCGGCTGCCGCGCGCGGAGCGCTTCCACGTCGACGCGCTCGAGAGCGCGGGCATGTTCGCGCGCGTGCCCCGCGCCACGGTCGAGGCGCTCGTCGCGCGACGCGCGAACCTCCTCGTGACGGGCGCGGGCGGCGCGGGCAAGACGACGCTGCTCGGCGCACTGCTGGGCCTCGCGCCGCCGCACGAACGCATCGTGCTCGTGGAGGACGTCGCCGAACTGCGTGTCGCGCATCCGCACGTCGTGCGCCTCGAGGCTCGACAGGCCAATCTCGAGGGAGCCGGCGCGATCGGCCTCGACCGGCTCGTGCGGGAGGCGCTGCGGATGCGACCCGAGCGGCTCGTCGTGGGGGAGTGCCGCGGCGCGGAGTTGCGCGAGCTGCTCATCGCGCTCAACACGGGCCACGACGGGGGAGCCGGCACTCTGCACGCCAACTCGCTCTCCGACGTGCCCGCGCGGCTCGAGGCGCTCGGCGCCCTCGCCGGATGGCCCGAGGGTGCTCTCGCGCGGCAGGCGGTGAGCGCGTTCGACGCCGTGCTCCACGTCGAACGGGCGCCCGACGGCACGCGCGTGCTCGCGGAGCTCGGACGGCTGCGGCTCGATCGGCGGGGTCGCCTCGCGTCCGAGGCGACGTGATCGCCCTGCGACGGCAGCCGCGCGTCGAGGCCGGAGTCGCGCTCGATACGGCCGCCGACGACGTGCATCGGCTCGCGGTGCTGCTCGCCGCGGGCATCGAGCCGCTCTCCGCGCTTCGACTGCTCGATCCGAGCGACGGCCCGCTCGCGGCGGCGTCCGCGGCGGGGAGCCCGTTCGAGGTCCCCGACGTCCTCGTGCACGCGGCCGCCGCGCTCGAGGCCGCGCTACGCCGTGGCTGGGGGCTCGTGGCCGCCTGTTGGGCGGTCGCGACGGAGAGCGGCGCCCCCCTCGCGAACACGCTCGAGCGCGCGGCCGACTCGCTGCGGGCGCTCGCCGACGCCGACCGCCAGGTCGAGCTCGCGCTCGCGGGACCCCAGGCGACGGCGCGGATCGTGGCGATGCTGCCGATCGTCGGGGTGCTCATGGCCTCTCTCGTGGGGGCGGACCCGGTCGGGGCGGTGTTCGGAACCGTGCCGGGCGCGGTCGCGGCGGTGCTCGGAGCGGGTGCCCTCGTCGCGGGCATCCGCTGGAACCGCCGCCTGGTCGCCGCGGCCCGGGTGTCGGATCCGCTCGCCGGTGCGGCCGAGGAGCTGCTCGGCCTCGCCCTCGCGGGAGGGGCGACGCCCGAGGCGGCCTGCGCGCGCGTCGAGTCGGTGTCCGCCCGGTGCGGCATCCCGCTCTCGACGCAGGCGGCGCGCGCGACCCTCGCCTTCGCGTCACGGGCGGGCGTGCCGGCGTCCGCGCTCGTGCGGGCGGAGGCGGTGCGCGCCCGCCGCCTCGCACTCGCCGACGTGCTGCGCCGTGCGGCGCTGCTCGGTCCGCGGCTGCTGGGGCCGCTCGCGCTGTGTTTCCTCCCCGCGTTCGTGCTGCTGGGCGTCGTGCCGCTCATGGTGGGGATCCTGCGTGGGGCGCTCACGGCGTTCTGACCGTGCCTTCGCTCGTCCACAGCGGGGGGAGTGGTGCGCGTTCCCCGATGCGGCGGAAGCGGCCGGTGGCGCTCCTGCGACTGCGGTGTCATGGCGGCAGGGCGCCCGTCGAGAAGAAGAAGGAGTCCCATGAGAATCCGCATGATGCGGCTGCTCGCCCGCGCGCGACGCGACGAGGGTGCGGCCACCGCGGAGTACGCGATCACGATCATGGCCGCGGTCGGCTTCGCCGGACTGCTCGTCGTGATCATGCGGTCGGCCGAGGTGCAGCAGATCCTCACCGACCTCGTACGCGATGCGCTCGCGTTCGGCGGCTGACGACACGGGGGCCGCCGCGGCGGAGTTCGCGGTGGCGGTCCCCGCCGTGGCGCTCGTGCTCGCGGTGTGCCTCGGCGGCGTCGCAGTGGGTGCTCAGCAGGTGCGCCTGCAGGATGCGGCGGCGGATGCGGCCCGGGGCCTCGGGCGCGGAGACCCGTTCTCCACGGTGCTCGCGCGCGCGATCCGCTCGGCTCCGGGGGCGGCGCTCGAGCAGGGCGGCAGCGGGGAGCTCGTGTGCGCCCGGCTCACGGCGCGCGCGCGGGGTCCGCTCACCCTCGCGGGCCTCGTGCTGAGCGCGGAGAGCTGCGCGCTCGCGGGGGGTGGCTGATGCTGGGGCGGTTTCTCCGCGACGATCGCGGGGCCGGGGGCGTGCTCGCGCTCGCGGTCACGGCGACCACGCTCGTCGTCGCGCTCTCCGCCGTGGCGCTCGCGGCGGAG
>JAEYZI010000100.1 GCA_023428065.1 Actinomycetes bacterium | reverse complement strand
CGCAGGCGGACGCGCGAGAGTCCGAACTTCCTCAGGTAGCCGCGCGGGCGGCCGTCGACGACGTCGCGGTTCCGCGTGCGCGTGGCGCTCGCGTCGCGGGGCTGGCGCTGGAGCTCGCGCACCGCGTCCGCCTTCTCCTCGAAGGACGAGGACGGCGACGCGACGACGCGCTTCAGCTCGGCGCGACGCTCGGCGTAGCGGGCGACGACGGCCGCCCGCTGGTCGTTGCGCGCGATCTTCGACCGCTTCGCCATCAGCGCTCCTCGCGGAAGTCGACGTGGCGGCGGACGACGGGGTCGAACTTGCGGAGGACCATGCGGTCGGGGTCGTTGCGGCGGTTCTTGCGGGTCACGTAGGTGTACCCGGTGCCCGCCGTGGAGCGGAGCTTGATGATCGGACGGACGTCCTGAGCCTTCTTGGCCATCAGATCTTCTCCCCTCGGGCGAGCAGCTCGGCGACGACGGCCTCGATACCGCGGGCGTCGATCACCTTGATGCCCTTAGCGGACAGCGTGAGGGTCACGGTGCGCTTGAGCGAGGGAACGTAGTACTTCTTCTTCTGCACGTTCGGATCGAAGCGGCGCTTCGTCCGGCGGTGCGAGTGCGAGATGTTGTGTCCGAAGCCGGGGACGGCTCCGGTCACCTGGCACACAGCTGCCATGGTTCTTTCCTTTTCTGGCTACCGTGGGGCGAGCGCCCCACCCAAGGTCACTTGTCGGCACGCCGATACCGTGAACTCTGCGAGTCGCGGCGGCGCACAAAGAAGGCCGCATTCCTGCGGTCAACCCTCCGAGAATACCCGAGCGCCCCCGCATCCGCCACCCGAGGTTCCGAACGGCGGGAGCACCTGCAGCATCGGCGGGAGCAGCTGCAGGCGCGGGCGCTTCTCAACCCGGGCGGCGGGAGGAGTTGCTCCCGCCGCGTGCAAACGTCACCGCCCGCGCGCGCGGCGCGCGTCTCGCGGGGAAAGACACCTACGCAGAGGGTGACGACCCCGACGAGCCGGAGGCGGCGGATGCCGCGCACGCCGCGCACAGGCCGAACACGTCGACGACGTGGTTGGGGTCGGTGAACCCGTGGTCGGCGGCGACCTGGCGCGCCCACGCCTCCACGGGATCCGCCGAGATCTCGACCGCCGTCCCGCAGCTGCGGCAGATGAGGTGATGGTGGTGAGAGCCGGGCGTGCACGCGCGATACAGGCTCTCACCCTCCTGCACGAGCGAGTCGGCCTCCCCCTCCTGGGCGAGGTCGGCGAGCGCGCGGTAGACGGTCGCGAGCCCGACCTCGGAGCCCGTGCCCCGCAGCGACGCGTGCAACGCCTGCGCGGAGACGAAGCCCTCCGTGCGGCCGAGCGCATCGCGCACAGCCTCGCGCTGCCAGGTGTTGCGCTTCACGCCGCGACCTCCTTCCCGACCAGGGTACGGCGGTCGCGTCGACGTCGGCTCGCGAGAACGCAGACGCCCCAGATGAGGAACGAGATCGTCGTCACGTAGGGGCTGATCGGCACGCTCGACCCGAGCGCGAGCAGGATGCCGCCCACGAGGGAGGCGAGCGCGAAGCCCATCGAGAGCAGCGGCACGACGACGGGCGAGCTCGAGATCCGGAGGGCCGCCGCGGCCGGCGTCACGAGGATCGACAGCACGAGGAGCGCCCCGACGATCTGGATGCTCGCCGCCACCGCGAGACCGAGCAGCACCATGAACGCGATCGAGAGACCGCGCACGGGCACTCCGCGCGCGGCCGCGACCTCCGCGTCGAGACTCGCGAACGACAGAGGGCGCCACAGCACGAGCAGCCCGACCACGACGACGCCGCACACGATCGCGAGCCAGCCGAGCTGGGGGTCGCCGACGGCGACGATCTGCCCGGTCAGCAGCCCGAACTTCGTCGTCGCGCGCCCCGGGTAGAGCGCGAGACACAGGATGCCGAGGCCGAGGCCGAAGGGCATGAGCACGGCCGTGATGGAGTTGCGCTCGCGCGCGCGGGAGCCCAGCAGCCCGATGATGAGGGCGGCCGCGATCGAGCCGATGATGGAGCCCTCGACGACGCCGATGCCGAACAGGAGCCCCGCCGCGGCGCCCGCGAACGACAGCTCGCTGATGCCGTGCACCGCGAAGGCGAGGTCGCGCGTCATGACGAAGACGCCGATGAGCCCGCCCGCGATCCCGAGCACCGCTCCCGCGAGGAGCGAGTTGTGCAGCAGGGCGAGGAGCGCGCCGTACTCGCTGAAGTCGAAGAGCTGCGTCCACCAGTCGTTCACGCGACCTCCCCCGGATGCGCGTGCGGGTGCTCGTGGTCGTGGTGCGCGTGGTCGGGCACCCCGACGATGACGATGCGGCCATGCGAGCGGATGACGTCGACGTCGGCCTGGTACAGCTCGGAGAGCACGCGGGAGGTGAGCACCTCGTCGGGCGTGCCGATGCGGAAGCGGCCGCCGGCGAGGTAGAGCACGCGGTCGACCATCCCGAGCACGGGGTTCACGTCGTGGGTGACGAAGAGCACGCCGAACCCCCGTTCACGGCGGTGGGCGTCGATGAGCTCGCTCACGACGCGCTGGGCGCGGAGGTCGAGCGAGCCGAGCGGCTCGTCGCACAGCATGAGCAGGGGGTCGCCGGCGAGCGCCTGGCCGACGCGCAGGCGCTGCTGCTCGCCGCCCGAGAGCAGGCTCACGGGCACGCGCGCGTAGTGACTCGCTCCGACCGACTCGAGGAGCGCGTCGACGCGCTCCCGGCGGGCGCGGCTCGGCCACCCCGGCCCCCAGCGTTCGCCGTCGACGCCGAGACGCACGAGGTCGCGGCCCCGGATGCGCAGCGCCGGGTCCTGGGCGCGCTGCTGCGGGATGTAGCCGATGCGCCGATCCCCGCGCCGCACGGGCTGCCCCGCGAAACGGATCTTGCCCTCGGCGAGCGGGTGCTGGCCGAGCACCGCCTTGAGGAGGCTCGTCTTGCCCGAGCCGTTCGCGCCGAGGACCGCGATGAACTCACCGGGCGCGACGTCGAGGTCGAGCCCCGACCAGAGCGTGCGGGAGCCGAGCTTCAACTGCGCATCGCGCACGCTCAGCACCGCTTCGGTCACCGCGCCATGCTACCTGAGAACGGTTCTCAGTGCGCGGCGTCGACACTCAGTCGAGCAGGAGCGCCGGCTCCTCGAGCACGGATGCCACGTCGGCCGTGAAACGCGAGGCCACGTCGCCGTCGACCACGCGGTGGTCGAACGAGGCGCCCACCGTCGTCACCCACGCCGGGCGCACCTCGCCGTCGACGACCCACGGCTTCTGCTTGATGGTGCCGAGCGCGACGATCGCGACCTCGCCCGGGTTGAGGATCGGGGTGCCCGTATCCATTCCGAACGACCCGAGGTTCGTGATCGTGATCGTGCCGCCCGACATCTCGGCGGGCTGGGTCTTGCCCTCGCGCGCCGTCAGCGTGAGCTTCTCGAGCGACTGCGCGAGCTCGAGCAGGCTGAGCTCCTGCGCGTCCTTGATGTTCGGCACGATGAGGCCGCGCGGGGTCGCCGCGGCGATGCCGAGGTTGACGAAGTGCCGCACGACGATCTCCTCGTCGGTCCACATCGAGTTGACGGTCGGGTTGCGCCGCACCGCCCAGATGATGGCCTTCGCCATGACGAGCAGCGGGCTCACGCGCACCCCCGCGAAATCAGGCGAGGACTTGAGCCGCTTGACGAACTCCATCGTGCGCGTCGCGTTGACGTCGGTGAACACCGACACGTGCGGCGCCGTGAACGCGGATGCGACCATCGCCTGTGCGGTCGCCTTGCGCACGCCCTTCACGGGGATGCGCTCCTCGCGCTCGGCTGGCCAGGCGGGCGTCTGGATGTTGCGGAACACGCTCGCCTGCTGGGCCTGGCGGATGACGTCCTCGCGGAGCACCTCTCCGCCGGGTCCCGTCGCGGTCACCTGCGAGAGATCGACATCCAGATCCTTCGCGAGCTTGCGGATGGGGGGCTTCGCGATGACGGGCGTGCCGGGGCGCCGTGCCGTGCGCGCGGCGGTCGCGGGCGCATCCGGCGTCGGCACGGCGGCGCCCGGACGGCGCCGGCGCGACCCGCCGTGACCGCCCTTCGAGCCGTAGCCGACGAGCACGGCGCCGCCACCGTCGTCCTTCTCGGCCATGCTGCTCGGATCCGAGACCGCGCCGAGACCCTCGGAGTCGTTCGCGGGCGCCTGCAGCTCGATCGTGCCGCCGGCGGAATCCACCCGGATGATGGGCGCACCCACCTCGACGGTCGCCCCCTCCTCGGCGAGGAGCTCCGTGACGGTGCCCGCGAAGGGCGACGGCAGCTCGACGAGCGACTTGGCGGTCTCGATCTCGACGAGCACCTGGTTGACGGTCACGGTGTCGCCGGGCTTCACCTTCCAGGCGACGATCTCGGCCTCGGTGAGGCCTTCACCGACATCCGGCAGCGGGAACTCTGCGTGGGCCATCGGGCCTCCTCAGGGGGTGCGAGCGGTCAGTAGGCGAGGGCGCGGTCCACGGCCTCGAGGATGCGGTCGACATCCGGAAGGTACACGCCCTCGAGTTTGGCGGGCGGGAACGGGGTGTCGAATCCCGAGACGCGCAGCACGGGCGCCTCAAGAGAATAGAACGCGCGCTCGGCGACCGTCGCGGCGATCTCCGATCCCACCGAGACGTTGCCGGGCGCCTCCTG
>JAEYZI010000059.1 GCA_023428065.1 Actinomycetes bacterium | reverse complement strand
TCTTCGTCGAGCCGACGCAGGAGGTCTACGAGGGCATGGTCGTGGGCGAGAACTCGCGCGCCGACGACATGGACGTCAACATCACCAAGGAGAAGCAGCTCACCAACATGCGCTCCTCCACGGCGGACAACTTCGAGAAGCTCACCCCCTCGCGCAAGCTCACCCTCGAGGAGTGCCTCGAGTTCGCCCGCGAGGACGAGTGCGTCGAGGTGACGCCCGAGGTCGTGCGCATCCGCAAGGTCGTGCTCGACCAGACGGAGCGCGCCCGCGCCGCGAGCCGCCTCAAGCGCCAGAACCAGAACGCGTAGACCCCCGGGCGCGGCGCTCGGCTATCGTGGCGCCGTGGCAACCCTCGCGCGCGTCGGCCTCGCCCTCATCGCGCTCATCGTCGCGGTCTCCGTGGGCGTCGTCGTGACGTTCGCGCACGGCGGCAGCGCCCCCTGGCTCCTCATCGCCGGGCTCGCACTCGTCGGCGCGCTCGTGCTCGGCGCGCGCCTCGCCGTCGACGACCCGCTCGTCACGGCCGCCACCGCGGCGGGCGCCGTCGGCGCCGTCATTGTGCTCGCCCTCCAGCCGGGCGACGGGATCGTCATCGTGCCCGCCGACGGCCTCGGACTCACGTGGCTGATCGGCGCCCCCCTTGTGAGCGTCGGCGCCGCGCTGTGGCCGATCCGGCGGCGTCCGGAGACGGCATCCGAGTCGCCGTAGGATGGACGGGTGACCTACGTCATCGCCCTACCCTGCGTGGATGTCAAAGACCGCGCCTGCATCGACGAGTGCCCTGTCGACTGCATCTACGAGGGCGACCGGATGCTCTACATCCACCCCGACGAGTGCGTCGACTGCGGTGCGTGCGAGCCGGTCTGCCCCGTCGAGGCCATCTACTACGAAGACGACCTTCCCGAGCAGTGGGCCGACTACTACAAGGCGAACGTCGAGTTCTTCGAGGAGATCGGATCGCCCGGAGGGGCCGCCAAGGTCGGCGTGATCCCCGGCGACCACCCGATCGTCGCCGCGCTGCCGCCGCAGGGCGAGTGACGTGCCCCTCGAGCTGCCCGACTTCCCCTGGGACCTGCTGACGCCGTACGGCGACGAGGCGCGCGCCCACCCCGATGGGATCGTCGACCTCTCCGTCGGCTCGCCCGTCGACCCGACCCCCGCATCCGTGCGCGAGGCGCTCGCCGCCGCGACGGATGCGCACGCCTACCCGCTCACCGCCGGCTCGCCCGCACTTCGCGAGGCGATCGTCGAGTGGTACGCGCGGCGGCGCGGGGTGCCGGAGCTGAGCGTCGACAACGTCATCCCGACGATCGGGTCGAAGGAGTTCGTGGCGCTCCTGCCGACGCTGCTGGGCCTCGGCCCCGGCGACGTCGTCGTGCAGCCGAGCGCCGCCTACCCGAGCTACGCGGTCGGGGCGGCCGTCGTCGGCGCGACCGTGCTGACCTCCGACGAGCCCGACGAGTGGCCCGCCGAGACGAAGCTCGTGTGGCTCAACAGCCCCGGCAACCCCGACGGGCGCGTGCACTCGATCGCCTTCCTGCGCCGCGCGGTCGCCCGCGCCCGCGAACTCGGCGCCGTCATCGCGAACGACGAATGCTACGCCGAGCTCGACTGGGGCTCCGACGAGCCCACCCCCTGCATCCTCGACCCCGAGGTGACGCAGGGCTCGCGTCGGCTCACCCTCTCGGTGTACTCGCTCTCGAAGCAGTCGAACCTCGCTGGTTATCGTGCGGGCTTCCTCGCCGGATGCAGCGAACTCGTCGGCCGACTGCTCACGGCGCGCAAGCACCTCGGGCTCATGCCGCCCGCGCCCGTGCAGGCGGCGATGATCGCCGCGCTCGCCGACGAGGAGCACGTCGCGGCGCAGAAGGAGCGCTACCGTAGCCGTCGCGACGCGCTCGTGGGGGCCCTCACGGCATCCGGTTTCCGCATCGACGGATCGGAGGCCGGGCTCTACCTGTGGGCGACGCGCGACGAGGACTGCTGGGAGACCGTCGCGGCGCTCGCACGCCTCGGCATCCTCGTGGCTCCCGGCTCGTTCTACGGCGCTGCGGGGGCGCGTCACGTGCGCGTCGCGCTCACCGCCACCGACGAGCGGGTGGACGAGGCGGTGGCACGTCTGCGCGCCGGTAGGGTGGAGGAGTGAGCGACGCGACCAGTAGCGAGAAGGTGACCCTGAACTTCGGCGAAGGAGTCGCCGAATTCCCGGTGCTGAAGGCCGTCGACGGACGTGACGTCGTCGACCTCTCGAGCTTCGCGAAGCAGACCGGCTACAACACTTTCGACCCCGGGTTCGTGAACACCGCCGCCACGCGCAGCGCCATCACCTACATCGACGGCGACGCCGGCATCCTGCGCTACCGCGGCTACGCGATCGAGGACCTCGCGAAGAACGCCACCTACCTCGAGGTCGCCTGGCTGCTCATCTACGGCGAGCTGCCGACGCAGTCCGAGCTCGCCGAGTTCTCCGAGAAGGTGCGACGCCACACGCTCCTGCACGAGGACCTCAAGCGGTTCTTCTCGGCGCTGCCGCACACCGCCCACCCGATGTCGGTGCTGTCGTCGGCCGTCTCGGCGCTCTCGACCTACTACGAGGACTCGCTCGACCCCAAGAACCCCGAGATGGTGGAGCTCTCGACCATCCGCCTGCTCGCGAAGCTGCCCGTCATCGCGGCCTACGCGCACAAGAAGTCGCTCGGCCAGGCGTTCCTCTACCCCGACAACTCGCTCGACTTCATCGAGAACTTCCTCAAGCTCAACTTCGGCAACCTCGCCGAGGTCTACCAGGTGAACCCCGTGCTCGTGAAGGCGCTCGACCGGCTCCTCATCCTGCACGAGGACCACGAGCAGAACGCGTCGACGTCGACCGTGCGCCTCGTCGGGTCGACGGAGGCGAACATGTTCGCGTCGATCTCGGCGGGCATCAACGCGCTCTACGGCCCGCTGCACGGCGGCGCCAACGAGGCGGTGCTGCGCATGCTCGCGCAGATCCGCGACTCGGGCGAGTCGGTGTCGAAGTTCGTCGAGCGCGTCAAGGCGAAGGAAGACGGCATCCGCCTCATGGGCTTCGGCCACCGGGTCTACAAGAACTACGACCCGCGCGCGAAGCTCGTGAAGGAGTCGGCCGACGAGGTACTCGCCGACCTCGGCGTGAAGGACCCGCTGCTCGACATCGCGAAGGAGCTCGAGGAGATCGCCCTGAGCGACGAGTACTTCCAGTCGCGGCGTCTCTACCCGAACGTCGACTTCTACACGGGCGTCATCTACAAGGCGATGGGCTTCCCGACGCGCATGTTCACGGTGCTCTTCGCGATCGGACGCCTGCCGGGCTGGATCGCCCACTGGCGCGAGGCGAACAACGACGCGGGAACCAAGATCGGCCGCCCCCAGCAGCTCTACGTGGGCCCCGCCGCCCGCGACTGGCCCGCCGGCCGCTGAGCGCGGGCCCGCCCGCCCGCCCCTGCGGCCCGCCCGCATCCGCCCCTCCTGCGCCCGCGTTCTGGGTCGAAAATGCAGGAGTGTTCGGGATGGGTGCCCGGACTTCGGGCTACCGGATGCGGGACACGCCCGGCGGCTCCTGCATGTTCGACCCTGGCGGGAGGCTCCGCGCAGAGCAGCGTGGCGAGGCTGACGGACGGAGTCAGCGGTGGTCGCCTCGGGAGAGGGCCGCGCGGATCGACGCGAGCACCTCATCCGGTCGATAGACGACCTGCGCGTAGCTGAACCGCACGACGCGGTAACCCCGGATGCTGAGCCGCGCATCGCGCGCCCGGTCGCGTTCGAAGCCGCTCACGCTCCCGTGATGCTCCCGGCCGTCGACCTCCACGACGAGCCGACCGAGCGCGAAGTCGACGCGCATGTCGTCGATGGGTACCTGCGTTCGGAACGGGATGCCGGCGTGGACGAGATGCCATCGCAAGGTCGACTCGGGGTACGACTCGGAGCGCGGGTCGACGAGCGCGATCACGTCGCCCCGGCCCGCGGGCAGCCGGCCGCGCAGCTCCCGCAGGTCGGCCCGGGTCACGAGCCCCCTCGCGAGTGCGCTGTCGAGCGCGCCGAGCACCCACGCCGACGTATGGCACGCCGCGAGGTCGATGAGGCATTCGAGCGGCGTCGCGCGAAAACGGTCGGATGACGCAGCGTCCCGCCAGTGCACGACGACGCGGTCGTCGGGCTCGTCGGCGAGGCGGATGCGCCGGTCGTCGGGGCGCCGCATCCGCGCGTGGTGGGGCGGCACCGTGACGTGCACGCGTTCGTCGGGCGGCGCCCACATCCCGTGGCTTGCCGCGCCCGTGACGCAACTCGCGAGCCCGCCGACGCGCCACGTCGCCGCGAGGAGCGGCTCGACCTCGTTGAGCCCGTACCAGCCGTTCCGGATGCGCTGCACCCAGCCGTGGCGCGCCGCATAGTCGAGCGCGCGGTAGCTCCACCCGCGCCGCAGGAGCTCATGGGCGGGTGCGAGTCCGCCCAGCTCGCGGATCTGCGCGCTCAGACTCATGCGCAGAATCGTGGCGAGTGCCGCGACCCTGCGTGCCGCGGTCTGCGGGACCGGCGGAGCGCATCCGTCCCCGGCAGCTGTGCACGACCGGAACCCCTGACGTCGAAAATGCAGGAACTCTCGGGCGTGTCGGCTCAGCCTGCCCAGGCGCGTATGGGGACGCGGCGCGCGACTCCTGCATTTTCGACCCTGCGGCGACCGGGGGTGGGGGTGGGGTGGGTGGGGCGTGTGGGGGTGGGTGGGGTGGGGGCGGGGCGGATCAGGCGTGGAGTTGGGCGTTGAGTTCGACGCCGTGGCCCGCTCGGGGAAGCGCCTCGACCGCGCCCGTGACCGAGTTGCGACGGAACAGGAGCCCCGGCACCCCCGAGAGCTCGACGGCCTTCACGGTGCGCGGCCCCGCGGGCAGCAGGTGGGCGACCTTCGTGCCCGCCGTGACATAGAGCCCCGCCTCGACGACCGAGTCGTCGCCGATCGAGATGCCGATGCCGGAGTTCGCCCCGAGCAGGGCGCGCTCGCCGATCGCGACGCGTTCGGTGCCGCCGCCCGAGAGCGTGCCCATGATCGACGCGCCGCCTCCGACATCCGAGCCGTCTCCCACGACGACGCCCTGCGAGATGCGGCCCTCGACCATCGAGGCGCCGAGCGTGCCGGCGTTGAAGTTCACGAACCCCTCGTGCATGACGGTCGTGCCGGGCGCGAGGTGCGCCCCGAGCCGCACGCGCGCCGCGTCGGCGATGCGCACGCGGTCCGGCACGACGTAGTCGAGCAGGCGCGGGAACTTGTCGACGCCCGTCACCGACACCCCGGCGCGCTGCAGGCGGATGCGGCCCTCTCGCAGCACGGACGGATGCGCCGGTCCCGCGGTCGTCCACGCGACGATCGGCAGGTGGGCGAAGATCCCGTCGAGGTTGACCTCGTTCGGCCGCACGAGCAGGTGCGAGAGCAGGTGGAGGCGCAGGTAGGCGTCGGGGGTCGAGGCGGGTGCGGCATCCGTGTCGAGCTCGACGAGCACGGCCTCCGTCGTCACCCGGCGCACATCGTCGGCGCCGACGCCCTCGGCGACCTCGGCGGGTGCCGCGGCATCCGCGGGGGCCGAGCCGAGTGCGGGCGAGGGGAACCAGGTGTCGAGCACCGTCCCGTCGGCGGCGATCGTGGCGAGTCCGTGGCCCCAAGCGGTCGTCATGGAGCCAGGTTATCGGCTGGGTAGGGTTGTCCCGTGCCCGCCCTCGACCTCGCCACCAGCACCCCCGAGCTCACGAGGCAGCTCGTCGACGTCTTCTCGGTGTCGGGTGAGGAGGCCGCCCTCGCCGATGCGATCGAGGCCGTCCTGCGCGCCCAGCCGCACCTGGAGGTCACGCGCGACGGTGACGCCGTCGTCGCCCGCACGACGCTCGGCCGCCCCCAGCGGGTCGTCATCGCGGGCCACATCGACACCGTCCCCGTCAACGGCAACCTGCCCGCGCGGCTCGAGGGCGACATCCTGTGGGGCCGCGGCACGGTCGACATGAAGGGCGGCTGCGCCGTCATGCTCGCGCTCGCGGCGGAGCTCACCGCTCCCGCGGTCGACCTGACCTGGGTCTGGTACGACAACGAGGAGGTCGACTCTTCCCTCAACGGTCTCGGCCGCATCGCACGCGAGCGTCCCGAGCTGCTCGAGGCCGACTTCGCGATCCTCGGCGAGCCGTCGAACGGCGAGATCGAGGGCGGATGCAACGGCACCATCCGCGTCGACGTGACGACGCGCGGCCGCCGGGCCCACTCGGCGCGCGCCTGGATGGGCGAGAACGCCATCCACGCGATGGCGCCCGTGCTCGAGCGCCTCGCGGCCTACGAGCCGGCCGAGGTGGAGGTCGACGGGCTCGTGTACCGCGAGAGCCTCTCGGCCGTGCGCATCTCGGGCGGCGTCGCGGGCAACGTCATCCCCGACGAGTGCACCGTCCACGTGAACTACCGCTTCGCGCCGAGCCGCAGCGGGGTGGAGGCGCTCGCGCACCTCGAGCAGCTCTTCGAGGGCCTCCCCGTCGAGATCACGGTCGCCGACCTCGCCGAGGGTGCCCGCCCGGGGCTCGACGCGCCCCTCGCGCGGCAGTTCGTGGCGGCCGTGGGCGGCGAGGCCCGTCCCAAGTACGGCTGGACGGATGTCGCCCGCTTCAGCGCCCTCGGCATCCCCGCCGTGAACTACGGCCCGGGCGACCCGAGCCTCGCGCACGCCGACGACGAGCGCGTGCCCGTCGAGCAGATCGAGCGGGTCGAGGCGGGCCTCCGCAGATGGCTCACCGCGGGCTGATCACGCCCGTGCGGGTGCGCTGGCGGCTGCTGCCGTGGTGGGCGCACGTGCTCGTCGTCTTCGCGGCGACGCGCGTCGTGACGACCGTCATCATGCTCGTCTTCGCGGTCGAGCAGGCGCGTGCGACGGGCGGCCCGGTGCCCGATTACGCGAGCTTCGCGAGCAACTGGGACGGCCAGTGGTACTGGCTCATCGCGGTCTCGGGGTACCCCGCCGAGCTGCCGCTCGACGACGCGGGGCATGTCGCACAGAACGCGTGGGCGTTCATGCCCGCCTACCCGCTCCTGCTGGGCGTCGCCGTGCGGCTCGGCGCGCCCTTCCCGGTCGCCGCCGTGCTCCTGTCGCTCGTGGCCGGCGCGTGCGCCTCCCTGCTCTTCGAGCGGATGCTGCGGGGCGTCGGCCTGCCCGCCGGCTCAGCGCTCTTCGGGGTGCTGCTGCTCGGCACCACGCCCGTCTCGCCCCTGTTCCAGGTGGCGTATGCGGAGTCGGCGGGCCTCGCCCTGCTGTTCCTCGCCCTCCTCCTCGTGCAGCGGCGGCGCTTCTTCGTGCTCGTGCCGGTCGTCGTCGTGATGTCGCTCACGCGACCCTCGGGCCTCGCGTTCGCCCTCTTCCTGCTGCTGTACTTCGGCCTTCGAGTGTGGCGGTGGCGGCGCGACGGGGGCGCGCATCCGCGTCCCGCGCGGGAGTTCTGGGGCGTCGTCGTGGCGGGGCTCACGAGTCTCGCGGCGGGGCTCGCGTGGCCCGCGATCGCGTGGGCCGTCACGGGCTCCCCGGGCGCCTACCTCGACACGGAGCTCGCCTGGCGCGCCGGGTATCTCGGCCACGGCGAGCTCGTGCCGTTCGAGGCGTGGGTGCGGGGGATCGACTTCTGGCTGGCCTTCGCGGGGATCCCGGATGCGCTGGTCTCGCCGCTCGCGGTCGTCGCGGTCGCCGTCACGGTCGTGGCGTTCGCGGTCTTCCTCGTGACGCCGTGGGTTCGTCGGCTCGGCGAGCTGCGGCTGTGGCTCGCGAGCTACCTCGTGTACCTCATGGCGGTCTTCTTCCCGCAGTCGAGCACGTGGCGCCTGCTGCTGCCGCTCTCGCCCGCCCTCGGCGCGTTCGCGGTGCCGCGATCCCGCATGCTGCGCGTGGCGCTCGTCGCGCTCGGCCTGCTCGGGCAGCTGTGGTGGGTGTACTTCTGCTGGGTGCGGATGCCGGGCGACTGGTCGCCGCCGTAGGCCGACAGGTATGCCCGGATTAGCCCGTGTCCCCGGCATACGGGATAATGGGGATGAGTAACCGTCGAAAGGGGACATCTCATGGCAGCCATGAAGCCGAGGACCGGTGACGGCCCGATGGAGGCTGTGAAGGAGGGTCGCCTCATCATCGTGCGCGTTCCGCTCGAGGGCGGGGGCCGCCTCGTGGTCTCTGTCAACGACGACGAGGCCAAGGAGCTGCACGACGCACTCGCGAGCGTCATCGCGGGTTGACCATCCTGACGCGTCGCCGCCCCGCCTGATCCCCGGATCGGGCGGGGCGGTCGCGTTTCCGCGTCAGTCGGCGGTCTTGACGATCTGCAGGAGGCCGTCTCCGGCCGTGCTGAGCGCGGCCGTGACGGCGGCGGACTCCGCGATCGTCGTGAGGAGCGCGCGGAAGTCGGCGACGGTCGCGTCGCGCTGTGCCGGGTCGGCGACGCGACCCCGCCACAGGGCGTGCGCGACGGCGACCACCCCGCCCGCGCGTGCGATCCGCAGTCCGTGCTCCACGTAGTCGAGCACCGAGCCCGGGTCCGCGTCGACGAGGACGAGGTCGTAGGCGCCGTCGTTCATGCGCGGCAGCACCTCGGTCGCGCGGCCCGCGATGAGGCGCGCGCGCGACGCGGGGATGCCGGCGTCGGCATACGCCTGCCGGGCGCGGTTCTGGTGGTCGATCTCGACGTCGATCGTCGTGAGGGTCGCGCCGGGCGCGCCCTGCAGGAGCCACAGGCCGCTCACGCCCGCGCCCGTGCCGATCTCGAGGATGCTGCGGGCGTCGATCGCGGCCGCGAGCACGGCGAGCTGCGCGCCGACCGCGGGGGAGACGGGGTCGATGCCGAGCTCGAGGGAGTGCTGCCGTGCCGCGAGCGTCGCGGGGGGTTCAACGGGGAACTCCTCCGCGAACTTCCAGCTCAGGTCCTTGTCGCTCACGTCGCCTCCAGCCTCCAGCGTAGGCCCGTCCTCAGGTGGCGCCCGTTATCCTGGGCGGGTGTCCTTCGGGTTGACCTTCGACAAGATCCTGATCATCTTGGTGATCGCGGTCTTCCTCGTCGGCCCCGAGCGCCTGCCGGGCTACGCGGCGCAGCTCGCCCGTCTCACACGCTCGCTGCGCGACATGGCGAACGGCGCGAAGGACCGCATGCGCGAGGAGATGGGCCCGGAGTTCGACGAGGTCGACTGGGCCAAGCTCGACCCGCGCAAGTACGACCCGCGCCGCATCATCCGCGACGCCCTGCTCGAGGAAGATCCCGCGGCACCCGTGCCGGCGGGGCCGCCGACGCCCACGCGTTCGACCGCGACGGCCTACGAACTGCGCCAGCGCCGCCTCGGCAAGGGGCCCGTGCCGCCGTACGACGGCGAAGCCACCTAGTCGCGCCGCGCCCGCCTCAGCCGCCTCAGCGGCGGCGGATCGCCTTGAGCGACGTCAGCGTCAGCACCATGACCCCGACGAGGCGCGCGAACTCCGGCCCCGTGCGGGGGAGCTGAAGGAGACCCGTCGCCTCGGCGACGGTCGTGGCCTCGGTGAAGCGCAGGAGGCCGTCGAGGCCGTTGCGGCGGCCGAGGCCCGACTGCTTGACACCGCCCATGGGGGCGTCGATCGAGCCGAAGGTGGCGCGGTAGCCCTCGTTGATGTTCACGGAGCCGGCCTTGAGTCGTGCGGCCACCCGCCGGGCGCGAGCGCGTGATCCCGACATGACGGATGCGTTGAGCCCGTACTCCGTGTCGTTGGCGGCAGCGACCGCGGCATCCGCGTTCTCGACCACCGTGACGGCGACCACGGGTCCGAACGTCTCGCCCGCGAAGCACTGCATCTCGCTCGTGACGTCGGTCAGCACGGTGGGCTCCACGACGAAGGGTCCGAGGTCGGGACGGGCGGTGCCCCCCGCGAGCACCGTGGCGCCCTTCGCGACGGCGTCGTCGAGGTGGGCTGTGACGCGCTCGAGCTGCGCCTTCGTGGCGAGCGAGCCGACGTCGGCCGTGAAGTCGAAGTCGGTGCCGAGGGAGAGGTTCTTCACGCGCTCGGCGAAGGCGGGAACGAAGCGGTCGGCCACGCCCTTCTCGACGTAGATGCGCTCGATCGAGACGCACAGCTGCCCGGCGGCGGAGAAGCATCCGTAGGCGGCGTCGGCGGCCGCCTTCTCGGGGTTCACGTCGTCGAGCACGATGAGCGGGTTCTTGCCGCCGAGCTCCATCGAGGCGCCGATGAGGCGCCCGGCGGCGCGCTGGGCCACCGTGCGGCCGGTCGCGGTCGAGCCCGTGAAGCACACGTAGTCGGCGGCGTCGACGACGGCCGAGCCCACCTCGGCGCCCGGGCCCGCGACGACCTGCCACAGCTCGGGCGGAAGGCCTGCGTCGACGAAGGCGCGGCGGGCGAGCAGCACCGAGAGCGTGCCCTGGTCGTCGGCCTTCTGCAGGATGCCGTTGCCGGTCGCGAGCGCCGGCGCGATGTCCATGAGGGCGAGGCTCAGCGGGTAGTTCCACGGCGTGATGACGCCGACGAGACCCTTCGGCGCGCGGCGCACGCGCGTGCGCATGACGAGCGGGATGCCGGCGCGGCGGGCCTCCGTGCGCAGCACGCGGCGCGCGCTGAGCGCGGCGTAGCGGGTAGCCGCGGCGGAGTTGAAGACCTCCTCGAAGGCCTGGCCGCGCGTCTTGCCGGTCTCGGACTGCACGGCGTCGAGCAGCAGCTCGCGGCGTTCGAGGAAGAGGTCGTGGCCCTTCAGCAGCAGGGCGCGGCGGTGCGCGTCGCCCGCCGCCCACCAGGCGCGCTGCGCCTCGCGGGCGCGGCGCGCGGCATCCTGCACCTCCTCCACCGACGCGTGGGGAAGCGTGTAGAGCTCCTCGCCGGTGAAGGGCGCGATGACGGAGACGGGTGATGCGGCGCGGCCGGCGAGATCGGTCGTGAGCTCGTCGGCGAGCGTCCGGGGCAGCAACTGGCCGGGCATGCGGCGAGTCTAACTTGGACAGGTGTCCAACTCGGTGCCCCCTGTGCGGGGGAGGGGCGAGCGCAGCGCCGTATCGGAGGGGCGAGACGCCGGTAGGGTGGCCCGCATGACGACGCCGTCCCGAGGGCTCCGCGCATCCGTGATCGCCCGCTACGCCGCCGGATCGCTCGGCACCGGGGGGTTCGCGACCCTCCCGGGGCTCGTGCTCGCGATCTACCTCACCGACACCCTCGGCGTCGCCGCGATCTGGGCCTCGCTCATCATCGGCGCCGCGAAGCTGTGGGACGTCGTGATCGACCCGGTCATCGGCGGAGGCAGCGACCGCAGCCTCGCCGTCACCGGATCGCGTCGACGCTTCATGCTGCTCGGCGCCGTGCTCCTGCCCGTCTTCTTCGTGCTGACGTTCGCCGTCGTACCGGGGGTCGGCCCCGCGCTCGGCGGCGCATGGGTGCTCGTGGCGTTCGTGCTCGCCGCGACGGCGTTCAGCCTCTTCCAGGTGCCCTACATCGCCCTGCCCGCCGAGCTGGTCGGCGAGTACGACGCCCGCACGCGCCTGCTCTCCGCACGCGTCGTCGTGCTCACCGTCGCCATCCTGCTCTTCGGGGCGGGCGGACCGATGCTCGTCAAGGCGTTCAGCGGCACGCCCGACGGCAGTGCGACCCAGGCGGGCTACCTCGGCATGGCCGTCGTCGCGGGCCTCCTTCTCGGGCTCGGGATGCTCGTGGCCGTCACCTCGGCCCCGCGCGGTCCGCGCAGCGCGGCCCCGCCGCGCGTCTCGCTCGCGAGCCACTACCGCGCGGGACTCGAGGCGCTCCGCAGCAGCCGCCCGTTCCGCACGCTCCTGCTCACCTTCCTGCTCCAGGCGCTCGCGACGGGCATGATGCTCGCGGGCGCCGCCTACGTCGCCAAGTGGGTGCTGCGCGACCCCGACGGCACGACGTTCCTCTTCGTGGCCCTCATCGCCCCCGCCCTCATCTGCGCGCCCGTCTGGGCCGTCGTCTCGCGCCGCACGGGCAAGGAGTGGGCCTTCGGGGCCGCCTCGGTGCTCTTCGGCCTCGCGGCGCTCTCCCTCGTGCTGCTCGTGTGGATGCCGGGCGCGTGGCTGTACGCGCCCGTCGCGCTCGCGGGCGCCGCCTACGCGGGCATGCAGACCCTCCCCATGGCGATGCTGCCCGACGTCATCACCGACGACGCGACCCGCAACGGCACCGGCCGTGCGGGCGTCTTCGGTGGCGTGTGGACGGCGGGCGAGACGACCGGGATGGCGCTCGGCGCCGTGCTCCTGACGCTCGTGCTCGCGGCGACCGGCTACCAGGAGGCGGTCGCCGGGCAGACGGTCGAGCAGAGCGCCAACGCGATCGCCGGCATCGTGCTGAGCTTCAGCATCGTGCCCGCCGTCATGATCGGGGTGAGCCTCTGGGCGCTCAGCCGCTACCCGCTGCGCCGCGCCGACATCGACGGCCCGAGCACGGCATCCGTCGCGACGAGCGCGGACGAGAGCCGATGAGCGGGCGCGGCGACGTCGACGCCATCATCGGCCGCCTCGCACGGCTGCGGGGCGAGGACCCGCCCACTCACGGCGGGCGCGTGCTGAGCTACGTCTACGACCCGGGGCTCGGCGAGCTCGAGAGCGTCATGAAGCGCGCCATCCAGGAGGTGCTGCCGGTCAACGGGCTCGACCCGACGACGTTCCGGTCGGTGGGCGTGCTCGAGTCGGAGCTCGTGGGGTTCATGCGCGAACTGCTCGGGGGAGGGGACGACGTCGTCGGCTCGGCGACGAGCGGCGGCACCGAGAGCTGCCTGCTCGCGGCCAAGACGGCGCGCGACGTGTGGCGGGCGACGCACCCCGACGGACGCGCGCGCCTCGTGGCGCCCGTCACGGTGCACGCCGCCTTCCAGAAGGCCGCCGCGTACTTCGACCTCGTGCTCGATCTCGTGCCCGTCTCGCCCGAGGGTGTCGTCGCGGCCGCGGATATCGTGGCGCGCTTCGGGGACGACGTCGCGCTCGTCGTGCTCTCGGCACCCAACTACCCCTTCGCGGGCCTCGACCCGATCGCGGAGGTCGCGGAGGCGGCATCCGCGGCGGGCCTGCCCCTGCACGTCGACGCGTGCATCGGGGGGCTCGTGCTGCCCTTCTGGCGGGATGACGCGGATGCCCCGCTGCCGCCGTGGGACTTCCGGGTGCCGGGGGTCACGAGCGTGAGCGCCGACCTGCACAAGTACGGCTACGCGCCGAAGGGGGTCTCGGTGCTCCTGCAGCGCGGTCGGGACCGGCAGCGGCACCAGTACTTCGCGACGACCCGCTGGCCCGGCTATCCGGTCGTCAACCCGACGATGCTCGGCTCGAAGTCGGCGTCGCCGCTCGCCGCCGGCTGGGCGATCGCCCACTGGCTCGGCGCCGACGGATTCGCGGAGCTCGCCGAATCGTGCCTGCGCAGCACACGTGCGCTGCGCGAGGTCGTCGACGGCATCGAGGGGCTGCGGGTCGTGGGCGAGCCCGTCGGTCCGCTCTTCGCCGTGACCGCCGACGACGTGGTCGCGCCCGAGCGGCGGGTCGATCCGCACCACTGGGCCGACGCCGTGCGCCGCAACGGCTTCGTGCTGCAGCTGCAGCCCGCGCTGCCGCCGCTGCCCCCGACGACGCACCTCACGGTGACGCCCGTCACGGAGTCGGTGCTCGGCGAGCTCTCGGCCGCGCTCGTCGCGGGGGCGGATGCCGTGCGCGGCGTGCCGCACGTCGACGCCGCCGTCCTGCTCGCGGGTCTGCCGCCCCTCGAGGCGCTCGGTGCGCTCGACTCCGACACGGCGTGGGCGCTCCTCCAGGGCGTCGGCATCGGTGGCGGAGCCGAACTGCCGGATGCGCAGGCGCCGCTCGTAGCGCTCATCGAGGCGCTGCCCGCATCCGTCGCCGAACGGCTGCTCATCGAGCTGCTCGGGCGTCTCGTCGAGCCGCGCTGAGCTGCGCCGCGCTTCTGTGCTGCGGGCGCGCTGTTGTGCAGGAGTTTGCTGTTGTGCAGGAGTCGGCTCAGATGCGCGGACGAGCTGTTGTGCAGGATCCGGGCTGCCGAAATGCAGGAGACCTCGACGCGTCGCCTGTGAAACCGGGGCGTGGGGATCGAGCTCGCGCGCGATCTCCTGCACAACAGCAAACTCCTGCACAACAGCACCACGGCAGACTCCTGCACAACAGCAGAACAGCAACTCCTGCACAACAGCAGACTCCTGCACAACAGCCCGCGGTCAGAGGAGGGGGCGGCCGGCGAGGCCGCGGCCGCGGGATGCGATGGCGTCCGCGAGCCGGATGAGCGCGG
The DNA here is from genome assembly GCA_023428065.1 of Actinomycetes bacterium. Lineage (GTDB taxonomy): Bacteria > Actinomycetota > Actinomycetes > Actinomycetales > Microbacteriaceae > Homoserinibacter. The sequence goes on along the minus strand of JAEYZI010000059.1, from coordinate 11,037 downwards.
CCGCCGCCGGATCGCCGGCGTCGCCCAGCACGACCGGGGCGCCCGCGTCGCCCCCCGCAGCGACGGATGGCGCGAGCGGCACGCGCGCGAGCATCGGCACCCCCAGACGCCGCGCGACTTCGTCTCCGCCGCCCGCGCCGAACACGCCGCCCGCCATGTTCTCGACGACGCCGACGACCGTCTGGCCCGTCTGCCGGGCGAGCAGGCCCGAGCGTTCCGCGACATCCGCCGCGGCCGACTGCGGGGTCGTCACGACGATCACCTCGGCGTTCGGCAGAAGCTGCCCGAGCGTGATCGCGACGTCGCCCGTGCCGGGCGGGAGGTCGAGCAGCAGCACGTCGAGGTCGCCGAAGTACACGTCGCTCAGGAACTGCTGCATCGTGCGGTGCAGGAGCGGCCCGCGCCACGACACGGGCGTACGGTCCTCGACGAACATCCCGATCGAGATGACCTTCACGCCGTGCGCGACGGGCGGCAGGATCATGTCGCCCACCTGGGTGGGCTTCGCCCCCGCGATGCCCAGGATGCCGGGGATCGAGAACCCGAAGACGTCCGCGTCGACGAGCCCCACCTTGAGGCCGCGCGCCGCGAGCGCGACGGCGAGCTCGGCCGTGATCGTCGACTTGCCGACGCCGCCCTTGCCCGAGGTGATCGCGAGCACGCGCGTGAGCGTGCCGGGGCCGAACGGCATCCGCCGTTCACCGCGCAGTCGCGTCACGAGCGCCTCGCGTTCGGCGGGCGTCATGACCCCCACCTCGAGGTCGAGGGAGCGGATGCCGGGCACGGCGAGCACGGCGTCCGTCACGTCGCGCTCGATGCGGTCGGCGGCGGGGCAGCCCACGATCGTGAGCCGCAGGCCGACGTGCGCCGCGCCATCCGTCACCGCGACGTCGTGCACCATGTCGAGCTCGGTGATGGGGCGGCGGATCTCCGGGTCCTGTACGCGCGCGAGCGCGGCGCGCACCGCGTCGGCGGTGGGGGAGGAGCTCACTTCACGACCTCGTCCGGCTCCTTCTCCTTGTCGAGCTCCTCGAGGAGGGCGCGCAGCTCCGCCCGGATGAAGTCCTTCGTCGCCATCTCCTTGACCGCGAGCCGCAGCGCGACGACCTCGCGCGCGAGGTACTCGGTGTCGGCGAGGTTGCGCTCGGCCCGCTGCCGGTCCTGCTCGATCTGCACGCGGTCGCGGTCGTCCTGCCGGTTCTGCGCGAGCAGGATGAGGGGCGCGGCGTAGGAGGCCTGCAGCGACAGGATGAGCGTGAGCAGCGTGAAGTTGAGCGCGCGCGGGTCGAACTGCCAGTCGATCGGCGCGAGGGTGTTCCACATGAGCCAGATGGTCACGAAGACCGTCATGCCGATGAGGAACCAGCTCGTGCCCATCGCGCGTGCGAACGACTCCGAGAAGCGCCCCATGCGGTCGCGGCCCGAGGGTCGGAAGCCCCACGCGGGGCGGATGCCCTTCGGCGAGTCGAGCCGGGGCTCGTTACGACGTGCCATGCGAGGTCCTCCTTCCTCGGATCGGGATGGCTGCGGTGCTCGTGCTCACGGCAGCGGGCACGTGTTCGTCGTGCGAACTTCGCCAGTCGTCGGGCAGGAGGTAGTCGAGGACGTCGTCGATGGTCACCACCCCGACGAGGCGGTGCTTCTCGTCGACGACGGGGAGCGAGACCAGGTTGTAGGAGGCGAGCGTGCGTGCGACCTCGGCGGCGCTCGTCTCGGGCGCCACGGGCTCGAGGGTCGCGTCGATGAGGGTGCCGAGCCGCTCGTGCGGCGGGTAGCGCAGCATGCGCTGGAAGTGCACGACCCCGAGGAAGCGCCCCGTGGGCGGCTCGTACGGCGGAAGGGTCACGCACACGGCCGCGCCGAGCGCGGGCGCGAGCTCGTGGCGGCGGATGAGGGCGAGCCCCTCCGCGACGGTCGCGTCGGCCGCGACGATGATGGGCTCCGTCGTCATGAGTCCGCCCGCCGTCTCGGGCGCGTAGTTGAGGAGGAAGCGCACGTCTTCCGCCTCCTCGGGCTGCATGAGCTCGAGGAGGGCCTCGCCGCGCTCCTCGGGCAACTGCGCGATGAGGTCGGCGGCGTCGTCGGGCTGCATCTGGTCGAGCACGTCGGCCGCGCGCTCGTCGTCGAGCTGGGCGAGGATCTCGACCTGCTCGTTCTCGGGCATCTCCTCGAGCGCGTCCGCGAGGCGGTCGTCGGGCAGCTCCTCCGCCACCTCGATGCGTCGGTCTTCGGGCAGGTCGAGGAGGGTCGAGGCGAGGTCGGCGGGGAGCAGGTCGGCGTAGGTCGCGATGAGCTGCTCGGCCGACTGCGCCTCGCCCGGCGCGTTGATCTCGCGCACCTTGTCCCACGAGGCGAGAACGGTCGGGCCCTTGCCGAAGGGCGCCGCGCTCGTGCGGGGGCGGCGCAGGAACAGCTCGCTCACGACCCACTCGCCGGGGCCGGCCTCCTCGATCGCGACGTCCTCGATCGTCGCCTGGCCGGATCCGTCGCGCAGCGCCACCTGCCGGCCGAGCAGTTCGGCGATGACGCGCACCTCGCCGCCGCGCTGCTCGAAGCGGCGCAGGTTGATGAGTCCCGTCGTGATGATCTGGCCGGCGCCGATGCTCGTGACGCGTCCGATCGAGACGAAGACGCGCCGACGTCCGGGGATCTCGACGATGAGGCCGACGACGCGAGGGGAGCTCTTGAGGCGGTAGACGACGAGCACGTCGCGCACGCGACCGACCCGGTCGCCGTTGGGGTCGAAGACGGAGCACCCGGCGAGTCGGGCGACGAAGACTCTCGTGGCGCTCACGGGAAAACCCTACCCGCCGGATGCCAGAATGGCGGGGTGACCAGCCCCTCGCCCTTCGCGCGCCCCGGCGCCCCGCTGACGGTCCCGCACGGCGACGTGCTCGGCACCTACGACAGCTATCCGGAGGCCCAGAAGGTCGTCGACCGCCTGGCGAAGGCCGACTTCCCGGTGGCGAAGCTCGCGATCGTCGGCAATAACCTCACGAGCGTCGAGATCGTCACGCGCAAGCGCTCGTGGAACCGTGCGGCGCTCTCGGGCATCCTCTCGGGCGCGTGGCTCGGCATCTTCATGGGGCTCCTGCTGAGCCTCCTGTCGCCCACCTTCACGTGGCAGCTGTTCGCCGCGGCCGTGTTCATCGGCGCGGCCCTCGGGCTCTTCCTGCAGCTCATCAGCTACGCGGTGAGCCGCCGCAGCCGCGACTTCGAGTCGATCACGCAGGTGATCGCCGCCAACTACCAGATCGTGCTCGAGCCCGGGCAGCTCGCCCGCGCGCAGGAGGCGCTCGCCCGCAACCCGCAGGTCTGAGGCCTGCGGCGCGTGCTCGCGGTCAGCGCAGCGACGCGAGCCACGCCTCCACGTCGTCGGCCGTGCGCGGGATCGCGATCGAGAGGTTCTCGGCGCCGTCGGCGGTGACGAGGATGTCGTCCTCGATGCGCACGCCGATGCCGCGGTACTCCTCGGGCACGGTGAGGTCGTCGGGCTGGAAGTACAGGCCCGGCTCGATCGTGAACACCATGCCGGGCTCGAGCACCCCGTCGAGGTAGAGCTCGCGGCGGGCCTGCGCGCAGTCGTGCACGTCGATGCCGAGGTGGTGGCTCGTGCCGTGCACCATGTAGCGGCGGTGGTACTGCGCGTCGGGGTCGAGCGACTCCTCGGCGCTCACCGGCAGGAAGCCCCACTCGGCGGTCTTGGAGGCGATGACCTTCATCGCCTCGGCGTGGATCTCGCGGAACCGGATGCCGGGGCGCACGATCGCGAAGGCCGCATCCGCCGCCTCCCGCACGGCCTCGTATACGCGGCGCTGCACCTCGGTGAAGGTGCCCGACACGGGGAGGGTGCGGGTGATGTCGGCCGTGTAGAGCGAGTCGAGCTCGATGCCCGCGTCGAGCAGCAGCAGGTCGCCGGGGGCGACGGGGCCGTCGTTGCGCGTCCAGTGCAGGATGCAGGCGTGCGGTCCCGAGGCGGCGATCGTGTCGTAGCCGACCGTGTTGCCCTCGGCGCGCGCCCGACGATTGAAGGTGCCCTCCACGAGGCGCTCGCCGCGCGCGTGGGCGACGATCTCGGGGAGGTCGGCGATGACGTCGTCGAATCCCTGTCGCGTCGCGTCGATCGCGGCGCGCAGCTCGGCGATCTCGTACTCGTCCTTGACGAGGCGCAGTTCGCTCACGGCGCGCTCGAGCTCGGTCTCCGCCTTGCTCTCGGGCGCGAGCCCGTCGGCGGCGGCGTCGACGCCGCGCAGCACGAGCACCTCGGCACCGGGGGCCGCGAGCTCGGTGAGGGGGCGGGTCTCGAGCGCGAGGTCGGCCGCGACGTGGGCGAGGGAGGGGCGCGGTCCCGTCCAGAACTCGCCGATCGCGGCGTTCGCGTAGAACTCCTCCGTGTCGCGCCCCGCGGTCGGGGTGAAGTAGAGGGTCGCGGGGGCGTCGTCGCCCGGGCCGATCACGAGCACGGCGCCCGGCACGGTGTCGCTCGCCCACCCCGTGAGGTGCGAGAACGCCGAGTGGGCGCGGTAGGGGTAGTCGGTGTCGTTCGAGCGGACCTTCGCGGGCCCGGCGGGGATGACGAGGGTCGCTCCCGGGAACTTCGCGGCGAGGCGCAGCCGACGGGCGGCGGCGAACGCCGCCTGCTCGCGCGGCGCGGGCACGACCTCGGGGCGCTCGGCCCAGTCGCTCGAGATGAAGTCGCGGAAGGTGCTCGAGGTCGGCGTGGTGGAGCGGTTGGCGGTCGCCGGGGTGGTGGCGCGCGCGACGGTCTCGACGGGGGTGCTGTCAGCCATGCCCCTATCCTCGCACCGCGACCCGATGACGGGCTGCGGATGCGCGGGGAGCTCGCGCCGGATCAGCCCGCGCGCCGCAACTGGGCGACGATCGGGCGATGATCCGACCCCGCCGCGTCCTCGGCGTCGAGCACGCGGAACCCCACGACCTCCCAGGCCGCGGTCGCGAGCACGTGGTCGATGGGCGAGCCGAGCGCGGCCGGCATCCGCGTGGGCCAGGTGCCGAGCGCGGCGGCGCCCACGACTCGTGCGGCGTCGTGGCACGCGGCGAGCCCCGTGTCCGAGCCGAAGCGCGCCCAGTGGTCGAGGGTCGAGTTGAGGTCGCCCGCGACGACGACGTCGGCGTCCGGGTCGGCGCAGCGCTCCGCGAGCCAGGCGAGGCCCGCGCGCCAGTTGGCCATCTCGCCGGGAACGGGGGCGACCGGATGCGCCGCGACGATCGTGGGGCCGGAGCCGTCGACCGGCACGGCCACGACGCTCGGGAGGGTCGGCGTCGTGCGCGCATCGGACGTCACCCGGTACTCGCCGAGCGCCGTGCTCACGAGGAGCACCGTCGTGCGCGCCTTCGACACGGTGTCGTACTGGAGCGCGAGCACCTGCACGGGCCGGCCCGCGGCCGCGAGGAGCGCCGCGACGGCGTCGCCCGCCTCGCGGCTCGTCTCGGGCAGCGCCACGACATCCGCCTCCTGCTCGACGGCGAGGGAGGCGATCGTCTCGGCACCCGGGGCGTCGCCGAGCGTGTTCCAGGAGAGCACGACGAGGTCGCCGTCGGCGATCGTCTGGAAGGCGCCGCCCGCGAAGCCGCGGATCGACAGCACGCCCGCCGAGACGACGGCGAAGCCGAGCAGCAGCACCGCGAGGCCCGCGAGGAAGCGGCGCGCCGGCGCGACCAGGAGCGCGAAGAGCGTGAGGAGCACGGCGAGGAGGATGGCGACGAGCACCGCGACGCCGCGCACGGCGACGAGCTGCACGATCCCCGTCGTCTGCTCGAGCCCGAGCAGCTGCGGCCAGCAGGCGACGAGCAGCAGGGCGGCGAGGGCGAGGGTGATCGCGGCGGCGAGTATGCGTCGGACCATCGCTGAGAGCCTAGGCGCACCGGTCGCGCGCGGGCTGGAAGCTCTCTCGAGAACTGGGGAATGCGCGGCAGCGGGCGGGGAGCCACCGCTCGGCGGCGGCGCGCGGCCCGGCCTAGCATGAGGGGATGCCCGGACCGATCGACCTGCACGCGCACTCGAGCGTGTCCGACGGCACCGAGTCGCCCGCCGAGCTCGTGGCCGCGGGCGTCGCAGCGGGCCTCGGCGTGCTCGCGATCACCGACCACGACTCGACCGCGGGCTGGGATCAGGCGATCGTCGCGGCCGACGGCACGGGACTCGAGCTCGTGCCGGGCATCGAGCTGTCGACGCAGCTCGACTACGCGAGCGTGCACATCCTCGGCTATCTCGTCGACCCCGCGGATGCGGCGCTCGTCGAGGCGACGGCCGCGATCCGCTCGGAGCGTCTGCACCGCGCGGAGTCGATGGTGCAGCGCATCTCGCGCGACTACGAGCTCGAGTGGGACGACGTGCTCGCGCAGGCCACGCCGGGCGCCACGATCGGCCGCCCCCACATCGCCGACGCGCTCGTCGCGCGGGGGCACGTGCCCGACCGCTCGGCCGCGTTCCGCACGATCCTGCACTGGCAGGGCGGCTACTACCGTCCGCACGAGGCGCCGCCGCCCGTCGAGGGCGTGCGGCTCATCACGGACGCGGGGGGCGTCGCCGTCATCGCGCATCCGGGTGCGCGGGGCCCGCAGCGCGTGCTGAGCGACCCGCGGATGCGCGAGCTCGTCGACGCGGGCCTCTTCGGCCTCGAGCTCGACCACCGCGACAACCCGCCAGCCTCGCGGGAGCACTGGGCCGGCCTCGCGACGCGCTTCGGGCTCGTCACGACCGGCTCGAGCGACTACCACGGCGCGGGGAAGCCGAACCGGCTCGCCGAGAACACGACCGATCCCGAGGTGTACGCGGCGATCGTCGCGCGCGCGACGGGCTCGCGCCCGTTCCGCACGCCACCCGCATCCGCCTCCTGAGCTGCGCGCGCATCCGCCCTCCGCGAGTTCCTGCGGCGGGAGCACCTGCACCGTCGGCGGGAGCAGTCGCACGGGCGGGCGCTGAAACGCGCATGCGGCGGGTGCAACAACTCCCGCCGCATGTCAGGTCGTCCGCCCGGGCGGTGGGCGGCGGTCGGGCGGGTTCAGCCCGCGGGCGGGGGAGTGGGTGCGCCCGCGCCCGCACCACCGCTGCGACGGCGCCGGCGGCGCCGCTTGGCGGGGGCCGCGTTGCCGTCGTGGTGCTCGGGGCCCTTGCCGTCGTGCGTGCCCGCACCCTCGGGGCGCGTCGCCTTCTCGCCGGAGCCGGAACCGGATCCGCCGCGCGTGCGTCGACGCGTGCGGCCCTCGCCCGAGCCGGACCGCGGAGCGGATGCCGAGCCCTCGCGCGGCGGGCGCGCGGCAGCCGGGGCGGCGGGCTTGAGACGGCCCTTCGTGCCCTCGGGGATGTCGAGGTCGGCGTAGAGGTGCGGCGACGAGGAGTAGGTCTCGACGGGCTCGGGGATGCCGAAGTCGAGCCCGCGGTTGATGAGGCCCCACTTGTGCAGGTCGTCCCAGTCGACGAACGTGACCGCGATGCCCGTCTTGCCGGCGCGGCCCGTGCGGCCCGCGCGGTGCAGGTAGGTGTCGGGGTCGTCGGGCACCGTGTGGTTGATGACGTGCGTCACGTCGTTGACGTCGATGCCGCGCGCCGCCACATCCGTCGCGATGAGGATGTCCTTCTTGCCGGCCTTGAACGCCGCCATGGAGCGCTCGCGCGCGTCCTGGCTCATGTCGCCGTGCACGGCGCCCGCGTTGAATCCGCGGTCGTTCAGCTCCTCGACGAGCTTCTGCGCGGCGCGCTTCGTGCGCGTGAAGATGACGGTCTTGCCGCGACCCTCCGCCTGCAGGATGCGCGCGATGACCTCGTCCTTGTCGAGCGAGTGGGCGCGGTAGATGACGTGCTTGATGTTGGCCTGCGTGAGCCCCTCGTCGGGGTCGTTCGCGCGGATGTGGATGGGCCGGTTCATGAAGCGGCGCGCGAGCGCGACGACCGGGCCGGGCATCGTGGCCGAGAAGAGCATCGTGTGGCGCGTCGCGGGCGTCTGCGAGAAGAGCTTCTCGACGTCGGGCAGGAACCCGAGGTCGAGCATCTTGTCGGCCTCGTCGAGCACCATGACCTGCACGTTCGCGAGCGACAGCAGGCGCTGGCTCGCGAGGTCGAGCAGGCGCCCGGGGGTGCCGACGACGATCTGCGCGCCGGCCTTGAGGGCCTCCACCTGGCCCTCGTAGGCCTTGCCGCCGTAGATCGCGACGATCTGCGTCGGGCGGTTGGATGCGGCGAGTTCGAGGTCCTCGGCGACCTGCACGCACAGCTCGCGCGTGGGGACGACGATGAGCGCCTTCACACCGGGCTCGGGGTTCTCGCCGAGCGCCTGGATGACGGGGAGGCCGAAGCCGAAGGTCTTGCCGGTGCCGGTCTTCGCCTGGCCGATGATGTCCTGCTTGGCGAGGCCGAGGGGGATGGTCTGCGTCTGGATGGGGAAGGGCTCGATGATGCCCTTGGATGCCAGCGCGTCGACCATGTCCTGGTCGATATTGAGATCGCGGAAAGTCAAGGATTACCTGTCTGGGTAGGGGAGGGTTCCAGTCTACCGGGAGCACCGCCCCGGCGCCCTGGACGGCGCGACCTCCTACACTGAACCGGTGGCCCTGTTCCGTCGTCAGTCGCGCCCTCGTCCGGGCACGCTGCGCGTCCCCCCGCGGTCGGAGGCGGTCGCCGTCGCACGGCTCGAGCTGCGCGAGCTCGCGCCGTCGCCCGCGCGTTTCCTGGGGCAGACGGCGTATCTCACGATCGTGCTGTTCGAGAACCTCGGCCGCGCCGTGACGACCGCGCCCACGACGGATGCGAAGTCCCGCCTCGCGCGCGCGGCATCCGAGATGCTGCGCATGCACGCGGGGCTCGTGGCCGAGCTCGACCGCCTCGGCGTGGATGCCGCCGCGGAGATGGAGCCCTTCCGCCTGCCGCTCGACGAGTACCAGCGCCGCACCAAGGGCGCCGACTGGTACGAGATCCTCGTGACCTGCTACCTCACGAACGGCTTCCTGCTCGACTTCTTCGCGGGGCTCGCGGCGGGGCTCCCCGACGACCTCGACGACCGCGCCGCCGTGCTCCTGCAGGGGCGCGAGGGCGAGGACGTCCTCGTCGAGGAGCTGCGGATCGCGATCGAGGGCAACCCGCGCCTCGCCTCGCGGCTCGCGATGTGGGGGCGCCGGCTCGTGGGCGACACGATGCTCGTGGCGCGTCTCGCGATCGAGCAGCATCCGCGTGCGACGGTCGACGAGCGCGTCGATCCGGTGTTCACGGAGCTCATCGCGGCGCACACGCGGCGCATGGACAAGCTCGGCCTCACGGCCTGACCATCACGGCCCGACCTCGCGGCGGGAGCGGCTAGAGACGGCCGCCCGAGAGCTCGTGGAGGGCGCGCGCGTCGGCGGCGTCGCGACGGCGCGGGAGGATCGCGGCGACGGCGACGTCGGCCGCGACGCCCGCGAGGATCGAGACGGCCCAGATCCATCCGCCGTCGAACGGCCAGCCGAACCACACGAGGATCGCCCACACCGCGGCGGTGACGGCGGCGCCCACGGCGGGCAGCAGGGCGAGGCCGTAGGTGCGGCGCCCCGGAACGAGGTAGCGGATGAGGCCCCCGAGGCCGGCGCCGATGACGGTGACGAAGACGATCTCCACGCGGCGATCCTAGGCGAGCCGGGCGTCAGGCGACGAAGCCGACGCGGCGGCTCTCGCCGCCGCCGATCTCGATGTAGGCGAGCGCGGCGGTCGGCACGAGGTAGACCTTGCCCTTGTCATCGCTGAGGCTCAGGAACTTCGCGTCCGAGCCGAGCGCGTCGGCGACGGCCTTCTCGACCTCGGCGGCGGTCTGCGCACTCTCGAAGGAGAGCTCGCGGGCGGTGTTGGCGATACCGATGCGAATGTCCACGTCTTGAGAGTAGAGGATGCCGTGAGGCGGCATCCGGAGCGTTCACCGTGGGCGGAAAACGGCGCGGGCGAGCGCTCGGCGGGCCCCGCTGCGGTGTCGCCGCGGCCCGCTACGGTAGCCGCATGCCCGACACCCGCTTCGTCGCCGACGCCGCCGAGGCGTTCGCTCCGGTGGAGCTCGACGCCTCCCAGCGCGCCGTCCTCGAGCTGCCCGCGGGGCGCTCGGCGGCCGTGCTCGGCGCGCCGGGCACGGGCAAGACCACGACGCTCGTCGAGCTCGTCGCCGCCCGTCTCGCCCACGGATGGTCTCCCGAGAAGGTCCTCGTGCTCGCGCCGTCGCGCGCCTCCGCGGCGCGCCTGCGCGATCGCCTCGCGCGCCGCATCGGCGTGCCGACCGACGGCCCCCTCGCGCGCACGGTCGCCTCGCTCGCCTTCGAGGTCGTGGGGGCGGCCGCGCGCGCGGCGGGTCGACCCGCGCCGCGCCTGCTCACGGGCACCGAGCAGGACGCCGACATCGCGGCCTACCTCGCGGGTCATCTCGCCGACGGCACGGGTCCCGACTGGCCCGATCCGCTCACGCCCGAGGTGCGGCAGCTGCGCGGCTTCCGCAGCGAGCTGCGCGAGTTCATGGCGCGCGCGACCGAGTTCGGGGCCGACGCCCGCCGCATCAGCGAGCTCGCACGCGAGGCGGGGCGCCCCGACTGGGCCGCGGCCGCCGACTTCCTCGCCGAGTACACGGCGACCCAGGCGCAGAACCGCCCCGACCAGTTCGACGCGGCGGAGTTCGTGAGCTTCGCGGTGCGCGCCATCCGCGACGGAGCCGAGGGCGACCGCGTGTCGCGCCTGCGCCTCGTGCTCGTCGACGACCTGCAGGAGGCCACCGAGTCGACGATGGCGGTGCTGCGTGCGCTCGTCGACCGCGGGGTCGCCGTCATCGCCTTCGGCGACCCCGACATCGCGGCCAACGCCTTCCGCGGGGGCGAGGCGGATGCCGTGGGCCGGTTCGCGGAGCGCATCGGCCTCGCGGAGGGCGACCGGCTCGTGCTCGAGACGGTGCACCGCGCGGGGCCGGAGCTGCGTGCGCTCGTCTCGCGCACCGTCGAGCGCATCGGCACGGCGGCGGCCGGCCCGCAGCGACGCGCGGCGGCACGCGAGGCCGACGCGCCGCATCCCGACCGCCC